>NZ_CP151529.1:0-500000 GCF_045586035.1 Sulfitobacter sp. PM12
ATGATGCAGGCAGAATGGACGACAATTCGGGACCGGCTTTTAAAGACGGTTGGACAGAACAACTTTACCACCTGGATTGACCCGCTGACTGTTGGCCCCATCGAAGACGGCATTTGCACGTTGTTCGTACCGACCAATTTCTTTGGCAACTATGTCAGCCAGAACTTCGCCGATCTGCTGCTGCATGAAATGCAGTCCGAAGACATCAGCATCAGCCGTCTGAAATTCGCGGTCGCCCCACAGGACAAACCCGCCGCCATTGATCCTGCCCCAGCCCGCCCCAAGCCCGCCGCCGCAGCCCAGCCTGCGAACAGCCAGATCAACGCCGCCCCGCTTGACGCCCGCTTTAGCTTTGACAACTTTGTTGTCGGCAAACCCAACGAACTGGCCCACGCCGCCGCACGTCGCGTTGCCGAAGGTGGCCCCGTCACCTTCAACCCGCTGTTTCTTTATGGTGGTGTCGGCTTGGGCAAAACCCACTTGATGCACGCCATTGCGCAAGAGCTTCAGGTTCGCAAACCCGAACTGAACGTGCTGTACCTGTCGGCTGAACAATTCATGTATCGCTTCGTGCAGGCGCTGCGTGATCGCAAGATGATGGACTTCAAGGAAATCTTCCGCTCGGTCGACGTGCTGATGGTGGACGATGTTCAGTTCATCGCGGGCAAGGACAGCACGCAGGAAGAATTCTTTCACACGTTCAACGCTCTCGTGGATCAGAACAAACAGATCATTATTTCCGCAGACCGCGCCCCGGGCGAGATCAAGGATCTTGAGGACCGCGTAAAATCGCGTCTGCAATGCGGTCTGGTCGTTGACCTGCATCCGACCGACTACGAACTGCGTCTTGGCATTCTGCAAAACAAGGTGGAAGCGCAGCGCAAGAACTACCCCGGTCTTGAGGTCGAAGCTGGCGTGCTCGAGTTTCTGGCGCATCGCATCACCACCAACGTCCGTGTGCTGGAAGGCGCGTTGACCCGTCTGTTCGCCTTTGCATCGCTTGTCGGCCGCGAGATCAACATGGACCTGACGCAGGATTGTCTGGCCGACGTACTGCGTGCCTCTGAACGCAAAGTCAGCGTCGAAGAGATCCAGCGCAAAGTGTCCGAGCATTACAACATCCGCCTCAGCGATATGGTCGGCCCCAAGCGTCTGCGCAGCTATGCCCGCCCGCGTCAGGTCGCCATGTATCTGTGCAAGAAAATGACCAGCCGTTCGTTGCCCGAAATTGGCCGCCGTTTTGGCGGGCGCGACCACACGACCGTGATGCACGGCGTGAAACGCATCGAAGAGCTTAAACAGAACGACGGTCAGATCGCCGAAGATCTGGAACTGCTGCGCCGCTCTCTCGAGGCTTAAGAGCACCAGCTTGCACAGAAGACACGCGAAGGCCTTGACGGGCCTTCGTTTCGTGCTGAAAAGTCAACAAAACTCTTGTGAATACATTGGTATCGGGTAGTTTGCCCTCCCGGACTGCCGGAATGGAGATGGCATATGAAATTCAGCATTGAACGCGCCGCGCTGCTTAAGGCCGTATCACAGGCCCAATCCGTGGTAGAGCGCCGCAATACCATCCCAATCCTCGCCAACGTGCTGATCGAGGCCGAAGGCTCTGACGCGTCGTTCCGCGCGACCGATCTGGACATCGAAGTGGTCGACAAGGCCGCGGCGCAGGTCGAACGTGCCGGTGCGACCACGGTTTCCGCGACCACATTGCATGAGATCGTGCGCAAGCTGCCTGATGGCGCGTTGATCAGCCTGACCGCCGACAGCGCCGCGGGGCGTCTGACCGTCGAAGCAGGCCGGTCCAACTTCTCGCTAGCGACATTGCCGCGCGAAGATTTCCCCGTCATGGCGACTTCTGAATACCAGTCGAACTTCAAGGCCCCTGCCCCCGTGCTGCGCCGTCTGTTCGACAAATCCAAATTCGCCATCTCGACCGAAGAAACACGGTACTATCTGAACGGCGTTTACATGCATATTTCGGACAGCGAAGGCAGCAAGGTACTGCGCTGCGTTGCCACCGATGGCCACCGTCTGGCCCGCATCGACGCGCCCATGCCCGAGGGTGCCGCCGAAATGCCCGGCGTGATCGTGCCCCGCAAAACCGTGGGCGAGCTGCGCAAGCTGCTGGACGACGACGATATGGAAATCGCCGTTTCCGTGTCCGAGACCAAGATCCGCTTTGCCACACCGGACATCACGCTGACCTCCAAGGTCATCGACGGGACGTTCCCCGACTACACCCGCGTGATCCCGCAGGGCAACACCCGCAAGATGGAAGTCGACGCCAGCGATTTCGCCCGCGCCGTGGACCGTGTTGCGACCGTAAGCTCCGAACGGTCCCGCGCCGTCAAGCTGCAACTGGACGAAGATCGTCTGGTGCTGTCCGTCAACGCGCCTGACAGCGGTGCCGCCGAGGAAGAACTGGTCGTCGCCTATGCCGACGAACGGCTGGAGATCGGGTTTAACGCGAAATACCTGCTTGAGATCGCAAGCCAGGTGGATCGTGAAAACGCCGTGTTCCTGTTCAACTCCTCCGGTGATCCGACGTTGATGCGCGAAGGCAATGATATGTCTGCGGTCTATGTCGTCATGCCGATGCGTGTGTGACGCTGACAGGCTACGTCGAACATCTTAACGCATTCATACCAATCGTATGAGCGGGCTTTACCTCTCCCGGCTGACGCTGTCGCATTTTCGCTCGCATAAACGTGCGGTGGTAGATTGCGACGCGCGGCCTGTGTCTATTTTCGGGCCCAATGGCGCGGGAAAGACCAATATTCTGGAAGCCGTGTCTTTGTTGTCCCCCGGCCGCGGCCTGCGCCGGTCAAGCGCGTCGGATATGACGCGCCGGCCAGAGGCGCTTGGCTGGAAGATCACCGCACATCTGCACAGTCTGGGCCAGATCCACGAGGTCGAGATCTGGTCAGAGGCGGGTGCCGCGCGGCAAGTGCGGATTGACGGCAAGGCGACGGCGCAGACCGGATTAGGGCGCATCGCGAGGGTGCTCTGGCTTATCCCGTCGATGGACCGTCTGTGGATCGAAGGCGCCGAAGGTCGCCGCCGTTTCCTTGACCGCATGACGCTCAGCTTTCTGCCTGACCATGCAGATCAGTCGCTTGCCTATGAAAAGGCCATGCGCGAACGCAACCGCCTGCTGAAGGACATGGTGCGCGAACCGTCGTGGTATGTCGCGCTGGAACAGCAAATGGCCGAAGCCGGTAGCGCGATCCACGCCAACCGTGTCGCCGCCTTGCAAGCCATCACCGAAGCGCAGGCACAGGCCGAGACCGCCTTTCCCACCGCGACGCTTGATCTGATCTGCGACATGCCCACCACCGCCGAGGGGTTGCGTCAGGCGCTCGCCGATAACCGGATGCGGGATCTGTCAGCAGGGCGGACCCTGATCGGGCCGCATCGCGCCGATCTTGAAGGGGTCTATGCCGCCAAGGACGTGCCCGCGCGTGATTGTTCAACCGGAGAGCAGAAGGCCCTGCTGGTGTCGCTGATCCTTGCGAACGCCCGCGCATTGGCCGCTGATTTCGGCGCACCGCCTCTGCTGTTGCTGGACGAGGTCGCTGCCCATCTGGACGCCGACCGTCGCGCCGCGCTCTATGACGAACTGTGCGCCCTTGGTGCCCAAGCCTGGATGACCGGTACCGGAGAAGAGCTGTTCGATACGCTCGGCCCCCGCGCACAACGGCTTGAGGTGACAGAGACCCTCGGCCTTTCAACTGCAAGGATGCTTCCATGACCATCGCCCTGCCCGATCTGCTGCTGTACTGCGGCGCGCTCGTGATCCTGTTTCTGACCCCGGGCCCTGTATGGCTTGCCATCATGGCACGCGCGCTTTCGGGCGGGTTTGGCGCGGCATGGCCGCTCGCCCTTGGGGTGGCGATCGGTGATATGCTCTGGCCGCTGGTGGCGGTGCTTGGCATCAGCTGGATCTTGTCGGTGTTTGATATGTTCATGCTGGGCATGCGCTGGATCGCCTGTGCCGTGTTCCTGATCATGGGCGTGTTGCTGATCCGCCATGCCGACGCCAAGATCGACCGTGACAACCGTCTGACCCGCCCCGGCGCGTGGGCCGGTTTCGGTGCCGGGTTGCTGGCCATTCTGGGCAACCCAAAGGCCGTTCTGTTCTATATCGGTGTGCTGCCGGGCTTCTTTGATCTGCGCCATGTCACCGCATTGGACGTGGGCGCGATCATCGCCGCATCCGTCGCGATCCCGCTGTTCGGGAACCTTGCCATCGCCGCTTTAGTGGGCAAATTGCGCGGCCTGATGACCGACCCGGCGACCCTGAAACGCATCAACATCGTGGCCGGTGCGCTGCTGATCTGCGTAGGTTTGCTCATCCCCTTTGTCTAACGCAAAATCTTGTGTCAGGCGCGTGACAATCGTGGCGGAAAACACTATAAATTGGGTAACAAAAGAAGGTTTCCCAATATGTCCGACACCGATCAGCTCCCCGAGGAATATGGCGCAGATTCCATTAAGGTTCTCAAAGGCTTAGAAGCGGTTCGCAAACGTCCGGGCATGTATATCGGTGACACCGATGACGGGTCGGGTCTGCACCACATGGTCTATGAGGTCGTGGACAACGGCATTGACGAGGCGCTGGCCGGTCATGCGGATGCGGTGAACGTCACAATTCACGATGACAGCTCTGTTTCGGTCAGTGACAACGGGCGCGGTATTCCCGTCGGTATCCACCAGGAAGAAGGCGTTTCCGCCGCCGAGGTCATCATGACCCAGTTGCACGCGGGCGGTAAGTTCGACAGCAACTCGTACAAGGTGTCCGGCGGTCTGCACGGCGTGGGCGTTTCGGTTGTGAACGCGCTTTCCGATTGGCTGGAACTGCGCATCTGGCGCGAAGGCAAGGAACACGTCGCGCGCTTTGAAGGCGGTTTCACCACCAAACACCTAGAGGTCGTGGGCCCCACCGAACGTACCGGCACCGAAGTCCGGTTCATGGCCTCGACCGAGACATTTTCGAACCTCGATTATAGCTTCGAGACGCTGGAAAAACGTCTGCGCGAACTGGCGTTCCTGAACTCCGGCGTGCGCATCATCCTGACCGATGAGCGCCCTGCCGAACCTCTGCGGACCGAGCTTTTCTATGAAGGCGGCGTGAAGGAATTCGTGAAATACCTCGACCGGTCGAAAACCTCTGTCATGCCCGAACCGATTTTCATCTCGGGCGAGAAAGACGATATCGGCGTCGAAGTCGCGATGTGGTGGAACGACAGCTACCATGAAAACGTGCTGCCCTTTACCAACAACATCCCGCAGCGTGACGGCGGCACCCACACCGCGGGCTTCCGCGGGGCGCTGACGCGGACGATCAACAACTACGCGCAGTCCTCGGGTATCGCGAAGAAGGAAAAAGTATCCTTCACCGGGGATGACGCCCGCGAAGGCCTGACCTGCGTGCTGTCGGTCAAGGTGCCCGACCCCAAGTTCAGCTCGCAGACCAAGGACAAGCTTGTCAGCTCCGAAGTGCGCCCCGCCGTTGAAGGCCTGGTGAACGAAAAGCTGGCGGAATGGTTTGAAGAAAACCCGCAGATTGCCAAGATCGTCGTCGGCAAGATCATCGAAGCCGCCCACGCCCGCGAAGCGGCGCGTAAGGCCCGCGACCTGACCCGCCGCAAGACCGCGATGGACGTGAACTTCCTTGCGGGCAAGCTCAAGGATTGCTCTGAAAAAGACCCGTCCAAAACCGAAGTCTTTCTGGTGGAGGGTGACTCCGCCGGTGGCTCTGCGCAAACGGGCCGTGACCGCCAGACACAGGCGATCTTGCCCCTGAAAGGTAAGATCCTGAACGTCGAACGCGCCCGGTTTGACCGGATGCTGGGCAGTCAGGAAATCGGCAACCTTGTTATGGCGCTCGGCACCGGAATTGGTCGCGATGAATTCAACATCGATAAACTGCGCTACCACAAGATTGTCATCATGACCGATGCGGATGTTGACGGCGCGCACATCCGCACGCTGCTGCTCACGTTCTTCTACCGTCAGATGCCGCAGCTGATCGAGAACGGCCACCTCTATATCGCGCAGCCGCCCTTGTACAAAGTGTCGCGTGGCAAGTCCGAGGTCTACCTCAAGGATCAGGCCGCGATGGAGGACTACCTGATCCAGCAAGGCATTGAAGGCGCTATGCTAAAACAGGGCAATGGCGAGGAAATCACCGGTCAGGATCTGGCCCGCGTTGTCGATCTGGCCCGCCAGATGCGTCGTGTTCTCGAAGCTTTCCCGACCCATTACCCCCGTCATATTCTGGAACAGGCCGCCATCGCCGGTGCCTTTGTGCCGGGCGCGGTTGATGCTGATCTGCAAGGCGTGGCCGACAAGGTCGCAGAGCGTCTGAACCTGATCGCATTGGAATGGGAACGTGGCTGGCAAGGCCGCATCACCCAAGACCACGGCGTCCGCCTCGCCCGCATCCTGCGCGGCGTGGAAGAGGTGCGCACCCTCGACGGTCGCATGCTGCGGTCGGGCGAGGCCAAACGCTCGGGCGGGTTCACAGAGCATCTGCAAGACGTCTACGGCACGCCCGCCAAACTGGTTCGCAAAGACCGTAGCCAGCTGATCCACGGCCCCATGGACCTGCTTGAAGCGATCCTTGCCGAAGGTGAAAAAGGCCTGTCCCTGCAACGCTACAAAGGTCTGGGCGAAATGAACCCCGACCAGCTGTGGGAAACTACGCTCGACCCCGACGCCCGCACCCTGTTGCAGGTTAAGGTCGCGGATATGGCCGAAGCAGACGACCTGTTCACCAAGCTGATGGGCGACGTCGTAGAACCCCGCCGCGAATTCATCCAGCAAAACGCGCTCAGCGTCGAGAACCTGGATTTTTAGGCGTTTGTAGGGAAGCACATAAAATTGCGTGGCGCGCATAAGTTTGCGCGTCGCGGATGCAGCCAAGCATTCTGATATCATTTTAATTCAATAACCTATTTGATTTTCGCAAATATGAAGGGCTTAAAGGTTTGCGCCAGGTTCGCCGCTTCCCCTTTCAACGCCAAGTGAACATTTCAATTGGACTTCAGTCACCGCATGGCCATTGCCCATGACAGCGGACTGGACGCTTACAACCCACCCTGATCAGCCGCGCGTTTTCATGTTTACAATTTTATTCACTAAGGACAGGCGGCCGCCTACAGCCCTGAGCTGCCATTGGTGCGGAGCGCAGCAAATGACGAATTTCAGCCCAATCTAACCGATGTCGCAACGGCTCTGTGGCTTAGATAAGTTGGCAAATAATTCAGGATACGGAATTCTCCGCCCTTTCTGTAGGCCACCGCGTTCGGCCCGAAGCTGCCTTTGAGCAGCTCGTAAATGTATGACGGCATTGTAGCCTCATGCACATCGTGAGATCATCCATACGCCCTGCCGCTTCGCGCAAACTGCTGGATGTTGCCATCAATCAAGCACACGCCGCTATCTCCGGTACGCAAACCTTGGGGTCCAGCTCTCTTGAAGCGATTGTTCTTCCTCGTAGGTTTCATCATCTGGATCCTCGGCTATTTCCTCGCTGGACAGGACAGTGAGAGTTAAGCCGTAAGCACCGAGACCGATGACTTCTTCATCCAACGTAAGCCGTCGCCCGCAAGAGAACCATTCAGCAAGACTGGTTTGCCCACATATCGAGCGCGCGGACCGGATATTATGCGTATCGGCGTTGAACCGCAGGGTATGGGTTTTCGGTAGCTGAGTACCCTTTTTGAGGAATGTGAGCTTATCGAGTTTTTTGAAGCTTTCCGACAAGAACGCATATGCGACCTTGCCGCCTGAGCTGACAATGACCGCCATGGGATAGTCGCAGCATTCGGCGACCCGGATCGCAGATGCTGTAAGCGAGCACTCAGCCAAATGGCTAAGTATTGATTGTCACCGAGAACTGACCCGGCAACTGTAGAAATTGTCATTGAGAATTGACCCATGTGCAACCTTGCCCCTGCTTGAATCAGCTGGGAGCTATTGGAGTGTTAGACATGGGATTTCTGAGGATTATTCGGAAATGGGCTCTGCGAGACAAGATGCCCATCCGCGAGATTGCGCGCCGGACAGGGGTGTCTCGCAACACGATCAAGAAGTATCTGCGGACAGGGATAGTTGAGCCCGAGTTCCAGATTTTGAACCGACCGAGCAAGTTGGACCCTTATGCTGATAAGCTGACAGGCTGGTTGCTGTCTGAGCAGCGTAAATCACGGAAGGAACGGCGAACGGCCAAGCAGCCTCTCGTGACATTGCCTTTGGCAATGCACTGTCAGCCAGTGGATGCATGCGGATCTGGTTCAGCTCGGTTTTGATGGTTCATATGAGCGTGTCGCGGCCTTCGTGCGGAACTGGAAGGGCGAACGACAGCGCGCTCAACATACGACTGACCGTGGTGTTTTCGTGCCGTTGGTCTTTCAGCCAGGCGAGGCGTTCCAATTCGATTGGAGCGAGGACTGGGCCTATGTCGGGGGCGAGCGCCTCAAGCTTCAGGTCGCCCATATCAAGCTGTCACACAGCCGCGCATTTCTGGTCCGGGCCTATCGGCTGCAAACGCATGAGATGCTGTTCGATGCCCACTGGCATGGCTTTCGGGTGTTTGAGGGTGTTCCGGGGCGTGGCGTCTATGACAACATGAAGACAGCCGTCGACCGGATTGGCGTCGGAAAGAAGCGCGATGTAAACGCACGGTTCCTTGCGATGACCAGCCATTATGTCTTTGACCCTGAGTTCTGCAATCCCGCGGCAGGGTGGGAGAAAGGTCAGGTTGAGAAGAGTGTGCGCGACGCCCGCCATCACGCCAAAGGCGTGCCTGCAGCACGACGGCTTTGGCAACTCATGCCCGCCTTTCCGAACCTCAATGCGCTGAATGAATGGCTGGAGGAGCGCTGCAAGCTTCTGTGGGCCGAGACACCGCATGGCAGATTGCCTGGCAACATTGCGGATGTCTGGGACGCCGAGAAGGCCGCGCTGATGCCACTGCCCAAAATGTTTGACGGCTTTGTCGAGCAGAGCAAGCGGGTATCCCCCACTTGTCTGATAGCATTCGACCGTAATCGCTACTCAGTGCCTGCCAGCTTTGCGAACCGCCCTGTCAGTCTCCGCATCTATCCTGAACGGCTGGTCATCGTCGCCGAAGGCCATGTGGTCTGCACGCATGAGCGCATTATTGAACGCTCACACCGTCAGCCAGGGCGCGTTATTTATGACTGGCACCATTATCTGGCGGTGGTTCAACGCAAACCCGGCGCGCTGCGCAACGGGGCGCCCTTCGTTGAGATGCCAGAAGGGTTCCGGAAGCTGCAGGATCATATGTTGCGTAGGCCAGGTGGTGACCGCGAGATGGTCGACGTCCTGTCCTTGGTGCTCCACCATGACGAACAGGCCGTGCTTTGCGCGGTGGAAATGGCGCTGGAGGCGGGCGTGCCAACAAAAACCCATGTCTTGAACCTACTTCACAGGCTGGTGGATGGCGCACCGATAGACCAGCCTGATGTGACCCCGCCTGCGGCCCTTTCTTTGAATAAGGAGCCCGAGGCCAATGTCGCACGATATGACGGGCTACGCACCACGGAAGGAACACGTCATGCGTCATGATCCCGCCGGTGCTGCCATCGTCATCATGATGCGCAGCCTGAAGATGCCGGGCATGGCACAGGCTGTGCAGGACCTGCATGAGCAGGGATCGCCCGCTTTCGATGCAGCGATCCCCATGTTGTCGCAGCTGCTTAAGGCCGAGATGGCTGAACGTGAGGTGCGTTCCATCGCCTACCACATGAAGGCAGCACGCTTTCCGGCATACAAGGACATCTCTGGCTTCGACTTTGGCGCCAGCGAAGTCCGCGAAGCATTAGTGCGCCAGCTTCACCGATGCGAGTTCATGGACGCGGCTGAGAATGTAGTGCTGATCGGGGGCCCTGGAACGGGAAAATCGCATATCGCTACCGCCCTCGGCATTCAAGCAATCGAGCATCATCGCAAGCGTGTGCGCTTCTTCTCCACGGTCGAGTTGGTCAACGCGTTGGAGCAAGAAAAGGCCCAAGGCAAGGCAGGAAAGATCGCCGAGGTGCTGGTGAAAGCCGATTTGGTGATCTTGGATGAGCTGGGATATCTGCCGTTCAGCGCTTCGGGTGGCGCGTTGCTGTTCCACCTTCTGAGTAAACTCTACGAGCGCACCAGCGTCGTTATCACAACCAACCTGAGCTTTAGCGAATGGGCCAGCGTGTTCCGTGATGCCAAGATGACCACCGCGCTCCTCGACCGCCTCACACATCGTTGCCACATTCTCGAGACCGGCAACGACAGCTATCGGTTCAAGGCCAGCTCGACGACAGCCAAACAAAAACGAAAAGAGAAAGCAGCATTGACGCCATCATAAAGCAAAGAACATAACAACTGGGGGGGGTCAAGTCTCGGTGAAAATGCTGGGTCAGTTCTCAGTGACAATTAACAAACAGAGGTTACTTTGTTTCGGAGCGCCTTCCGCAGAGCTTTCAAGACGGGTTAGCAGACGCCGTACCAGCAGATGCGGATGACCATCAGACCTTTGCAAACGACTGGCTGACCAACCAGATTCCTGAAGAGGTCGCCGAACAGTTCTTGCGGCAGCGATACGGCTGGACCAAAGCCAAAGCCGCAGATCAGCTTGTCAGGGCCGTTCGCGAAGGTTGGGCAGAGCGCAAAGAGGGGTACGGATGGCGTCTTCTGCCTGTAGCCAAGACCCCGGAGGCTTTCGATGAAATTTACAGGTTCAGGATGGCTATCGAACCCACGGCCATGCTGGAGCCCTCTTTTCAGCTGGATCACAAGATCCTCGATGAGCAGCGTCGTATCCAGGAAGATATGCTGAATATGGATCTAAGCAGCACACCTGGCGAAGCTCTTCTTCAAAACGGCGCACTCTTCCACGAGGAACTTATCAAACTATCGGAAAATCCCTTTTTTCACATGGCCCTTCAAAGGGTAAACCGGATGCGCCGGCTAATGGAGTATCGCGCCGAAGTGAACTGCGAGCGCTTGATAGAACAATGCACGGAGCACTTGGAAATCCTATCATATCTTGAATCAGGCAATGTCGCAGATGCGTCTTACAGGATGCGACAACACCTGAGCGGTGCACTTAAGCGCAAATCCCCACTGGCAAGGAACTGGGCATACGATAAAGAGCGAAATGATGAACACCTCTAAAACACGGGATCCAAATTTTCGATCAATCGCCTTGGTCGCCCACGACCTGAAAAAAGACACGATGATCGAGTGGGCACGCTCACATAGATCGACATTGGTTGAATTCGATCTTTACGGGACAGGAACCACCGGAGGACGGCTTGCTCGCGAAGTGGATTTGGACATTACCTGCCTCAAAAGCGGGCCTTTGGGCGGGGACGCACAAATTGGAGCGATGATTGCCGAAAGACGCCTCGATGCTCTGTTCTTCTTCATCGACCCACTCTCGGCCATGCCCCACGACGTCGACGTTAAGTCTTTGCTAAGAATCGCAACCCTTTACAATACGATCTTGGCTATCAACGAAGCGACTGCGTCTCGCATTATCGCTCAGTTTCACCATGAAGTTTGAGCAGGACACCTGTGGGAGAAGGGTCGAATAGTCCCAAACAACCACAGAGAGCGTTGCCCGACCGGCTATCGGAATGTCCGAATTGGCAGGTCCCGCTTTCAAGACTCGCGCCTGCCGCCACCGGCATAACCCCCGCCCAGAAACTGAAGATGGCCGCGTAATTTCTACGACCAAGCCCCTGCAAAAATGGGGGGATTACCTACCGACAGAAGCAAAGGCAGAAAGCTACGCGCTTGACGCTACTTTTCGACTATAGGCAGTTCCGGCATCTCCACTTGGTATGCGCGCAAATTTTTCGCTCAGGTGGCGCAACGATACACGCGCGCCTACAGAGATACTCGGCGCTTGTGTATACCGTCGCGCCCCTTAGAAGCAAAGGCGCAACGACTTTTGGCTACGTGCCGCGTCTTGCAGCTTTGAGAAAAGGCGGTGGTCACACCGCTCTTTCGCATCTGACCAAGCTTTCGCGCAGTTTCCGTAGCTTTTGCGGGCCCTCGATACAGCTCTGCCTCATCTCAGGGCAGCGCGGCGCAAAATGACAGCCCTGACGCGCGGCAAAGGGGTCCGCCGCTGCTGCGCCAAGCTTATGTTCAGGCAGTCCCGCCTCTGGGTCCGGCAGCAGGGTCGCGGCAAGCAGCGCACGGGTGTAGGGGTGGCTGGCATCCTCGAAGAGCGCATCTGTCGCGGCTTCTTCAATCTTCTGCCCGAGATACATAACAGCCACGTGGTCCGCCAAATGTTCGACCACCGCAAGATTGTGGCTGACAAAAACCATGGTAAGGCCCAGCTCTTTCTTCAGCGATAGCAACAGGTTAATGATCTGCGCCTGCACCGAGACATCAAGCGCCGAGGTCGGCTCGTCACAGATCAAGACACGCGGTCCGAGGATTAGCGCACGCGCGATGGCGACCCGCTGCCTTTGCCCGCCAGAAAGCTCCCCGGGATAGGCATCGGCGAGCCGTGATGGCAGCCCGACCAGATCAAGCATCCGCTTGACCTCTGCATCGATATGCGTGCCGCCATGCAGTCGAAGCGGCTGGCCAACCAGCGTCTGGATACGTTTGACCGGGTTAAGCGAGGCATTGGGGTTCTGAAACACGGGCTGGATCAACCGCACACGGTCCGCCACGGGCATGGTGTCGATCTTCTGGCCCGCGATCTCGACCTCACCGCGATCGGGCTGCAACAAGCCCAGCATGATGCTGACTGCCGTGCTCTTGCCGCAACCGGATTCACCGACAAGGCCAAGCGTTTGGCCTTCGGCGACCTCGAGCGACAGGTCGTTCACGGCCACCAATTCTTCGGTCGGGGCGAACATGCCACGGCGCAGGCGGTAGGTTTTGCGGATATCGGTCATGCGGATCATCGGCGTCGCTGCGGTCATGCGGCCACCTGTGATGCCTTGGCGCATTCAATGAACTGCGCCCCCCCGGCGCTTATGCGCGGCACTGGATCGACAGCGCATTCAGGTCCGGCAATGGCGCAGCGGTCGCGAAAGGCGCAGCCCGCCATCGTGCCGATCAACCCCGGGACGCGCCCCGGAATGGCGGGCAATGCGCTGCCCCGTTCGGTGACACCCGGCACCGGGATCGCGGCAAGCAGCCCTTTGGTATAGGGGTGGCGCGGCGTAGCAAAAAGATCGGCGGCGGGCGCGCGTTCGACAATGCGCCCTGCATACATCACCGCAACATCGTTCGCGATAGCCGCCACCACGCCCAGATCATGGGTAATCAGCAAGAGTGACAGACCAAGATCGGCCTGCAATTGCCCCAGAAGCGTCAGGATCTGCGCCTGAATGGTCACATCCAGCGCCGTCGTCGGCTCGTCCGCGATCAAAAGCTTGGGTCGTCCCATCAGCGCCGAGGCGATCATGATGCGCTGGCGTTGCCCACCAGAGAACCCGTGCGGATATTGCGTCAGCCGTGCCGCCGGATTGGCAATTCCAACCCGGTCAAGCATCTCGATTGCGCGGGCGTCAGCCTCTTTTCGGGTCAAGTTTTCGTGGCGCATGACGCCCTCGGTCAACTGCCGTCCGATGGTAAGCGTCGGATTTAGCGCGCTGGTCGGGTCTTGAAAGATCATCGCCACATCGCGGCCGCGCAGCTTTGCCAGCTTGGCATCGGTCTTGGTCGTCAGATCCTGCCCCGCCATGTCGAACCGGTCACTCGTGACCTTGGCGTAGCGCGGCAGCAGCCCCATGATAGACGTCGCGGTGAGCGACTTGCCACAACCCGACTCGCCGACAAGGCAGAGGGTCTCTCCTTCAGCGATTTGCAGGTCGACACCCCGAACCGCGTTCAACATGCCTCGGTCGGTGGGGATCGACACCTTCAGGTTTCGAATATCAAGCATCATTTCAGTCACTTTCGTGCAGGCCCTGTTATATCGCGCATACCATCGCCGAACAGGTTCACCGCCAGCACCAGCAGGCAGAGCGCCGATCCGGGCAGTGCGATCAACCATGGATCAAAGAGGATATTGTCGCGCCCTTCCGAGATCATCAGCCCCCAGCTTGGCGTCGGCGGGCGCACCCCCAACCCAAGGAACGACAGCGCCGCCTCGAGCAGGATGACGTTTGCGACCTCAAGCGAGACGACGACAAGGATCGTGGCGCGCATGTTGGGTAAAATCTCGAGAAACAGGATGCGCATGCGGCTCGCGCCGATGGATCGCAGGCCCATGATGAATTCCTGATGTCGCAAGCTTTGAGCGGCGGCGCGCGTTACCACCGCGAACCGGTCCCACAGAAGCAGCCCCAGAACGGTGATCAGCGTGGTGAGCGACGCGCCGCCCAGTGCCACCGCCGCCAGCGCGACCAGCACGATGGGCAGTGATAGCCGTGTCGTGATGGCGAAGCTGATAACCATATCGATCCAGCCCCCGAAATAGCCCGCGATCAGGCCAAGCGTGATCCCGATGGCACCGGACACAAGGATCACCCCAAGCCCGACACCCAGTGACACCCGCGCGCCATAGATCATCCGAGATAGGTAATCGCGCCCAAGGTGATCGGTCCCGAGCAGGTGTTCCGGCACCGCGCGATCATGCCAGAAGGGCGGCAGCAGCCGGCGGCTCAAATCCTGCGCGATTGGGTCATGCGGGGCCAGCAGCGGCGCAAGCAAAGCGATCAGAATGATAGCTGCCAGAAGCGTGCCCCCGATCAACGCACCGGTATTGCCGCGCATCTTGCGCCAGACAGACGGGCGGGCCGTTTCGATAGTGACGTCGGACATCAGGAGCCCCCCCTTAGGCGCGGATCCAGCACCGCGTTCAGAATATCGGCCAGCATGGTCAGCAGCACGTAAAGCAGCGACAGGATCAGGATGATCGCCTGCACCACCGGCAGGTCGCTGCGCAGAAGAGATTCCCACGCCAGCCGTCCCAGACCGTTCAGCGCAAAGACGCTTTCGATCACGATGGAGCCGGATAGAAGCTGGCCCAGTTGAACCGCTGCCAGTGATACAAGCGGCAGCACCGCATTGCGCAAGGCATGGCGTGAAATCACAAGATGCATCGGCAGCCCCTTGGCCTTGGCCGCCCGGACATAATCCGTGGCCAGCACGTCGATCATGCCCGAGCGTGTGATGCGCATGAGTTCGGGGATAGCGTAGTAGCTCAGCACGATCACGGGCAGGATGTATCCCTGCCATGTGTCAGCGCCTGAAATGGGGACCCAGCCATACCAGACCCCAAAGACCACGATAGCCATCAACCCCAACCAGAAGCTCGGGATTGCCTGCCCGGACACGGCGATCACCAGCGCAAGGCGGTCGATCCAGCCGTTCGGTCTGAGCGCCGCGAAGACTCCCAAAGGAACGGCGATCACCAAAGCGACGAGGAACGAGATGAAGCCGAGCGCCAGTGTGACGCCGGCACGGTTGCCGATGATCTCTGTCACCGGCACATTGAAATAGATGCTCTGCCCCAGATTTCCGGTCAAGGCGCTGCCGATCCAGTCCAGGTATTGCACAACCAAGGGTCGGTCAAAGCCATAGGCCAGCCGGATCGCTTCGGCATCCTCGGCCCGGCCACCCGCGCCGGCGATGGCAATCGCGGGGTCGCCCGACACGAACATCAGACCAAAGCTCAGCGCGGACACGGTCAGACAGACCAAGAGCGCCACAAGCAGACGTTTAGAGATGAAAGAGAGCATAGGTCTTTCCGTTATGGGGACCGGACAGCGGGGAGAGGACTGTCCGGCCCGTTACGTTGACAAGGTCAGCTTACTTCCAGCTGGCACCCCACCAACGGGCGAACTCATCCGGGTGCGGCGTGAAGTTCAGGTCGTTGGACAGGCCATAGTTAACGTTGAAGTTATACATCGGCATCCAATAGGCTTCCTCGGCGATCTTCTTGACGGCCATAGAGTAGTTCTTGGCGCGCACATCGCGGTCCGATGACGTATCAGCCTCGGTCAGCCAGGTTGCCAGTTCGGCGTCTTGCACAAGGTCGTCCGAGCCGCCGCCAAAGAAATTCGACAAGATGAATGCGGTGTCGCCGATGCCATAGCTGCCCCAGTTCGAGAAGAACGCCGGAAGCTCCTTGGCGCGCCACTTGCCGATGCCCGACGCGTACTGCTGTTCGTTGAGTTCAAGCGTCACGCCGACATTGGCAAGATCGGCGGCCACGGCTTCGGCAGTCGGGCGCGGCATCGCGGCAAAGACCATTTCCATCTTAAAACCGTCCTCATATCCGGCTTCGGCCAACAGCGCCTTGGCTTTCTCCGGGTCGTATTCATAGGCGGTGACATCCTGTTCACAGCCGAATTGCGCCGGGTTGCATGGGGTGTTGAGAACCTCGGACGCGCCGCCTGCGAAAGCGTCGACAATCGCGCCGCGGTTTGTGGCGTGGATAAGCGCCTGACGTACACGCTTGTCTGCAATCGGCGTGTCGCCATCCATCGCCTCGGGGGCGAAACCGACATAGCCGATGCGCATGATCGGCGCGCTGATGATCTGCACACGGCCTTCAAGACGCGCCGCCTGATCCGGAGGAATACGCCAGATCCAGTCCAGCGACCCCGACATCAGTTCGGCGTATTGTGTGTTCATCTCGGGTATGGTGCGCACAGAGATCTTGTCGATGGTGGCACCGGATTTGGGGCTGCCTTCATAGTGATCCTCAAAGCGCTCCATCTCGTAGCGGATGCCCGGCTCCTGGCTCACCAGCTTGTAGGGGCCGGTGCCGATCGGCGTGGCAGCCATACCCGCAGACCCGTTTTCCGCAAAGAAGGCGTGCGGATAGATCGGCAGTGCATCCGCCAGCATCTCTACCGCACCGGCAAAAGGCTTGGACATATTAATGCGGACTTTATAATCATCCAGCTTCTCGACACTGTCGATCCAGTCAACCGAGATCGAATAGCGGGTGCCGTATTCCGGGGTGATCACGGTGTTGAGCGTTTCAACCACGTCATCAGCGGTGAAATCGGCACCGTTGTGGAATTTGACCCCTTGGCGCAGTGTAAACTCCATCGTCAGCGGGCCGGTGAATTCCCAGGATTCCGCCAGCGCGGGGACGATCTCTCCGGTGTCGAGGTTCTTGTAGAGCAACCCGTCATAGATGTGCCGCGCGAGGATCAGGCCCTGACGACCGGCGATCTTATAGGTATCCAGCGGCTCTGGCTCCGCGGCGAAAGCGACGTTGAGCGTATTGGACGCCTTGTCGGCGACGGCGGGTGTGCCCAGTGTCAGCGCTGTGCTGGCAGCAAGGACGGCCAATGTAGTGAGGCCCTTTATGGAGAATGTCTGTGTCATGGATCTCTCTGTCGGTTGAGTGAAGGGAAGGTGTTTTGCGCCGGTTATCCGGTTCTATGCGGGCAGCTTTGCGCCCCGCGTTATGTCAGCCAGTGTTTCGCCAGCACGTAGCCGTTCGAGGATTGTAATCTCGTCCGCCTGCATTTTTCGGGCGCGCGCGGCGTGGGTTTCAGCCTGATCTTTGTCCAGCACGGCAACCCCGTTTTCGTCGGCCAGAATAATGTCGCCGGGCCGGACTGAGACGCCGCCGCACCCCACGGTCACGTTGAAATCGCCGCCAAGCCCACGCGGCTTGGTCGTGATGGGTGACCGTCCACGGCACCAGACTGGAAAGTCTTCTTGCTCTATGGCGGAGCGGTCGGTGACAAAGCCGTCGATCACCGCCCCCACCACGCCGCGTGCCTTGGCGGCAGCGGTCGTGACTGCCCCCCAACAGGCATGGCGCAGATCACCACAACGGTCGATAACGATGACCTGTCCGGGTTGTGCAGCGGACAGCGCCTCGGTCAGCATCGCGCCATCATCGCCAAGCATGCGCACGGTCAGCGCGGGGCCAAAAACAGTTCGATGCGGCAACAGCCCCTGCAGCGCGGGGGACATGAAACCGGATTCAAGAAAATGCCCCAGCGTCGCGGTTTCGATGTCCGAAAGGTCGATTTGAAATGTCATGCCCTGTCCTGTCGCCTGATGTGTAAGAAAGGATGGCGACGGGACAGCGGCAGGGTCAAATAGCCGGAGATTATGGCTCGCATAATCTCCGGCTAGAAAGCGGCGATTAGATCGCGGCGGTCACGAGAAATTCTACCTTGTAGTCCGGTGTCGCCAACTTGGCCTCACCACAAGCGCGCGCCGCCGGGTTGGCAGGGTCAATCCACGCGTCATAGACTGCGTTCATTTCCTGGAAATCGGCCATGTCAGCAAGCCAGATGGTGACCTGCAGCAGCTTGGATTTATCGCTGCCTGCTTCTGCCAGCAGGCGGTCGATCGCGTCCAGACAATCTTGGGTCTGGGTCGCGACATCGGCACCGGCGGTGCCGACCTGACCGGCAAGGTAAACGGTGTTGTTGTGAACGACGGCCTGGCTCATGCGGGGGCCGGGGTGCAAACGAGTGATGGTCATGTTTTGTGCTTTCTGATGAAATGAGTGGCAAGCTTAGCCGAACCTGCCCCAGGCGCACAGTTGCACACCATAGTCACAGTCAATTTTAGGCATTCGCGTTGACTATGTGATAGGGGATGAAAAATAGGAAACTCTATTCAGACCCAAGCAAGAAACGAATCATCAGCATGAACGCTTTGCCGCAATCCGATCTGAACTGGAACCTTCTGCGCATGTTTTACATGATTGCGAAGGAGGAAAGTATCACGAAGGCCGCAAAACGGCTGGGCCTAAGCCAGCCTTCGGTAAGCAATGCGCTGCAAAAGCTCGAAGCGCAACTGGGGTGCCAGCTTGTCTTTCGCGACAGCCGCCACTTCGAACTGACAACCCGTGGCGACAAGATTTTTCAGGAATGCCGCGAGATCTTTCACAGTGCCGAACGGATCAATCTTCTGGTCCGCGACGCCGAAGAAGAGGAACGCGGGCAGGTCCGCTATCAGATTATCAGCAATCTGATGTCACCGATGATGGACGAATTGCTGCGGCTTTATCATCAGCGCTATCCTTCCGTGGCCTTCCAAAGTGAGGTCCAGAACAGTCAGGCGATCGTGCGCTCGATCCAGCAAGGGCGTGGCACGATCGGGTTCTGCCTATTGGCCGCACCCTTGGTCAACCTGCCCTCGATCCGTCTGTTTCGCGAGGAGTTCTGTGTCTTCTGTGGGGCCGAGCATCCGCTGTTCGGGCAGGAAAGCGTCGCGCTCCGCGATCTTCAGCGCGAGCCCTTTATCAGCTTTGCCTGCGCCACCGAAGGCATGGGGCTGGAGCCGATGTCGGTCCTGCGCGAAGGCACACGGCTTGGCAATCGCATCAACGGGCTAAGCACCAACATCGAAGAGGTCCGAAGAATGATCGTGGCCGGCATGGGCATTGGCATCCTGCCCCTCATGGCCGCGCAGGACGACATCAGGCGCGGCGACCTGTGGCCCATCAAGATCACGGATGAAACGATTGGGGCCGACGTCTATCTGGTTCACGCCCCGAGAGAAAAGCTATCTCCCTCGGAGCAGAAATTTGTGGATATCGCGCAGGAGCTGCTGGCGATTTACCCCAATATGGTGTGATCGCTTGCCATCGTCGCCGCTGCCAGATCCTGAAGCGCCATGCCCGCGGATTTGAAAACAGTGCGGGCACTGTCATCGCTACGGCCGGGATGGGCACCCTGACACAATTCGGCCAAATCGGCGCGAATGTGCTCTGGCGTGATCTGCCCCGCTTGCAATGGCTGCGACAGATCCCCCGCAAGCGATGCCCCTGCCCGCAGATCGACAAAAACCTCGGCCTGTTGGATCGCCTGATCGTCGCTTTCTCGCATGTCGCCCTTGAATGCGCCGATCAGATCAAGGTGGCTGCCGGGTTTGAGCCAGCCCCCCTGGATGATGGGCCTGGTCGAGGCTGTGACCGTGCTGATCACATCCGCCGCGCGACACGCGGTTTCAAGGTCGTCTACCGCCCGAGCGGGCAGGCCCTGTTCCGCAAGCGCTGAGGCAATCGCAGCCGCCTTGTCACCGCTGCGCCCCCAGATCGAAACCGAGGTGTAGCCCCGCACCGCGCAATGTGCCGCTGCGACAGCAAGGGAAAGCTGCCCCGTACCGACAATCAGTAAATCACGCGCATCCTTACGCGCCAGTAAATCCGCCGCCAGTGCCGACGCCGCCGCCGTGCGCCGCGCGGTCAGTGTATCACCATCCAGCGCGGCCTGCATTTGCCCGGTTTCCCCATCGAACAGCAGGTAGCCCGCATTGATCGTCGGGCGGCCCTTGGCGGCGTTTTCGGGAAAGAAGGTCACCACCTTGACGCCAATGCTTTCACCGGGAACCCAGGCGGGCATGATCAGCAAAGATGCCTCGGTGCCGTCCGGTTGCTCAATCGTCAGAACCTGCCGGTCCGGAGCCTGTACCGCCTTGCCGCGATACCAGTCGCGCAACTGGCCGATCAGATCGGGCCAATCCAGCGCGGTTTCAAGCGCCTCGTGTCCGATCAATGCGCTCATCGATCCGCCCGTTTGACGACGGCATGCAGCAGAATATTTAGCCCGGCGACGAAATCCTCTGGTGTGCAGTTTTCTTCGTTGTTGTGGGTGATGCCGTTTTCGCAAGGCGCAAAGATCATCGCCGTCGGGCAATGGGTGGCAAGGAAATAGGCGTCGTGACCTGCCTGGCTTTCGATATCACGCCAGTTGAAGCCCATGCGGATAGCCTCGTCGCGGATGCCGTCGATCATCTCGTGGTCAAAGATGTCGCCGCCCCATTCCCATTCATCCTCGATCTGCGCCTCACACCCACACCGTGCGGCGGATTCGAACAGAGCCCGGCGCATCTTTTCGGCCATGGCGCGGGTGGTGATGGGATCGGGGTGGCGCACGTCACAAACGGCTTCGGCTGTGTCGGACAGGATCCCCGGCTTGTTGGGCCAAGCGGTCAACCGCGCGGCGGTGGCCTTGCCGTCATGCACCGCGAAATCCCAGCCGATGTCATCCACCGCGGTCAGCCAGCGCGCCCCCGCCGCCAGCGCGTTCTTGCGCAGGTCCATCGGCGTTGGTCCGGTGTGCGAGGTCTGCCCCTTGAACGACGCCCGCATCCCCCGCACCGGATAGCCGCCGGTGACAATGCCGACCTCCCGCTTCTCGGCGTCAAGGATCGGCCCTTGTTCAATATGCAGCTCGAAATAGGCGTCGATCTCGCCCGCCTTGCAAGCGCGTTCGCCATTATAGCCGATCCGCTCAAGCTCATCACCGAAGCGCGCGCCATCATCACCGATCAGATCATGCACCCAGTCGATGTCATATTTCCCAACGAAACAGCCCGAGGCGACCATCGGAGGAGAGAACCGCGCGCCTTCCTCGTTGGTCCAGTCGACCACCACGATGGGGCGTTTGGTGACATGGCCCGCATCGTTCAGGCAGCGGATCACCTCGAGCCCGGCCAGCACGCCGGCGATCCCGTCGAACCGCCCGCCGTTGATCTGGGTATCAAGGTGACTGCCAATCAGGATCGGCGGCAGATCGTTGTCGCTGCCGTCGCGACGGCCAAAGATATTGCCGGCGGCATCCACTTCAACGGTCAAACCGGCCTCTTCACACCAGGACCGGAACAGATCGCGCATGTCCCGGTCGGCATCGCCAAGCGTCAGGCGCGACAGCCCGCCGGGGCGGCCTTTACCGATCTCGCCGGAGGCTTCGATGGTGGACCAGAAACGGTCAAGATCGACACGGGTATCGGGGGTAATCGACATGGAAACCTTCTTTCTTTCGAGGGCCGGGATCAAAACAGGATGCCCGGAAGTTCGGTAATCAGTGCGGGGAAGAGGACGAGAAGCAGCAGCACGCCGACCATCACGCCAAGGAATGGGATCAAGTATTTGAACGACGCGCTGAGCGGGATTTCACCAACCCGACAGGCGGCCATGAGGTCGATCCCCAACGGGGGCGTATTGGCCCCAATGGCGAGGTTGATGGTCAGCAGGATGCCGAAGTAAACCGGATCGATGCCGTAGTGGCCAAGGATGGGCAGGAACACCGGCGCAAGGATCAGGATGATCGCGATGCTTTCCATGAAAGTGCCAAGGATCAACAGGACCGCCATCATCATCAACAAGGCGACAGTGCCGCTTTGCGTGGCCTGCGTGATACCGTTGACCGCCATCTGCGGCACTTGCTCTGCCGCGAGAATCCAGCCAAAGACCGAGGCCGAAGCGATCACCAGCAGGATCACCCCTGTCATCTCGGTGGTTTCCCGCAACAATCGCATCAGGGTGGAAAGTGACAGTGCGCGGTAGACGAAAACGCCGATGAAAAGCGCGTAGGCGACGCCGATGCCCGCAGCTTCGGTCGGGGTGAAGATGCCAAGACGAATGCCCCCCACGATGATGATCGGTGCCAGCATCGCCAGGATCGAGCCCTTGGCGGCACGTCCCAGCTCACCCCAGGAAAAAGGCTCTCCGCCCTGCCATCCGTTGCGGCGCGAAATCCACCACGCCACCAGCATGAGGCCGAGACCCAGCAGGATGCCGGGGATGATCGCAGCCACGAAAAGCTGGCCGATCGAACTGTTGGTGGCGGTGCCGTAGACAATCAGCACGATCGAGGGCGGGATGACGGTACCAAGCGAACCAGCACAGCCCAAGGCAGAGGCTGAAAAGCCGGGGGCGTAGCCCTGATCCTTCATTGCGGGCAGCATCATCGTGCCAATGGCCACCACGTCGGCCACGCCGGAGCCGGAAAGCGACCCGAACATCATACAGGCGATGATCATCACCATCGCCAACCCGCCGGTGCGCCGCCCGATAAGGGCCGAACACAGCGCAATGATCCGCGGTGCAAGCCCGCCGTGGACCATCAGCAGACCCGCCAGCAGGAACAGCGGAATCGCCAGCAGTGTAAAGCTGTTGATCCCCGCCACCGCGCGCTGCGCCACAACGATCAGGGGCGCGGCATCGGCGATCAGCAAATAAAACATCGACGACAGACCAAGCGCCACGGCAATGGGCGCATCCAGCAGCACCAAGAGGACAAAGACGACAAGAAGCAAAGCAAGCGCGAGGCTCATGTGCGGCCCCCTTTCAGGATCAGGCCCAGCAGTGCAACGCCGCAGCAAACGGGGAGGGACAGGTAAAAAAGCCCCACCGGCAACGACAGCGCGGTGGTCTGATGCGCCCATGTGATCTGGGTCAGCTTCCAGCCGGTCCAGATGAACACCGCAAGAAAAACAAAGCTCGCCAGCCATGCCAGAACGGCAAAAATCCGGCGCAGCGGTGCGGGCATGGTCACCAGGTCAAGCAACCCCGCACGGAAATGCGTGCCACGCACAAAGCCCGAAATGGCCCCCACAAAGGTCAGCCAGACCAGCGCCATGCGGGGCAATTCCTCGGCCCAGCGAGGGGTCGATGAGAACAGGTAGCGCGAGATCACGACATAGACGACCATCGCCGCAAACCCCGCCACCAGCGCCGCACCAACCCAGCGGGCCGCGCGGTCGATAAGAATGGCCGCCCGCAGCGACCCGTTCCCGAAAGTCATGGTTTCAAAAATCCTTCTGGGCCGCGGCAGAGCATGCATTCGTCACAATAGGCCGCGACGACGACCCATTCGTCCGAAATTACCTCGACCGTGTGGTCAAGCCCCGGTGGCAGGCGCATGGCGGTGCCTTCGGTCATGTGGTATTCCTCGCCCCCTGCCCGCAGGATCGCCTCGCCCTTCAGCGTCAGCGTAACCTCGTCGCGGGGGTGGCTGTGCGCGGTAGACTTCGCGCCTTTCTTACCGGTGGTCACCGAAAGCTTGATAAAGCCCTCGCCGCGTTGAGCCGGGGAAAACAGCACCTTTTGTGTGAAGTCGTAAAGTTGCACCGGCTCGACCGATGCAACTTGTGTCATTTCAGGCCGCAAAGTCATTTGCGGTACTGGTCCAGGATGGTCAGAAGCTCTTCGCCGTAAACGTCCTTCTGGCTTTCCCAGATCGGTGCGACCGCTTCGATAAAGGCGGCTTTGTCGACCTCGTTGAACTGCATGCCTTCTGCTTCCAGTTGGGCGATCAGCTTGTCATTGGCGGCGGCAACCATGTCGCGCTGTTTCAGGCCCCAGGATGTGGCGGCTTCCGTGACGATGGCCTGATCCTCGGGAGAGATCTTGTCCCAAACGGATTTCGACATGGTCAGCGTGGCAGCGCCCCAGATGTGTTCAGACAGCGAGACGTATTTCTGCACTTCGAAGAAGGACGCGGAATAGATGATTGCCAGCGGGTTTTCCTGCGCATCAAACAGCCCCTGTTGCAGCGCGGAGTATAGCTCACCAAACGACAGGGGGGCCGGTTCTGCGCCCAGACCTTCGAATGTTGCCAAGCGCACTTTGTCGGGCGTGACACGGATTTTCAGACCGGCGAGGTCTTCGGGCTTTTCAACGGGGCGGACGTTGTTGGTGATGTTGCGGAAACCGTTTTCCCACCAGCCCAGAACCTTGATCCCCTTGCCATCAAGCATATCGGCCAGCGCAACGCCCAGATCGCCGTCAAGCGCGGCAAAGGCCTGATCGCGCGCGCCCCAGGCATAGGGCATCTCGATGATGCCCATGCGCGGCTCGATCCCCTGGAACGACCCGGAACCGATCAGCCCGGCCTGCACCGACCCGAATTGCAGCCCCTCGATCACTTCCTTTTCGCTGCCAAGCTGCCCGGAGGGGAAAACCTTGATCGAAACGCGACCTTCTGTGCGGCTGTTGACCTCTTCGGCGAAACCAGTGGCAGCAACGTGCCAGCTGTGGCTTTCCGGCAGAACGTGGCCCAGACGGATCGACACGTCATCAGCCATGGCGGCAAGCGGCGCAAAGGCCATAAGGCTGGCCGCCAGCAGGCCGCCTTTGATCAATGTGGTGGGGGATTTCATTTTGGACTCTCCTGTTGTGCATTATTTGGAACAGAAGAAATACGGATCGCCGTTTCTACGCAAATAGGCTGGGCCTATAATTGAAAAAGCTTTCTTGAATGCTCAACGGTCTGACCACAGGGCTGCACTTTCGCGCGGCGTGAAGGCTTGCACACATCATGCGCACCCGCTCATGGGTCGCCCTGCTGAGCGTACGATTAGTGGAAATCCCTGCTTGGGAACAAGCGCTTGGCCTGATCGCGGGGGTGCATGGCACGGGGTTGGGTGCGGGATCTTGGTGCGTCGTCGGCTTGGGGTTGCGTGATGCCTACCGCATCATCCATCGGGTGGCCGAGACGGCTGAGATAGTGCGACACGTCTTCGATGCTATGCGCAATCACATGCACCACGATACCTTCGCGTTGTACATGGCCGGTGATGCGCAGCAAGCGCCCCGTCATCACCGCGCGGCGGAATTGTGCATAGACCTTTTTCCAGACCACCACATTTGACACACCTGTTTCATCCTCAAGCGTCAGGAAAACGACCCCCGACGCCGTACCGGGCCGTTGCCGCGTGATCACCAGACCGCAGACAGAAATGGGCCTTTGTGCCATAGGCCCCAAAGGCACCTCGGGCAGCGCGTCATGAGCTGTCAGCCCCGTCATGGCCGGGCGCAACAGTTCCATCGGGTGGGCTTTCAGCGACAGGCGCATGGCCACGTAATCCTCGACCACTTCCTGCCCTAAATGCATGGCGGGCAAGGTGACGGGCTGTTCGACAATGCCCTCGCCCTCGATCTTATCATTGAACAACGGCAAGGGCGCGTTACCTTTGATCGCTTTTACCGCCCACAAGGCGTCGCGTCGTCCCAAGCCAAGCCCTGCATAGGCGTCGGCTTCGGCCAAACGTTCCAGAACCGCGGGCGAAAGCCCTGCCCTTAACCACAAAGCTTCGGGATCGGGGTAGCCATTGCCACGCGCGGCAACGATCCACCCTGCATCCTCTTCACGAAAGCCTTTGATCTGGCGAAACCCCAATCGCAAAGCCAGTGCCCCGTCGCTGCGCTTTTCAAGCGTGTTGTCCCATTCGCTTGTGTTGACGCAGACGGGGCGCACTTCGATGTGATGCTCGCGGGCATCGCGCACGATCTGGGCGGGCGCATAAAACCCCATAGGCTGCGCATTCAGCAACCCGCAGGCAAAGGCTGCCGGATGGTGGCATTTCAGCCAGGCCGATACATAGGCAAGCATTGCAAAAGCAGCGGCATGGCTTTCAGGGAAACCGTATTCGCCAAAGCCCTCGATCTGGGAAAAGCAATTCTCGGCGAAAGCTTTTTCATAGCCCCGCGCCAACATGCCATTGATGAATTTATCGCGAAGTTGGCCAATCGTACCCATCCGCCTGAAGGTCGCCATAGACCGGCGCAGCTGGTCTGCCTCGCTTGGCAGGAACCCGGCTGCGACGACAGCGATCTGCATGGCTTGTTCCTGGAACAATGGCACGCCAAGCGTTTTGCCCAGCACGTCTTCCAGCTCTTTCGAGGGGAAAACCACGGCTTCGTTCCCCTGCCTGCGATTGATATAGGGGTGTACCATGCCGCCCTGGATGGGGCCGGGGCGCACAATCGCCACCTCGATCACCAAATCATATAATTCACGGGGCTTCATCCGCGGGAGAAAGTTCATCTGCGCGCGGCTTTCCACCTGAAACACACCAATGGCATCCGCAACGCACAGCATGTCATAGGTTTGCGCATCATCTTGGGGTATGCTGGCGATGCTGTATTTTTTGCCCCCATGTTGCGCAATCAGATCAAAGCTTTTGCGGATACAGGTGAGCATTCCAAGCGACAGGATATCGACCTTCAGAATATTCAGAGCGTCGATATCATCCTTGTCCCATTCGATGATCGTGCGGTCATCCATCGCGGCGTTTTCGATAGGGCAAAGCTCATCCAATCGCCCTTTGGTGATGACAAACCCGCCGACATGCTGGCTCAGATGCCGCGGAAACCCGATGATTTGACCAATCAGCTTGATGGTCAGCGCCAGACGCGGGTCCGATAGATCAAGCCCCAGTTGTTTAACGCGCTCGGGGTCCGGCCCGCCATTGCTGGTGCCCCAGATTTGCCCAGAGAGATTGGCCGTGACATCCTTGGACAAGCCCATAACCTTGCCCACCTCGGAGATCGCCGCGCGCGAGCGGAAATGGATCACCGTGGCGCAAAGCCCGGCGCGGTGCCGGCCGTATTTGGCGTAGATATGCTGAATGACCTCTTCGCGGCGTTCATGTTCGAAATCGACGTCGATATCCGGCGGCTCTCCGCGATGTTCTGACACAAAGCGTTCCACCACCATGGTAATCGTCTCGGGGCTGACGTCGGTGATGCCCAACAGATAGCACAAGATCGAATTGGCCGCGGACCCCCGCCCTTGGCACAAGATCCCCTTGGAGCGCGCGAATTGAACGATGTCATGCACCGTGAGGAAATAGGCCGGAAAATCGAGCGTCTTGACCAACGCCAGTTCTTTTTCCATTTGCGCAATGGCCCGCGCGGGTGCCCCCTTGGGATAGCGGAGCTTCAGCCCCTCGGACGCCAACCGCGCCAAACGGTCTTGGGGCGTTTCATTGTCTGCGATCTCGTCCGGGTAATCATAGCTGAGTTCGGACAGGCAAAAGCTGGACTTTGCCGCGATCTGTGTCGTGCGGCGCAAGGCCGCCGGGTGACGGGCGAACAGGCGCTTCATGTCAGCTTCGGGCTTGAGGCGTTTTTCAGCGTTGGGTAAGGCACGCGTGCCGATTTGATCGATCGTAATATTGTGGCGCAGGCAGGTCAGAACATCAGCCAACTGCCGTCGCGCACCGTGGTGCATCAACACATCCCCCACGGCCACCATCGGCGCTGCGGTGCGATGCGCGAGGGTGGCGCAGGCATCGAAATAGCGCTGGTCACTGCCATCATAGCGCGGCGCGACCCCGATAAAGACATCCGCAGGAAAGTGCTTTTTCAGCGTCATAATATCGGGCTGACTGCTTTTCAAAGACGCTTGCGGCACGGCAATCAAGCTCATGCCTGCACAGCCTTGAACCAGATCGGGCAGGTCCAGATAGCAGGCCCCTTTGGGGGCACGTCGTTTGCCAAGGGTCAATAACCGCGTCAACCGCGCATAGGCTTCACGGTCGTGGGGCAATGCGACCCAATGGGTATCGCTATCGCGCAAGATCAGCCGCGCCCCGATAACAAGCCTTGGCAAGGGTGCATCAGCTCCCAACTCGCGGCGAAGCTCTTTCAGAGCGGAATAGGCCCGAACGACCCCGGCCAGCGAATTATGGTCTGTGATGGCCAAGGCGTTCAGCCCCAACTCGGCCGCCCGAGAGACCAATTCCTCTGGGTGGGATGCCCCCCGCAGGAACGTAAAGTTAGACGTGCAACACAGTTCCGCATAACCGGGATCCAGAGACGGGTTTCGCGCCTTCATGGAAATTCACCCTGCACAAACCAGTTCGGATTTTGCGGCGTATAAAACAACCACAATCGCCGGCCCTGCGTTGTGTCCACTTTCCAATAATCCCGCACACCTGACCGCCAGTTGTCATCTGGCAACCACCATTCAGGCGCGATACGTTCAGGCCCTGTCGCCCGCCCCGTGGTCAGCGACATCCGGCGCCAGCGAAACTGTGCGGGCGGCCGTGCCCCGCTGGCTGCGATGGGTTCCGGCGGGAACAGGCACAAAGGGCGCGGCCGCAGAGTGGACCATGATCCCGTGGCGGTACTGTAGGCCGCTGGTACGATTTGAAAGCTCCGCTCGGGGATATGGCTGTCTGCCGGTAGAAACCGTTGAATGTTTTCAAGCCCGATCCGGTTACCAAGACGGGTGATCAGATCCTCCAGCCCGTCAGGGCGCGCCGCCGTGGCCGCGGTGATTTGTGCGTCGGCAAGGTTTTCGACCTGCGTCGCTTCAAGCCGTAACTGGTCGATGCCAAAACCCGCATCCACAGTCCGGATCCCCCGGTCAAATAAGGGCAAAATACGCATTGCATCGCGCATTGGCGCCGCGAGACGCAGTTCGATTTGCTGCGCGCCCTGATCCACCCGCCGCATCGTTAACTGCAATCGCCGTGCCCCCATGGCCTGGCGTTTCAACTTGTCGCAAAGCTGATCCAGCAACCTTTTCGTACCCGCCATCACATCAGCGCTCAGCCCGATCGGATCGGGCAAAGTCATGCGCACAGCATAGTGCGGTGCCTCGCCAATCGGTGTGATCGTCTCGTCCTGGGTGCCCATTGCCTGATCCAGTCGCAACATGACATTCGGCCCGAAACGACGCGCGATTGTCATGCGGGGTAAAGCCAATAGGTCCGAGATTTTCCGCAAGCCAAGCCGCTGCAACGCCGTGTCAGTTTTCTCGTCAAGACGCAGCGCAGCAACGGGCAATGCAGTGATATCCGCATCGGGCTTGCGGGCATAATGCGTGCGCGCCCAAGCTGCCCCGCGGGTGTCGGCCGCCGCGATACGCCCGTTCAGCCCCGCACGCGCAAGTCGGTGACGCATATCATCCAGCATTTCCGCCTCACCGCCAAACAGATGCACTGACCCGGTGATGTTCAGGACCAAACCATCCCTCCCATCCACCCCCACCCAAGGGCAGTATCGTTTGCTCCACCGGGCAAGTGATTGCAAAAACCGCGCGTCCTCTTGGGGATTGGCTGCTGCGCTGGAAAGCTCGGGGCAATAGGCACGGGCATCTGACAACCCCATGCCACGATGCAACCCCTGCGCCTCTGCCGCTTGGTTCAAACAGTAGATGCGGTCGGTATTTTTCGCGTGTTGCACCAGCGCGAAAGGGCGATTGCTATTGGCGGCCTCAAGCGTCCGCGCGCGCAGCACCCTATCGCTGGGCAGTCGGGGAAACCACACTGATGCGACGCGTTTGCGCATTCCACTTCACAGTCCAAGCCGCTAATGTTCCTGATTTGTTCTTTATAAGTTTCCAATTTTGCAGAGTCGAGTCCTCGGCTGTGTTGCCTTCATCATAAACAGGGGTGCAGTGCCATCTGGTCTGCGCGGCATTGTTCCCCATTCCTTCAGGCAAAATGCAAAGCCCTGTGGCGTTGCCTTCTTGCGCAGCCAGTTGCAAACGCCGCCCTTCCGTCAACCCAATGGGCTGTGTGAGTTCTGCGATCACCACTGCCACATGCCCCGACCGCAACGCCTCCTCGGTCGAGGCGAGCACATCGATATGACGCGGCGCCTGCGCGATCAGCAGTTGCGATGGATCAAGATAAGCCGCGCCCCCCACCGGATTGATCTGCGTGCCGTGCCATGCCTCACGCACCCAAAGCGCGGCCCCGCCATTCGCGCCACAGACCTGACCGGCTAATGCATATGCAAAAGCATAGGCAGACGCCCCGCAAACCTCATGGGTGCGGGTATTCTTGAGCGGAAAGTGAGATTCGAACTGGGCCATGGTTCAGATCATACAAGACGGAACAAAAGATGCACATTGAAGACATCTTGGACCTGTCGCGCTTTCGTGCCGCCCCAGGTGCTCGTTAGGCCACCTTGCGTTCTAAAGCGACAGGGCTTTTCCAACCCAATGCTGAGTGTCGGCGTCGCGGATTGTAGAAGCCGTTGATGTACTCAAAGATCGCTATCTCAGCTTGCCTGCGCGTTTCCCATGACTGCCGCCATATCAGCTCGGCTTTTATGGTTTTGAAGAAGGTCTCGACGGCGGCATTATCATAGCAATTTCCCTTGCCAGACATCGACACCTTGAACCCGTGCTGGCGCAGGATCTTCTGGTAGTCGTGCGAACAATATTGCGACCCACGATCCGTGTGATGGATGCAGTCCTTGGGCGGCTGACGGAACGCGATGGCCATCTTCAAAGCCCTGATCGCAAGGTCGCGTTTCATCCGGTTCGAGACCGCCCAGCCAACTACACGCCGTGAATGCAAGTCCAATATCACAGCCAAGTACAGCCACCCCTCGCGCGTCCAAATATAACTGATATCGCCTGCCCACTTTTGGTTGGGCGCATCAGCGTTAAAGTCACGACCCAGCAGGTTTGGCGCGATATTGAACTTATGATTACTGTCCGTTGTCGCCTTGTATTTACGAGTTCTTACGACCGATATGCCGTTCTGACGCATCAGCCTGCCTACGCGGCGGTGCCCTACATTCAGACCAATTTCCTTCAGCTCTTCGGTCATACGCGGCCTGCCACTCTCGGGACATTGCTGCGCAATACCCTGCCGTGCAGTGCATAACTGCCCAAACTGAGACGGGATTGTTCTTTGATATGGGCCAGCGTGACCAAATCAGACCGCTGCCTGCGGCTGGCTGGACGGCTACGATGCGCCCGCAAACCACGCGGGCTGACTGCCATAACCCGGCACATCAGATTGATGGAAAATGTTGTTCGGTGTTCTTCAATGAACTTAAACCTCACGGCTTTTGGCTCGCAAAGAACACCGTGGCCATTTTTAACACTTCCCGCTCCTCCTTGAGAATGCGGTTCTCACGACGCAAACGGTCATTCTCTTCGGCAAGGCTAAGATCCTCTTTTGACACCACATCCGTGTCTCGATGTGCAGTGATCCATTTGTTCAGCGTCGACATGCCGACGCCCAGATCGTCAGCCACCTGTTTGCGCGTCAGTCCACTGGTTAGCGCGATACGCACCGCATCAGCGCGGAATTCATCTGTGCGTTTCAGTCCCATAGTTAGTCTCCTTTGTTGCAGTAGATGCTATCAAAGGAGCGGCATCAAACCGCGACAGGTCCATAAATTCTACTTTTGAACACCTCTAATTTTAGGTAAGCATCCGGCGTAGGCCACAGGTGGGTTATCGGTCGCGATCACGGTCCATTTCGATGAGCTCTTGCAGGTTTTCGATCCCGAATGGAGTGAATGCGATGACACCGTCGTCGCCGGGGCCGTAGACCCAGATCACACCATCTTCGGTTTCCATACCGATGGCGAGATCAAAGATCCGATCAACGGTTTCGCCCAGTTCGACAGCGACGCGGTCGATTGTCTTGACCGAATACACCTTGTTCAGCTGCATGGTTACGCTGCTTGTGGAAGGGATAGAGCTTTCCAGTTCCAAGGCAGAAGCTCATGCACGCGCGAGACGGGCAAGTCGGGCAGCCGGGCGAGAACATCGGCGAGCCAGGCCTGCGGATCGATGTCGTTCATTTTGGCGGTGACGATAAGGGTATACATGGCGGCAGCCCGTTCACCGCCGCGCTCGGACCCTGCAAAGAGCCATGACTTTCTGCCCAAAGCTATGCCACGTAAGGCGCGTTCGGCCGCATTATTTGTCAGACAGATACGCCCGTCATCGAGGAATGCCGTGAAGGCCTGCCAACGGCCATGCTTCTCAAACATGTAGTTGATCGCCTTGGCCACCTTGTTGTGTCTGGACAGTTTCGCGCGCTCTTCCTGCAGCCAGTCGTGGAGGCCGTTTACCAGGGGACGGGACAGGTTCTGGCGGGCGACGAGCCGGGCATCAGCATCCAGCCCATTGATCTCGCGCTCGATGTCGAAGATGGCGTCGATCCGTTTTACCGCTTCCAGGGCGACCGGCGAGATCTGATGGGCGGGTTTGCCCTTGCGGACGTTGCCCGCGATGTCAGCCAGCTCGAAGAACTTCCGGCGCGCATGCGACCAACACAGCGCGCTGGTCACGGGCCCCGCGTCTCGGTCCTCTCGATAGAGGTCGTTGTATCCACCATAGGCGTCCGCTTGCAGCACCCCTTGCCATTCTGCCAAATGCTGATTGGGATTGGTTGCGCCACGATCTCGGGAGAAGCGGAAGAACGCGGCCGGCGGTGCTCCGCCATTCCAGGGGCGGTCATCACGGACATAGGTCCAGAGCCGGGCCTTTTTTGCACCGCCCCGCGCCAGAAGCGGCACGGTGGTATCATCGCCATGTAGGCGGTGACCGGCACGCACGTGGGCCTCGATCGGCGCATGGATCGGCTGCAGGGCGAAAGTCGCGTGCCCGACCAGGTCTGCCAGGGTGGAGAGGCTCAGATCAACGCCTTCACGGGCAAAGCGCTCTGCCTGCCGGTTCAGGGGTTGGTGCTGTCCGTATTTTTCGAAGACGAGCATGGCGATCAGGCTGGGTCCGGCCCATCCGCGCGGGATCGCATGGAACGGGGCCGGCGGCTGGCTGATCTTCTCGCAGGCCCGGCAAGTGAACTTCTCACGCACAGTCTGGATCACCTTCCACTGACGCGGGATCACCTCCAGCGTCTCGGTGACATCTTCACCCATCTTTACGATCCGGTCCGAGCCACAGCAGGTGCAAACGGCAGGTGCTTCGACGACAACCCGCTCGCGCGGCAAGTGATCGGGGAACGGCTTTCGCCCGAAATGGCGGCGTGTGCAGGCGCGCACAGTGCTGGCTTTCTCGCTTGCTTGATCTGCGACTAAGGCATCCTCGGTAGCCGCCGCTTCCATCTCTTCAAGCTGCAGCTCCAGTTGATCGATCAGCCGGGCGCGTCGTTCTGACGAGATACCGTATTTGTCACGGCGCAGTTTGGCGATCTCAAGCTTGAGCTCTTGGATCATCGCCTCGGAGCAGGAGACAACCGCGCGGGCCTGCGCCAGCTCGCTTTCCGCCACATCTGCACGGGCCTCTGCGGCGGCCAGGGCAGCGCGTAATTTAGCGAGTTCAGAGGCGGCGTCAGACATGACCAATATTTACCAGCCGAAGCCGCGAAGCACCAATAAAAACAGGCTTTATGGCGCGAATTAACCAGCCTTTGCAGGACGTTGTGTCCAGCGTGGGTTACGCCAGTCGATGCCCTCCAGAAGATAACCCAACTGCGCCGCCGAGATCTGCACCGCTTCGCCCGACCGGCTCACCGGCCAGATGAACTTACCTGCCTCCAAACGCTTCAAATAGAGCGACATACCCACCCCATCATGCCATAGGATCTTGACCAGATCGCCTTTACGGCCCCGGAAGCAAAATATCTCACCCGTATGGGGATCACGGTCGAGCCCTTCTTGCACCTGTAGTGCCAGCGTGTTCATGCCCCGCCTCATATCGGTGACGCCGCCTGCGATCCACACCTTCACACCCGCCGGGAACGCAATCATTGCCCGTCCACCACTGCCAAAATCCGGGCAAGGGCTTCGGTCTCGACGTCCACCGGCACGATGAGCCGACGCCCATTCGGAAGGGCAATCTCAACCTGACAGTCCGAAGGTGAACAGGAGTTGACTGGATTAGCTCGTGACACGGGCGTTTCCTTCGACACAGTCACCGGCGCGAAAGATACCGGACGAGAAGACCCAAGCTCTCCGTTACGAAACTGCCGCCGCCAAGTGGTCAGCAGCGACCGGCAAATGCCATGCCGCCGCGCCGTGGCTGTCGCTTGGCGGTGGCCAATGAAGCTTTCTTCCACAATGCGCAGTTTGTCATCATCCGACCAATGCCGGCGGCGTTCACCATCGGCTGCGGAAAGTACTTCGATTTGAGGACAATTGATAAAGTCGGACATAAGGTCGGACTTACCATCGGATTGAGCCTGAGATCAGACGGCCGCCGCCGGAGGTTTACAATTTTAGGGGGGATTACCCTGTAGCTATCGAGCTTTTCGAACAGCAAAAAGGCCGCGGGTCTTTCGACTGCGGCCTGTTCGTCAAAGTTGGTTGCGGGAGTAGGATTTGAACCTACGACCTTCAGGTTATGAGCCTGACGAGCTACCGGGCTGCTCCATCCCGCGGCTGTGGCCAATGTTATTGTATTGGCTTATTAATTGTCATCGTTGAGAGATACGTAGAGGTTTTGCTAGGTTTGGCGGTGACCTACTCTCCCACGTCTTAAGACGCAGTACCATTGGCGCAGTAGCACTTAACTGCCGAGTTCGGGATGGGATCGGGTGTTTTGCTTACGCTATGACCACCAAACCGAGTAAAACCTCTATGTTGCTGCTTTTGCCATTGGCAAAAGAGCAACAAGCGGGAGAGAGCGTATCCGAAGGATGCGCGTTCCCGCCCCCTCACCATTCTGGGTAAGGATTTGTCCAAGTCAGTACGACTGATTGTATGTGTATGCTTTTGTCCTAGTAAGAAGTCTTTCTTCTACTGGATCAAATCAAGCCTATCGAGCAATTAGTACCAGTCAACTGAACGTATTACTACGCTTACATCTCTGGCCTATCGACGAGATGGTCTATCTCGGCTCTCAGGGATACCTTGTTTTGAGGGGGGCTTCCCGCTTAGATGCCTTCAGCGGTTATCCTGTCCGATCATAGCTACCCAGCACTGCTATTGGCATAACAACTGGTCCACCAGTGGATCGTTCACCCCGGTCCTCTCGTACTAGGGGCAACTCCTCTCAAGTATCCTACACCCACGGAAGATAGGGACCGAACTGTCTCACGACGTTCTAAACCCAGCTCACGTACCTCTTTAAACGGCGAACAGCCGTACCCTTGGGACCTGCTCCAGCCCCAGGATGAGATGAGCCGACATCGAGGTGCCAAACACTGCCGTCGATATGGACTCTTGGGCAGTATCAGCCTGTTATCCCCGGCGTACCTTTTATCCGTTGAGCGATGGCCCTCCCACTTGGGACCACCGGATCACTATGGCCGTCTTTCGACTCTGCTCGACTTGTCAGTCTCGCAGTCAGGCTGGCTTCTGCCATTGCACTCAACGAGCGATTTCCGACCGCTCTGAGCCAACCTTCGCGCGCCTCCGTTACGATTTAGGAGGCGACCGCCCCAGTCAAACTACCCACCACACAGGGTCCCGGATCCGGATAACGGACCGCGGTTAGACATCAAGCAGAACAAGGGTGGTATCTCAAGGGAGGCTCCACGCAGACTGGCGTCCACGCTTCAAAGCCCACCACCTATCCTGCACATGTTCGGCCTAATGCCAGTGTGAAGTTGTAGTAAAGGTGCACGGGGTCTTTCCGTCTAACCGCGGGTAACCGGCATCTTGACCGGTAATTCAATTTCGCTGAGTCTATGTTGGAGACAGCGGGGAAGTCGTTACGCCATTCGTGCAGGTCGGAACTTACCCGACAAGGAATTTCGCTACCTTAGGACCGTTATAGTTACGGCCGCCGTTTACCTGGGCTTCAATTCAGAGCTCTCACTCCTCCTTTTAACCTTCAGGCACCGGGCAGGCGTCAGACCCTATACGTCGTCTTACGACTTCGCAGAGCCCTGTGTTTTTAATAAACAGTCGCCACCCCCTGGTTTGTGCCCCCAGCCCCTAGTTGCCTAGGAACCGGGCCTCCTTCTCGCGAACTTACGGAGGTATTTTGCCGAGTTCCTTCAACATAGTTCTCTCAAGCGCCTTGGTATTCTCTACCTATCCACCTGTGTCGGTTTAGGGTACGATCTAGCGATGGAGCTATTTCCAGGGACCTCTAAGCAGCCCATTCAATCCGATAAGGATGAACTACCCTCGAGATCCGTCACTTCCATCTGGCCCAGGAATATTAACCTGGTTCCCATCGACTACGCCTTTCGGCCTCGCCTTAGGGGTCGGCTTACCCTGCTCAGATTAGCTTTAAGCAGGAACCCTTGGATTTTCGGCGAGAGTGTCTCTCACACTCTTTGTCGCTACTCATGTCATCATTCTCACTAGTGATCTCTCCACCGGATCGCTCACGCGCCGGCTTCACAGAAAGCTCCGCGTCTCCAATACCCCGAAGGGCTAAGGAGACATGGAACTATGTCACACTACGCTCTGCTACCATGCAATTAATGCATCCTAAGCTTCGGCTCATGGCTTGAGCCCCGTTACATCTTCGCCGCAAGACAACTTATTTAGACCAGTGAGCTGTTACGCTATCTTTAAAGGATGGCTGCTTCTAAGCCAACCTCCTGGTTGTTTTGGTCGTCTCACCTGCTTTCCCACTTAGCCATGAATTAGGGGCCTTAGCTGTAGGTCAGGGTTGTTTCCCTCTTCACAACGGACGTTAGCATCCGCTGTGTGTCTGCCATCTAGTACTCCTCGGTATTCGGAGTTTGGTTAGGATCAGTAAGCCTGTGGGGCCCCATTACCCATCCAGTGCTCTACCCCCGAGGGTATTCGGATGACGCTCTACCTAAATAGATTTCGCAGAGAACCAGCTATCTCCGAGTTTGATTGGCCTTTCACCCCTAGGCACAGCTCATCCCGATCCTTTTCAACGGATGTGGGTTCGGTCCTCCAATAAGTGTTACCTTATCTTCAACCTGGCCATGCCTAGATCACTCGGTTTCGGGTCTGATCCCACAAACTCAACGCCCTATTAAGACTCGCTTTCGCTACGCCTACACCTAACGGCTTAAGCTTGCTTGTGAGACCAAGTCGATGACCCATTATACAAAAGGTACGCTGTCAGGCCGTAAAGACCCTCCAACTGATTGTAGGCGTTCGGTTTCAGGTACTGTTTCACTCCCCTCGTCGGGGTGCTTTTCACCTTTCCCTCACGGTACTGGTTCACTATCGGTCAGTAAGGAGTACTTAGCCTTCGAAGGTGGTCCTCCGATCTTCAGACAGAATTTCACGTGTTCCGCCCTACTTAATACGTCCAATCATGCTTCTTATACGGGACTATCACCCACTTTGGTTGCGCATTCCAACGCATTCTAACCACACTCATGGCTCGGCTGGTCCCCGTTCGCTCGCCGCTACTAGGGGAGTATCAATTGATTTCCTTTCCTCCGGGTACTTAGATGTTTCAGTTCCCCGGGTTTGCTTTTATAAACCTATGTATTCAGTCTATAAATACCTGGTTCTGCTTACTGATGAACCCACCGTCTGCACCTTGCGAACTTACGTCCTCAAGTAGCAAAGCGGTAGGACAACAATAAACAATCAGGTGGGTTGCCCCATTCAGAAATCCATGGATCAAAGCTTATTCTCAGCTCCCCATGGCTTATCGCAGAGTATCACGTCTTTCATCGCCTCTTACTGCCAAGGCATTCACCAAACGCCCTTTTCGCGCTTGATTTGATCCAGAAAAAGAAAGACTGATTTAATGTCCTACCGCCTATTCGGCTACTTGAGGACAATTTAGACCCTCAAACGGCCGGTAGAGTGCAGGACGTCAGCCCAACGCGGGAGACAGAAGCTGGTAAGAAACTGTCTTCCCTTATTCCAGATCAAAAGCATACTTTTACCCGCCCACTCTCTCAGAGTGGACAGCGAGTAGTGCATCTAGCCTACCTTCCGTGCAGGAAGTAGGCGTCACTACTCTGGTTAGTGTACTTGACTTGGACAACACGTCGCTTTCAGTCGCGATACGTTCAAAAGACCGAGGAAACAGTCAAGTAAACGCCGGCTCCAAAAGGAGCAGCAACCGAGATCATCACCTAACGCGGTGCGATCAGATCGTGTTGTTTGTTACTTCAAGATTACTCTTAAAGTAACTGTATCTCTCTTTACGATGTCAATCAGATGCATTCCAAAGGAATGTCACCCATGCGCTTGCGCGCCGTCCGATTGGACGATTAAGAACTGCGTACAGTGCTTAATGGTCAAATCGTGTGCTTGCCCAACGCGCGCTTTGCTGCGCAAAACCCTGTTTGGGCGACGATCTTTAGCTGGCAAAGATCTTGGTGGGTCGAGGAGGACTTGAACCTCCGACCTCACGCTTATCAGGCGTGCGCTCTAACCACCTGAGCTACCGACCCAGCGTGTTTTGCAAAGCAAAACCGCGACGTCCCGGCAGGGCATTCCGAAGGAATGTCCCGAGAGGGACCAGCCCAAGCGGTTATTCAAGGGCCGTATGCTTGGTGGAGCCTAGGAGGATCGAACTCCTGACCTCCTGAATGCAAATCAGGCGCTCTCCCAGCTGAGCTAAGGCCCCAGCGTAGCCCGAGGGCTGCGTGTTACGTTGGCTGCATGAAGCAACCCGACCCCTCTCGGGACACCGCTGCGCGGTACCCTGTCGGGGCTTCGCGCCTCACTGCGTGAGACGCTTGCTGAAGAGATATGAGGACGGCTCGGTCCGAAAGGTCATCTTGCGATGCCTTGAATATGGTCAGTTTTGTTTACTGACCTGCTAAGTGTTTCACGAGATGAGCAAGCTCATCTGACTAGAAACATCCTTAGAAAGGAGGTGATCCAGCCGCAGGTTCCCCTACGGCTACCTTGTTACGACTTCACCCCAGTCGCTGATCCTACCGTGGCCGCCTGCCCCCCGAAGGTTAGCGCAGCGTCGTCGGGTAGAACCAACTCCCATGGTGTGACGGGCGGTGTGTACAAGGCCCGGGAACGTATTCACCGCGTCATGCTGTTACGCGATTACTAGCGATTCCGACTTCATGGGGTCGAGTTGCAGACCCCAATCCGAACTGAGACAGCTTTTTGGGATTAACCCATTGTCACTGCCATTGTAGCACGTGTGTAGCCCAACCCGTAAGGGCCATGAGGACTTGACGTCATCCACACCTTCCTCCCGCTTATCACGGGCAGTTTCCTTAGAGTGCCCAGCCGAACTGCTGGCAACTAAGGATGTGGGTTGCGCTCGTTGCCGGACTTAACCGAACATCTCACGACACGAGCTGACGACAGCCATGCAGCACCTGTCACTGCGTCACCGAAGTGAACGCTCGATCTCTCGAGTTAGCACAGGATGTCAAGGGTTGGTAAGGTTCTGCGCGTTGCTTCGAATTAAACCACATGCTCCACCGCTTGTGCGGGCCCCCGTCAATTCCTTTGAGTTTTAATCTTGCGACCGTACTCCCCAGGCGGAATGCTTAATCCGTTAGGTGTGTCACCGAACAGTATACTGCCCGACGACTGGCATTCATCGTTTACGGTGTGGACTACCAGGGTATCTAATCCTGTTTGCTCCCCACACTTTCGTACCTCAGCGTCAGTATCGAGCCAGTGAGCCGCCTTCGCCACTGGTGTTCCTCCAAATATCTACGAATTTCACCTCTACACTTGGAATTCCACTCACCTCTCTCGAACTCTAGACTGATAGTTTTGGAGGCAGTTCCAGGGTTGAGCCCTGGGATTTCACCCCCAACTTTCCAATCCGCCTACGTACGCTTTACGCCCAGTAATTCCGAACAACGCTAACCCCCTCCGTATTACCGCGGCTGCTGGCACGGAGTTAGCCGGGGTTTCTTTACCAGGTACTGTCATTATCATCCCTGGCGAAAGTGCTTTACGATCCTAAGACCTTCATCACACACGCGGCATGGCTAGATCAGGCTTGCGCCCATTGTCTAAGATTCCCCACTGCTGCCTCCCGTAGGAGTCTGGGCCGTGTCTCAGTCCCAGTGTTGCTGATCATCCTCTAAAACCAGCTATAGATCGTAGACTTGGTAGGCCATTACCCCACCAACTATCTAATCTAACGCGGGCCAATCCTTTCCCGATAAATCTTTCCCCCGAAGGGCTTATACGGTATTACTCTCAGTTTCCCGAGGCTATTCCGTAGAAAAGGGTATGTTCCCACGCGTTACTAACCCGTCCGCCGCTCACCCGAAGGTGCGCTCGACTTGCATGTGTTAGGCCTGCCGCCAGCGTTCGTTCTGAGCCAGGATCAAACTCTCAAGTTGAAACGCATTACTGCGTATCCTTGACGTCGAACCTCTGCACATCAAACCTGCATCACTTACTGAATGATACAGGCGTTTTCTCCGTTTGAAGTGCTTAAAGTTACAAAAGTAACAACAAGCCGTCCAAACAGTGAAGCTGACACCGAATAATCGCTAAGCACCTAAGTGCGTCGCTATCGGCGCGATATACAGACGTTGATCCATCGAATGAACCAAACCGCCCACATATCTCTTCAGATATCTATCAATTTCAAAGAGCGTCGAGACAAAAGAAACCAAGATGCGCCGTAAACTTCTCAGCGCGCCCCGCCTCAATTACCTCAGAATTTCTCCGCTACGTAAGACCCGAACCGTAACCCGTCGTCCCCGTCTAGCGCCCCGTGTCTGCATGTCTGCGTCTCCGGTAAGGGGCGTTCTAAGGTTTGTTCCAAATGCCCGCAACCCCTTTTTTCGGATTATGACAGTTTTTCGCTACTTTCCGAATTTTCCTATAAAAACAACGGTTTGATTTTTGAAAATTCCGCGGGCCTCGTGTTTTGCGCAGCTTTATTTCGCACGCTAACACGTCATTGCCCAGCATCACTTACGCCCGCGCGGGTTATCCACAGACTCGCAGCGCGAATGTGGATTGTTTCCCCTCCTCCGGTCCGAATCCGGCACAATCCCCGGCCCGCGCCACCGCCCAGATTCGGAATCAGCGCCGTTTAGGAAGTCTTAGGACCAGCAAAGCCAGAATCGCCGCCATATAGAGGAGAGGTTCGATCTGGAAACCTTTGACCAGCCAGATGAAGTGCACCCCAGCCAAAATTGCAGCCAGATAGGTTAACCGGTGCAGCTTGCGCCACGTGGCCCCCAGTTTGCGGATCGAGAAGTTGTTCGATGTGGCCGCCAGGGGGACAAGACAGGCAAAACCCGCCATGCCGATCGTGATATACGGGCGCTTCAGAATGTCGTCCCAGATCTGCGAGAGTATCCCGACATCCAGCACCAGCCATACCAACAGGTGCAGCGAGACAAATATAAAGGCGAGCAATCCCAGGGCGCGGCGAAACTTGATGAGGTTCAGCCGAAGGTAGCGCCGCGCGGGCGTGATCGCCAACCCGGCGATCAACAGTTGCAAGGCCAGCAACCCCAGCTCTTTTTCCAACGCCTTGATCGGCTCCGCCCCTAGCCCGCCGGTCTGAGCCTGAAACAGCAACCACGGGATTGGCAAAAGCCCCACTATATATACGACCCATGTGGGAACACGTCGCGCGATGGTATTCAGGCGGTCGATCATACCGCCCTGCTCACTTCTATAGAGAACACGGGTTTAGATATCCTTGCTCAGGTCCATACCGGCATAGAGCTCCGCGACCTCGGCCTCGTACCCGTTGAACATCAGCGTCGGGATCCGCTTGGAGAAAAGCCCGCCACCGATGACCCTTTCGCTGGCCTGCGACCAACGGGGGTGATCGACCTCGGGGTTCACATTACTATAGAAGCCGTACTCCCCGGCATTCGCCTTGTTCCAACTGGTCGGGGGCTGAGTATCCGTGAGGGTGATCCGCACCACGGATTTGATCGACTTGTAGCCATATTTCCACGGCACGACCAACCGCAGCGGTGCGCCGTTCTGTTTCGGGATGTCCTTGCCATAGATGCCGGTTGCCATAATCGTCAGCGGGTGCATCGCTTCGTCCAGACGCAACCCTTCGACGTAGGGCCAGTCGAGCACATTATAGGCGACGCCGGGCATTTCATCAGGACGCAGCGCAGTCTCGAAGGCGACGTATTTCGCGCCGGACTGCACACCGGCCATATTCAGCAGGTCCGCCAGTTCGAACCCGTTCCACGGGACCACCATTGACCACGCCTCGACACAGCGGAAACGATAGATACGCTCTTCGATCGTCATCTGTTGCATAATGTCGTCGAACCCATAGGCACCGGGCTTGTCGACCAGCCCGTCAATCTGCACCGTCCAGGGTTCAATCGTCAGACGGTCCGCGTATCTGGCGGGGTCGTCCTTACCGGTGCCGAATTCATAGTAGTTATTGTAGCTGGTGATATCTTCATAACTGTTCGGCTCTAACCCCTCGGGCGCGGCAGAGCTGCGCCCCGCGATACCGGCCAACCCGATCCCCGCCAAAGCGCCCCCCATGATCTGACGTCGGTTCATAAATGCAGCATGCGGGGTGACGTCTTTATCCGTGAGTGTGTTGATCCAGCGATAGGCCATAACAGGCGCTCCTTACCAATATACATGGGTAGCCTACTGCGGGTTGTCGCGCCCACCAAACGCAATCCGCTACATTTCAGGAGACACACCGGAATGTCAGGGCAACACATGCGAACAGGGCCGAGGTTTCCCCCGGCCCTGCCCGATCACATCACCACACTATATACTATGTACCTAGTGGACGGTCGCTTCGTCCGGTTTGGCGCGGTTGCTGGCGGCCACGCGGTCGCCAATGATCAGCCCTTCGGTGCCAGCCTGCACGGGGATAAGATCCCCATCCAGCACGTCACCTGCCAAGATCATCTCGGCTAGCGGGTCCTGTAATGCGCGCTGGATCACCCGCTTCAGCGGACGCGCCCCGAACACAGGATCATAGCCTTCGTCGGCGAGCCACTTGCGCGCGCCTTCGTCCAGCTCCAACCCGATCTTGCGACCGGCGAGACGCTTCAGCAGACGGTTCACCTGAATGTCGACGATCCCCGCCATGTCGGCACGTGCCAAGCGGTCAAAGATCACCGTTTCATCCAGTCGGTTCAGGAATTCGGGGCGGAAGTGAGCCCGCACCGCATCCATCACATCCCGTTTCGCCTGCGCCATGTCGCCCCCTTCGGGCAACTGGCTCAGCGCTTGCGCCCCGAGGTTGCTGGTCAGCACAATCAGCGTCTGCTTGAAGTCGACCTTACGGCCCTGACCATCCGTCAGCACACCATCATCCAAGACCTGCAGCAACACGTTGAACACGTCGGGGTGCGCCTTCTCGACCTCGTCGAACAGCACGACCTGATAGGGTCTGCGCCGCACGGCTTCGGTCAATACGCCACCTTCGTCATAGCCAACATATCCGGGAGGCGCGCCGATCAGACGGGCCACGGCATGTTTCTCCATGAACTCAGACATGTCGATCCGCACCATCGCGTTCTCGTCGTCGAACAGAAATTCGGCGACGGCCTTGGTGAGCTCGGTTTTACCGACACCAGTCGGCCCGAGGAACAGGAAGCTGCCCAAGGGGCGGGCCTCGTCGTTCAGGCCAGCTCGCGCACGGCGCACCGCGTTCGACACAGCTTTGACCGCGAGGTTCTGACCAATGACACGGTTATGCAACTGGTCTTCCATGCGCAGCAACTTGTCCCGCTCGCCTTCCAGCATACGACCCGCGGGGATACCCGTCCAACGTTCGACGACGCTGGCGATCTGGTCCGGGCGCACGGCCTCTTCGACCATCACGTCGGCTTCGTTCTCTTCGGCCTCGCCCAGCTTGCGTTCAAGCTGCGGGATCACGCCATAGGAAAGCTCCCCCGCTTTGGCGAGGTTGCCTTCGCGCTTGGCGATCTCAAGCTCGGCGCGGGCACGGTCCAGCTGCTCTTTCAGCTCGCGCGCGCCTTCAAGGCGATCACGTTCGCCCTGCCACTGCGCAGTCATGGCATCGGCCTTTTCCTGCAGATCCCCCAGCTCTTTCTCCAACTTGTCCAAGCGGTCCTTGCTGGCAGCGTCATCCTCTTTCTTCAACGCCTCGGCTTCGATCTGAAGCTGCATGATCTGACGATCCAGCGCATCCAGCTCTTCCGGTTTGCTGTCGACTTCCATCCGCAGACGGCTCGCGGCCTCGTCCACAAGGTCGATTGCCTTGTCGGGCAGGAAACGGTCCGTGATATAGCGGTGCGACAGGGTCGCCGCCGCCACAAGGGCAGAGTCGCTGATCCGCACACCATGGTGCAGCTCGTACTTCTCCTTAATGCCTCGCAGGATCGACACCGTATCCTCGACCGTAGGCTCGCTGACCATCACAGGCTGGAACCGACGAGCAAGTGCTGCGTCTTTTTCGACATACTTACGGTATTCGTCCAAGGTCGTCGCACCAACGCAGTGCAATTCACCCCGTGCCAAAGCCGGTTTGATGAGGTTGGCCGCGTCCATCGCGCCGTCCGCCTTACCGGCACCCACCAGCGTGTGCATCTCGTCAATGAACAGGATCACCTCGCCCGCGGCTTCGGTGACCTCGGTCAGGACGGCTTTCAACCGTTCTTCGAACTCGCCACGATACTTTGCGCCAGCAATCAGCGCGCCCATATCCAGCGCCAGCAAGCGTTTGTTGCGCAGGGATTCGGGCACATCGCCATCCACGATCCGCAGGGCGAGCCCCTCGGCAATCGCGGTTTTACCCACGCCGGGCTCACCGATCAGCACAGGGTTGTTCTTGGTACGACGACTCAACACCTGCATGGCGCGACGAATTTCCTCGTCCCGACCGATGATCGGGTCGATTTTGCCCTCGCGGGCACGTTCCGTCAGATCAAGGCTGTACTTCTTGAGCGCCTCATACCCGTCCTCCGCACTGGCTGTATCAGCCGTGCGCCCTTTCCGGATATCATTGATAGCGGCGTTCAATCCCTGTGCGGTGACCTTGCCCGCATCCAGCGCAGTTTTCGCACCGGATTTCACCATCGCAAGCGCCATCAGCACGCGTTCGACCGGCACAAAGCTGTCGCCCGCCTTTTTGGCCAGCGTCTCTGCTTCGGCCAGCACTTTTGCGGTGGCATTATCAAGGTATACCTGCGCGGCGTCGCCCGACACCTTGGGCAGCTTGCCCAAAGACAGCGTCAGGGTTTCAGTCACACGTGCAGGATCGCCACCGGCAGCAGCAATCAGATTGCTCGCCAGCCCTTGGTCGTCATCCAGCAGTGCTTTCAATAAATGCTCCGGCGTCAACCGTTGGTGGCTTTCACGCGTCGCGATTGTTTGCGCAGCCTGAATAAAGCCGCGCGACCGTTCTGTGAACTTGCTCAAATCCATGAGCTTCTCCTTTTCTTAAAGCGACCACAAAGAAGATGCCTGCTTTGCAGCACATCATGGCGTGATCCTCAGGATAGAATTTGGGGACAGAAGGAAGGGATTCAAGAGAGTCGCCTCACAAAAGCGTCAACAAAAAACATACATCTTTTAAGATTATTTATCAGACTGGTGGGATTTCGCCACATTGCGAACACACTGGAATCCCACAAGAAAAATGCAGTTTCGCAATTTGCCGCTCATGGCAAGAAATAATTACAAAAATGTTAATTGACTGATTTTAGGCGAAAATTTATATTTATCCACATGACGGATGCGCCCCAGTGGAACCATTTAGTCACACATACGTTGTACTGGCAGATGAACGAAAACAAATCGAGCCGACTTTAAACAGTACAACAAATTCTTGAGGTACGAACATGCAGACGCGCCAGATTCAGATGAACGACGTTATCTACAACGCGGCAGAGCAATGCTTCGAAGCTTTGGTCACCGTCCACGATGGCGATCGGTCCCGCAAATATGCCTGCGCCATCAACGCGCCGATGACGATGTCCTTTGATCAAGCTGCCAAAGGCCTGACTAAACAGGCCGAGCGTCGCCATTTAAGCCGCGGCGGCATGTATTCCGAGATCCGCGCCCAGAAGCCCGCACAACGCAGTGGCCGCCCTCGGTTCGATCCAAAAGCTTGGTTGCGCCATGTCGCCAACCTTCCCGGCCTTCGCGCCGCCTGATTTACAGTTTCGGCGGAACTGCCTGCGCGCCCGTCCCGGCGCGTGTCCCGCCCAATCCAGAGACAACTGCCTGCCTGCACGTCTCTGACACTCGCCCGGACAGTGTTTGCGCTGCCCGGGCCTTTTTCTTTGCGCGATCCCTGTTTTCATAGACATGTCATGTCGAACACCGTAAGCCTCCGGCGTTTGCCAAATCTCATCACTTCGGAGCCCGCCCCATGTCAGATGACCGCCTGATCGTTGCCCTTGATGTCCCCCACGCTGTTGCCGGCCTTGAACTGACCCAAAAGCTGGGCGACGCGGTGAGCTTTTACAAAATTGGTCTGGGCATGTTGACGGGCGGCGGCCTGGCGCTTGCGAACGAGCTGATCCAGGAACACGGCAAACGCATTTTTCTGGACATGAAACTGTTCGATATCAGCGCGACAGTCGAAGCAGCGGTGCGCGGGCTTGCGCAGTTCGACCTCGATTTTCTGACCGTGCACGGTGACCCCCATGTTGTCCGTGCCGCGATGGAAGGGGCCGCAGGATCCCGCACCAAGATTTTGGCGGTGACCATCCTGACATCTCTGGACCGCAACGATCTGGACGCGGCGATGATCCAGTCGGGCGATATCCCCGATCTGGTCCAGACCCGCGCCGGGCGCGCGCTGGAGGCCGGTGCTGACGGCGTCATCGCCTCCCCGCAAGAGGCGGCCCTGATCCGTGCCCTACCCGAGGCCAACGGCAAGCTGATCGTCACCCCTGGCGTGCGACCAAGCGGGGCGGCTCTTGGCGACCAGAAACGCGTGGCAACACCTGGTCAGGCGATCTTGGACGGGGCGGATCACATCGTCGTTGGCCGCCCGATCTGGCAGGCCGAAGACCCCGCCGCCGCCGCCCGCGCGGTGCTAGCAGAGCTGCCCTGAACACAGCCGAAATGCGCGAAACCCAACAAATAGCGCATTTTCGCCTATGTGATAAATCGGTAACAAACATGAACTGGCTGCCAGCAACTGGAAGTTCCGTGTATGTTTTATGACATTCATATGGCAACCTTACTTTGGTGATACTCCCCGACGGACTGGTTCTTCCTGAAGTCCGTCACCTCCCCCCGCTTCAGGCGGGGGTCTTTCTTTGCCCCCCCCTTTCGATTTCCGCCCTTCAACCCGACGCTGCACGTATGTGCATGGCGAAGTCGCGTGTGATCGGGTAGACTTGCGTTAACCAGCCCTTAACCCTACCTGACCGCCATGCCCGCCCTCTGCCGAGACTGCCTGTCCGAAATCGCGCCCGCGCGCCGGTGCTCTGCCTGCGGCAGCCCGCGTATCTCGTCACACCCCGAATTATTCGACCTTTCCATCGCCCATATGGATTGCGATGCCTTCTACGCATCCGTAGAGAAACGCGACAATCCGGCGCTGAATGGCAAGCCCGTAATCATCGGGGGCGGACGTCGTGGGGTCGTGTCGACCGCCTGCTATATCGCGCGGATCAAAGGGGTCCGCTCTGCCATGCCGATGTTCCAGGCGCTGAAACTCTGCCCCGAAGCGATCATCATCAAGCCACGCATGGATGCATATGTCGAAGCCTCCCGCGCGATCCGCGCCATGATGGAAGAGCTCACCCCCGCCCTGCAGCCGCTGTCGCTGGACGAGGCGTTTCTGGACATGACCGGCACAACCAAGCTTCACGGGGCACCCCCTGCGGTGATGCTTGCGCGACTGGTGCGTCGCATGAAGGTCGAACTGGGGCTGACCGGCTCTATCGGGCTCTCACACAACAAGTTTCTGGCCAAAGTCGCCTCTGACCTTGATAAGCCGCACGGGTTTTCCGTGATCGGCAAGGCAGAAACACAACAGTTTCTGAACGACAAACCGGTGAGCATGATCTGGGGCGTGGGCGCGGCAACGCTCGGGTCCCTGAACAAGGCGGGCATCCAGACCTTCGCGGACCTGCTGCGATGGGAAAGGACCGACCTGATCGCGCGTTTCGGCAGCATGGGCGACCGCCTCTGGCACCTGGCACGCGGCCAAGACAACCGCCGTGTTTCCGCGCATGAACCGATGAAATCCATCAGCAACGAAACCACCTTCAACGAAGACACCTCCGACCCCGACCTGCTGGACGGGCATCTGTGGCGCATGGCGCAAAAGGTGGCGGACCGCGCCAAGGCCAAAGACCTTGCTGGCCGCGTTGTCGTGCTCAAGCTCAAACGGGCCGATTTCTCGCTGATCACGCGGCGGGTTTCGCTGTATGACCCGACGCAACTGGCCGACCGCATCTACCGCACAGCGCGCGGGCTGTTTGACCAGCTTGGTGAACCGGGGCCTTTCCGGCTGCTCGGGTGTGGCATTTCGGACCTGAGCGCGGCTGACGGTGCCGATACCGCGGGCGACCTGCTGGACCCGGATGCCGCCCGCCGGGGTCAGGCAGAGCGGGCAACAGATGCCATCCGCAACCGGTTCGGGGACAAGGCAATCGTCAAGGGGCGTGCGCTGCGCTGATCACTCCGCCGCGAGGGCGAGGCTTTCTGGACGGATCCGCGCAATCTCTGCCACAACGCCGCGAAGCGCTTTTTGGACATCCTCGAAATCGCCGTTGGGGCGCACCAGAGATTCGTTCATATACATCGACCGGTCCAATTCGACCTGCACCGCATGCTGCCCCCGTGCCGGACGACCGTAAGCTTGGGTGATATAGGCCCCCGCAAACGGCGTGTTGCGGGTGACGGTGAACCCTGCTTTGACGAAAGCGGCCTCTATCTGATCCACAACATCGCTGCTGGCTGCCGCGCCGAACCGGTCACCCAAGACCACTTCAGGCCGTTTCAGCCCCATACGCGCGACGCCGTCCATCGCTTCGTGCGGCATCGAATGGCAATCCACCAAGATCGCCTGCCCGTGATCCGCCCGCGCGTCGTTCAGCAGGCTCTGCAACATATCGTGGTACGGCACCCAATAGGTGGCGATTCGCGCCCGTGCTTCATCCAGTGTTAATTTGCCCTGATAAATCGACCGCCCGTTTGCCACGACACGCGGAATAACCCCCAATCCGGAGGCAACCCGCGGGTTATGCGCCTGCCGCCGAACCCCTTCGATCAGGGCCGGGTCAAGCTCGTCTCGGGACCGGTTCAGATCAAGGAACGCACGGGGGGCGCCCGCCATCAGAAACGGAGCCCCGAAATGGGGGGCAGAATTAAACAAAAGGTCAACAAACGCGTCCTCTGACGAGCGTATGCTATGCCCGTCCAACACCGTGGACCGCAGGAAGGAAAAGCTGTAATTCCGCCCCGAATGAGGGGATGCAAACACCGCGCAGGAACGGGCTTGATCGGGGCGAACGACTTCGTAGGCGATGTGTGGCATTGTTGCACCTTTCGAGAATGATCATAGCGCATGTTTTTACAAAGCCAAAACCCCTTGATCATGCCTCCGACTCTATTTATAGACCCCGCTACCGGCGCGAATATCTCGCGCCCCGATTTGGTTTGGGGTGCAAATTTCGTGCTACATAGGGGGTGATTAGCTCAGCGGTAGAGCACTTCGTTGACATCGAAGGGGTCACTGGTTCGATCCCAGTATCGCCCACCACCTAATTCATGGTTCAGCATTCGCTGAACTGCCCGCAACCCGGCGCTGGCCCGCGCCACGACACAGGAGAACGACCATGAAGGTTCGCAATTCGCTCCGCTCGCTCAAGAACCGGCACCGTGACTGCCGCGTTGTGCGTCGCAAAGGCCGCGTTTACGTAATCAACAAAACGCAGCGCCGTTTCAAAGCCCGTCAGGGTTAAGCTTCGCGCGCATTTTATGAAAGGCCGCTCCTTCGGGGGCGGCTTTTTTCGTTTGGGCCGCCGTCAACCGCGCCTCCCCCCTGCCCCAGCCAATCTGTGCTGACCTCTTGCGATCCCCCCAATACCGCTTAGGTTCTCTTCAGACTTCATCAGACGAACTGAAAGGGATCTCATGACCGATCTGCCCGACTACACCCCACCCGCCGTATGGGAGTGGGAACCCGGCAATGGCGGTAAATTCGCCAATATCAACCGCCCCATCGCGGGCCCCACCGCAGACAAAGAGTTGCCGGTCGGCAAACATCCCTATCAGCTTTACTCCCTCGCGACGCCCAATGGCGTCAAAGTCACCGTGCTGCTGGAAGAACTACTGGCCGCCGGGCACAAGGGCGCCGAGTATGACGCGTGGCTGATCAACATCGGCGAAGGGGATCAATTCGGATCCGGCTTTGTCGACATCAACCCGAACTCCAAAATTCCCGCGATGATGTACCGGTCCGGCGACGCGCCACAGCGCCTGTTTGAATCCGGGTCGATCATGCTGCATCTGGCCGAGAAGTTCGGCGAATTCATCCCCAAAGACCCAAGCCAGCGCACCGAATGTATGTCGTGGCTGTTCTGGCAAATGGGCAGCGCGCCCTATCTTGGCGGCGGCTTTGGCCACTTCTACGCCTATGCGCCGGTCAAAATTAAGTACTGCATCGACCGTTTCGCGATGGAGACCAAGCGCCAGCTTGACGTGCTCGATCGTCACCTTGCCGATAACGAATATATGGCGGGCGAATATTCGATCGCGGATATGGCGATCTGGGCATGGTACGGGCAGCTGGTTCTGGGCCGTCTCTATGACGCAGCAGAGTTCCTGAATGTCGATTCCTACGAAAACCTGATGAAATGGGCCAAGAAGATCGACGCGCGCCCTGCCGTTACACGTGGTCGCATGGTCAACCGACCCTTCGGTGAACCCGAAATGCAGCTGCACGAGCGGCACGATGCCAGCGATTTTGATACAAAGACTCAGGACAAAATCGGCGACTGATCCCGCGCGTCTTGCCGCCCCCACGCGGCAAGACGCTTGTCCTATTAATTCACTCAAGTATTCCTTGATATCAGCCCTCAAATCTGTTTCTTACTTTTTTTATAAGTTTTACACAGATGGAGGTCACCTGATGACTCTGACGAAATCCGCTTTCACGGCCGCCTTGATGGCCACAGTTGCGATGCCAGCATTGGCCGAAGGGCAGCTGAACCTCTACTCCTCGCGTCACTACGACACAGACGAGCGTCTGTATTCCGACTTTACCGAGCAGACCGGCATCACCATCAACCGCATCGAAGGCAAAGCAGACGAGCTGCTGGCGCGTATGGAAGCCGAGGGTGCAAACTCCCCCGCGGACGTTCTGATCACCGTCGACACCAGCCGCCTGAGCCGCGCCAAGGAAATGGGCCTGCTGCAATCCGTTGACAGCGACATCCTCGAAGAGCGTATCCCCAGCAACCTGCAAGACGCCGACAACGACTGGTTCGGCTTTTCTCAGCGCGCGCGGATCATCTTTTACAGCAAGGACGCGGTAGACAACCCGCCACAGAACTATCTGGATCTTGCCGATCCTGCCTATGAAGGTCAGGTCTGCATCCGTTCCTCCACCAACTCCTACAACCAGACCCTGCTGGCGGCGTTGGTCACGCACCACGGTGAAGAGAAAGCCACCGAATGGGCACAGGGCGTTGTGAACAACATGGCACGTGCACCACAGGGCGGTGACACCGACCAGCTGCGTGGCCTGGTATCGGGCGAATGCGAAATCTCCGTCTCGAACTCCTACTACTTTGCCCGTGCCATCCGCACCGAAGTAGACGGGCTGAGCGCCGATCTGGATAAAATCGGTCTGGTGTTCCCCGACCAGGAAGGCAACGGCGCGCATATGAACCTGTCGGGTGCCGGTGTCGCAGCAAATGCGCCAAACCGTGACAATGCGGTCAAGTTCCTCGAGTATCTGTCCTCCGACAGCGCGCAGTCCTACTTCTCTGCAGGGAACGACGAATTCCCCGCCGTCGAAGGTGTAGAGCTTGCGGCATCGGTCGAAAAGCTGGGCGAATTCAAAGCAGACGAGGTGAACCTGTCCGAAGTGGCCAAGAACATCCCCACAGCACAGAAAATCTTTAACGCGGTTGGCTGGGAATAATCCCAGCCTGCCACGGCAGAGACATGACATTGAACCGCATCGGCCCCGGGCCGGTGCGGTTTTTTCATGCGTAAAGGGAAATGTTTATTTCTGCCGACCGACCTGACGGCAGATCAGGATCACGGGCAGCAATCCCATCGCCACGATCACAAGGCTCGGCACCGCCGCCCCGTCCAGCCGCTCGTCGCTTGCCAGCCGGTAGGCCTGTACCGCCAGCGTGTCGTAGTTGAATGGCCGCATGATCAGCGTTGCAGGCAGCTCTTTCATCACATCGACGAAAACGATCAGCAACGCGGTCAGCAGGCTTGGTGATAGGATCGGTAGATGCACACGGCGCAGCGTGCCCACAGGGGTTTCCCCCAATGACCGTGCGGCAGAGTCCATATTGGCATGCACCATCGCCTGCCCCCCCTCATACGCCCCCAGAGCCGCCGCAAGGAAGCGTACCATGTAGGCGGCGACGAGCAGCCAGATCGACCCGGTGACCAGCAGCCCGGTCGATATGTCGAAGGTGCTGCGCATCCAGGCATCAAGCTGGTTATCAAAGGTCGCAAAGGGCACCATCAGCCCCACGGCAATCACCCCGCCCGGCACCGCATAGCCCAACCGCGCGATATAGCCTGCACCGAACGACAGCTTGCCCGGACGCAACCGCTGGAAGAACCCCACGCAGACTGCAGCGGCCACGGTCAGCACCGCCGCCACCCCCGCCAGCGTGGCAGAGTTGCGTATGAAGCCCAGATAGCGCGGGCTCAGCAGGTCTTGCTCTGACCCGATGCCCATCCAGATCAGCACGATCACCGGCAGGATCGCCCCAAAGACAACGGGAATACCGCAGGCCAGCATCGCGGCGGCGGCCTGCCACCCCTTAAGCTGCGCGGGCGGCATCGCCACGGCACGCCGCGCCGGATCGTGGTATTGCGCCTTGCCGCGCTGGATACGCTCCAGCATTGCGAGCAGTAGCGCAAAACTGAGCAAGCACAGTGCAAGCTGGGCCGCACCAGCGCGGTCGAACAGGGAAAACCAGCTGGTGTAGATCCCTGTCGCAAAGGTCTGCACACTGAAATAGGCGACGGTGCCGAAATCGGCGATCGTCTCCATGACGGTCAGCAGAACACCTGCGGCAATCGCCGGTCGGGCCAGCGGCAAGCTCACCTTGAAGAACGCCGCCCAAGCACTGCTGCCCAAGGCACGTGCGGCCAGAAACGTCGTGGCGGATTGCTGCAAGAACGCGGCGCGCGCCAAGAGGTAGACGTAGGGATAAAGCACCAGCACCAGCATCAAGGCCGCGCCCCCAAGGGACCGGATTTCCGGGAACCAGTAGTCGCGCGGACCCCAGCCCGTGACGTCACGCAGCACCGTTTGCACGATTCCGGGGTGGTCAAGGATATGCGTGTAGGCATAGGCCAGCACATAAGCGGGAAAGGCCAGCGGCAACACCAGCGCGATTTCAAGCATGCGGGCACCGGGGAAGCGGGTCATGGTCACCAGCCACGCGGTCCCCACGCCCAAGGCAAAGGTGCCCGTGGCCACCATTGCGACCAGCAGAAGGGTGGTGCCCGCGTACCCCAGCAGCACCGTATCGATCAGGTGGCGCACCGTATCGGTGCCCCCGACCAGCGCGGCCAGCAAAACGGCCACCATCGGTAAGGCACAGGTCGCCGCAATCGCGACCGCAACCCCCGCCAGCAAACGCACGCCATCCCGCGATCTTTTCACGGCGGCGGGGCTTGTATTGATATCCTGTGTCGTCATGCGATCGGTTTCGACTAATTCAGTCGGAAATACCAGCGGGATGACTGAAAATTGTAGCGCTGCGCGCAGGTGCAAAGGCGTGATCCTGCCTTTGCAGCAGAATCTCCGGTGTCAGGATGCGTGCGTTCAGCACAGGTCAGTCATAGCTACGCTGGTCTTCGATCACCAATCCGTCGTTGGGCAGGCTGCCCGGCGCGGCCAGCACGACCTTGCCCTTCAGCTTGAGAAGCGCGGCAACAGAGGCACGGTAGCTGTCCGCGTCATCACCCGTCGTCTCAAGATGCACGGTCATGACGTCCTGTTCATTCGCACGGCTTGCCACCACGCGGGCCTTCGTGACCTCGGGGTGATGCGCGACAAGCGCCGCGACCTGTTCGGGGCGTACGAACATGCCCTTGATCTTGGTGGTCTGATCCGCACGGCCCATCCAGCCCTTGATGCGCATATTGGTCCGCCCGCAAGGAGACGCCCCCGGCAGTACGGCGCTCAGGTCGCCGGTGGCGAAACGGATCAACGGATAGTCGGGGTTCAAGGTGGTCACGACGACCTCGCCCACCTCGCCCGGAGCGACGGGGGTGCCGGTGCCGGGGGTCACGATCTCGACGATTACATTCTCGTCCACGATCATGCCTTCGGCGGCGGGGCTTTCATAGGCGATGTTGCCCAGATCCGCCGTTGCATAGCTTTGCAAACAGGTGATCCCCCGCTCTGCATAATAGTCGCGCAAGGACGGGAACAGCGCGCCCCCGCCCACGGCCGCCTTGGTGATGCCAAGGGTCACCCCCATTTCATCCGCTTTTTCGAGAATGATCTTGAGGTAATCCGGCGTGCCGGCATAGGCGGTCGTGCCGATATCGCGCGCGGCGATGACCTGCAGTTCGGTCTGCCCGGTGCCCGCCGGCAGCACCGCCGCCCCCACAGCCCGCGCCCCGGATTCAAAGATCATGCCCGCAGGTGTCAGGTGATAGCCAAAACAGTTCTGGACGATGTCGCCCTCACCAATCCCCACCGCGTGCAGGAATCGCCCCATACGCCACCAATCCGGCGCGTCGGACGAGGGTTCATAGATCGGGCCGGGAGACTGGAAGATATGGGTAAACGCATGGGCGGGTTTGGTGGTAAAACCGCCAAAGGGGGCCGACTGCGCCTGCTGTTTCCCGATCTCGGATTTGCGCAGAACCGGCAGCGCGGCCAGCGCCTCGACATTGGTGATCGTGTCCGGCGCGACCCCGTCCAACGATCCGGCATAGCCCGGCAGCGCCTGTGCACGTGCGATCTGCGCGGGCAAGGACCGGGCAAGATCGGCCGCCCGTGTCTCGGGGCTGCGGGTCTCTAGGCTGTCAAAATAGGACGTCTGTGCCATGTCGCTTACTCGCAATTCATCTGGGTGGTCAGGAAATGGAAAACTCGTGGGCCGTGCGCTGGATCAGCTGAGCCAGCGTTTGCGGCGCCGATAGCTGCGGACATCGCGGAAAGACTTGCGCCCCTCGTCCGACATGCCAAGGTAGAATTCCTTGACGTCCTGGTTCTCGCGCAGGTCGGCGGCAGGGCCGTCCATCACGACGCGACCGGATTCCAGAATATAGCCGTAATGCGCAAAGCGCAGGGCAACGTTGGTGTTCTGTTCGGCCAGCAAGAAGGTCACGCCTTCGTTTTCATTCACCGATTTGACGATCTCGAAAATCTGTTCGACCAACTGCGGCGCAAGACCCATCGATGGCTCGTCCAGCAGGATCGTTTCAGGACGCGACATCAGGGCACGACCAATGGCGCACATCTGCTGTTCCCCGCCCGAGGTATAGCCGGCCTGCGATTTGCGCCGTTCGCGCAGCCGTGGGAAATATTCGTACACCATTTCCAGATCACGGGCGATCGCCGCCTTGCCGTCACTGCGGGTATAGGCACCGGTCAACAGGTTCTCTTCGATGGTGAGGTGTTCAAAGCAATGCCGCCCCTCCATCACCTGCACGACACCGCGTTTCACCATCTCTGCGGGGTCGAGCTTGTGCACCGGATCATTGCGGTATTTGATCGACCCTTTGGTGACCTCGCCCCGTTCGGAATGCAGCAGGTTGGAAATCGCCTTGAGCGTCGTGGTCTTGCCCGCGCCATTGCCGCCCAACAGGGCCGTGATACCGCCCTTGGGCACCTTCAGGCTCACGCCCTTCAGCACCAGAATGACCGAGTTATAGATCACCTCGATATTATTGACCTCAAGAAGGGTCTCGACCTGCGCGTCGGGCGTTGGGGTGGCATCCAGCATGGGTGTCTCTTTCACTAGGTGGCGTGGGGGTCGGGCGCGGCAACAATGCCGCCGCGCCCCTGTTCAAGGGCTGCGCTTAGCAGCTGGGTTCGATACCGGATTCCGCGGCAAAGGCCTGCGCATCTTCGGTCACCAGCGGGGCCAGCACGTCTTGGTCCGACTGGATGTAGTCGGTGATCAGGCTCCAGCTGTCGGCAGCAGCATCCCACTGCGCCACAGCCCCAAAGCCGTTACCGCCGTGGTTTTCACAAGACACCGTGAACTCTGGCCCAAAGTTCGGCAGACCCAGATCCGCCATCTTGGCTTCGGTGATTTCCAGTGCTTCCATGCCGTCACGCATCTGCGCTGGTGTCAGCGCCTTGGTGTCATGGATACCCTGCGCCGTTTTGGCAGCTTCGGCAGCCAGCATCGCGGCGTAAAGACCACGGTTATACAAAGCGGTCCCGATCTGGTCACCCGCGCCTGCGGCCTTGCCAGTATCAACAACATACTTCTGGATGTCGTCGAACACGGGGAAATCATCGCCCACGTTGTGGAACGTCAGCGCCTTGTAGCCATTGGCTTTGTCACCCGCTGGACGCACGTCGTTCTCGGAACCGGACCACCAGATGCCGATGAACTGATCCATCGGATAGCGGATGTTCGCGGCTTCCTGCACGGCGACCTGGTTCATCACACCCCAACCGTACATGATCACATTGTCCGGCTTTTCACGACGGATCTGCAACCACTGGGATTTCTGTTCCTGACCGGGGTGGTCAACGGGCAGCAAGGACAGTTCGAACCCGTGCTTTTTGCCCAGTTCTTCCAGGGTGCGGATCGGCTCTTTGCCGTAGGCAGAGTTGTGATAGACCAGCGCGATTTTCTTACCTTCAAGGCTGCCACCGTTCAGATCCAGCAGGTGCTTGATCGCGACCGAAGCGCCGTCCCAGTAGTTGGTGGGGTAGTTGAAGATATTCTTGAACACCGACCCGTCTTTGGCGGATGTCCGGCCATACCCCATAGAGTGGACAGGGATGCCATCTGCCGTCGCTTTGGGGATCAGCTGATAGGTGATGCCGGTGGACAGCGGTTGATAGACCAGCGCGCCTTCGCCCTTGGTGCTTTCATAGCATTCCACACCCTTTTCGGTGTTATAGCCGGTTTCACATTCGATCATCCGGATCGGTTCGCCACCGATACCGCCATCACGTTCGTTCAGCAGCGTGAAGTAATCCGCATAGCCGTCGGCAAAGGGAATCCCGTTCGCCGCATAAGGGCCCGTGCGATAGCTGAGCGACGGGAATACAAGCTCTGCCATTGCAGGGCCCGCAGCCAGAGCAGCGCCAAGCGCCAACGTAGTCATCTTCAGTTTCATCGGTGTTTCCTCCCTTGGATGTATCCGATCTTGCCGGGTTGTCCCGGTCGTCTCTTCTTCGGCCTTGGGTCTCCTCCCCCCGGCCATGCGTCCTTCCCTAGTGCGGGAAGGGCCACAATCTCAGTTTTTCCTTGGCGACGCGCCATAGCTGGGCCAGCCCATGCGGTTCCGCGATCAGGAAGATGATGATCAACCCGCCCACGATCACAAGCTGCAGATGCGCCACGATATCCGTCGGCCAACCGAACCAGTCCACGCCCACGATTTTCAACGCAACCGGCAAGAGCACAAGGAACGCGGCCCCGGCAAAGCTGCCAAAGATCGATCCCAGCCCGCCGATGATGATCATAAAGAGCACAAGGAACGATTTCTGGATGCCAAAGGCCTCGCCCACTTCGACCGCACCCAGATAGACCGCAAAGAACAGCGCCCCCGAGATGCCGATGAAGAAAGAGCTGACCGCAAAGGCCGTCAGTTTCGCCCGCAGCGGGTTCACCCCGATGATCTCGGCCGCGATGTCCATATCACGGATCGCCATCCATTTGCGTCCCACCGACCCACGGGTCAGGTTGCGTGCTACATAGGCGCTGAAGATCACGAACATCAGGCAGAACAGATAGGTCGCCCAGGCCTGCGTATTCGGTCCGGTGATCTCGATTCCGAAGAATGTCCGCTCCGGCGCGCTGATCTGGCCCGAGGCAGAGTAGTTGTAGAACCACGGCACACGGTTGAAGAGCCAGACCAGAAAGAACTGCGCCGCCAGCGTTGCCACGGCCAGATAGAACCCTTTGATCCGCAGCGATGGCAGGCCGAACAACACACCGACACCGGCGGTCACCAGCCCCGACAGCAACACATGCACCAGCATGCTCACGTCGGGAAAGGCGGTCATGAATTTGTAGCAGGCATAGGCCCCCACGGCCATAAAGCCACCGGTCCCCAAGCTCACCTGCCCGCAATAGCCCACCAGAATGTTCAGCCCGATCGCCGCGATGGCGTAGATCAGGAACGGCAGGAACAGCGAGTTCACCCAATAGTCATTGATCACAAACGGGATCACGGCAATGGCGATGAACAGCACCAGATAATAGCGATACCGGTCGAACTTGATCGGAAACGTCTGGCTGTCTTCTTCGTATGAGGCGCTGAAATCCCCGGCTTCACGATAGAACATCAGATGCTCCCCCCGTTCCAAATGGTTTTAAATCCTGGGTTCCGGGGCAAAGCCCCGGTCAGGGAGTTGCCAAAACTACACACGTTCAATGATCTTCTCCCCGAACAAGCCCTGCGGACGGAACACCAGAAAGATCAGCGCCAGCATGTAGGCGAACCAGTTCTCTGTCGCACCGCCAAGGAATGGCGCACCGATCAGGAATTCGAACAGCTTCTCCCCCACACCGATGATCAAGCCGCCCACGATGGCACCGGGGATAGAGGTGAACCCCCCCAGCATCAGCACCGGCAACGCCTTCAGCGCGATCAGCGAGAGCGAGAATTGGACCCCCGATTTCGTGCCCCACATAATGCCCGCGACAAGGGCGACAAAGCCCGCCAGCGACCATACGAGGATCCAGATAAAGTTCAGTGACACGCCGACAGACAAAGCCGCTTGGTGGTCATCCGCCACAGCCCGCATGGCGCGGCCCTGTTTGGTGTATTGCGCGAACATCACCAAGCCGACCACCAGCAACGCGGCAATGATGCTGGCCACGATATCCAGGTTGTCGATAAAGAACCCGTAGCCAAAGGCGTTAAAGGTGGTGTCGTCGATCCAGGTGTTCAGCCCCTGCGGCAGCCCCACATCCATAGACTTGATGTCGGACCCCCACATCAGATCGCCCACCCCTTCCAGGAAATAGGCCAGACCGATGGTCGCCATGAAGAGGATGATCGGCTCTTGCCCGACCAAATGGCGGAAGACCAACCGCTGCACCGCATAGGCCAGCCCAATCATCACCACCATCGTCAGCAAAATCGCGAGGAACGCCGGCACGTGCCAGCCGAAATGGTGAATATCCGTGCCCAGGATCGCGTTGATCAGGTGGCTAAACGGCACCTGCCCATCGATGATCCCTGCCAGGGTTAGGGCCGCAAACAGCGCCATAACCCCTTGGGCATAGTTAAAAATACCCGAGGCTTTGTAGATCAGAACAAACCCCAGGGCGACCAGTGCATACAGCACCCCCGCCATAAGCCCGTTCAGGAACACCTCGATTGTAAAGGCCAGTTGCTCAGGCATATCAGACCCTCCCCATCGCAAAACCAGTGGCAAAATCAGTCATGGGCAACCCCCAGATATGCGTCGATCACGTCTTGGTTGTTGCGCACCTCACTCGGGGTGCCGTCGCCGATCTTCTTGCCGTAATCCATCACGACCACACGGTCGCTCAGGTCCATCACAACGCCCATATCGTGTTCGATCAGGGCAATCGTCGTGCCGAATTCATCGTTCACATCCAGAATAAAGCGGCTCATGTCCTCTTTTTCCTCGACGTTCATGCCCGCCATCGGTTCATCCAGCAGCAGGATCGACGGCTCGGCGGCCAGCGCGCGGGCCAGCTCGACCCGTTTCTTCAAGCCGTAGGACAGACGCGACACCGGCGTCTTGCGGATCGCCTGAATCTCAAGGAAATCGATGATCTTTTCGGCGACTTCGCGGTTCGCGGTCTCTTCGCGCTCCGCCTTGCCCTTCCAGATCGACTGCCAGAACATCCCGGTCTTCATATTTGTCAAACGCCCCGTCATGACGTTGTCCAGCACCGACATCCCTTCGAACAGGGCGATGTTCTGGAACGTGCGTGCGATCCCCTGCTGCGCCACCTCAAAGGGTTTCATCGCCGGACGGCGGCTGCCCTTGTACCAGACCTCGCCTTCCTGCGGCACATAGAACCCGCTGATCACGTTCAGCATCGATGATTTGCCCGCGCCATTCGGCCCGATGATCGCGCGGATCTCGCCCTGACGGATGTCGAAAGAGATATCCTTGATCGCCTCCACCCCACCGAACCGCAGGGTGATGTTTTTCATTTCCATCACAACGGGGCCAATCTGGCGCCCATCCGCTGTGACATAGCCGTCGGTCATATCTTTCACGCCGCAGCCCCCTTCCAAATGGTCTTAAAATCCACTGCGCAACCGCAGCGCCCGCATGCTCCGCCTGATGTCATGCTCATTGCGCGGCCATCTTGCGGGTGTCTGCGAACACCTTGGCGTCGCGCACCTCCAGCGTGGCCGAGATCGACCCCTTGCGCCCGTCTTCATAGGTCACTTCAGTAACCGTGCTGACAGAGGGCGACCCGTCGTAGAGCGCGGTGATGATATCGTCGAACTTCTCGCCGATGACCTTGCGACGGACTTTGCGCGTGCGCGTCAGCTCTCCGTCGTCGGCATCAAGTTCCTTGTGCAGCACAACAAAGCGATGCACCTGACAGCCCGACAGCATTTCGTCTTCTGCGATAGAGGCGTTGACCTCTTCCACATGACTCTGGATCGTGTCCATCACCTGCGGATGCCGCGCCAGTTCCTGATAGGACGCATAGCCGATGTTGTTGCGCTCCGCCCAGTTTCCGACCGCGGTCAGGTCGATATTGATAAAGGCGGTGCATTCGTCGCGTCCGTTCCCGAATACCACCGCTTCAAGGATGTTGGGGAAGAACTTCAGCTTGTTTTCCACGTATTTCGGCGCGAACAGGCTGCCATTGGCCATTTTGCCAACGTCTTTGGCGCGGTCAATAATGCGCAGGTGCCCGGTGCCTTCCTCGATAAAGCCCGCGTCGCCCGTGGCGACCCAGCCTTCGGCATCCTTGGTATCGGCGGTACTTTCGGGGTTCTTGTAATATTCCACAAACACGCCGGGGCTGCGGTAGAAGACTTCGCCGTTCTCGGCGATCTTCAGCTCCACGCCGGGGCAGGTCACGCCGACCGTGTCACTGCGCACTTCGCCATCGGGCTGCGCGGTGATGAAGACTGTGGCTTCGGTCTGGCCGTAAAGCTGTTTCAGGTTGATCCCGAGCGAGCGGTAGAAATCGAAGATCTCGGGCCCGATCGCCTCGCCCGCGGTATAGCCGACGCGCACGCGGCTGAGGCCGAGCGTGTTTTTCAGCGGGCCATAGATCATCAGCTCGCCCAAGGCGTATTTCGCACGGTCCATCGCGCCGACGGATTTACCGTCCAGAATGGCGGGGCCCACCTTGCGCGCATGGGCCATGAATTTGTCGAACAGCCACTTTTTGAAACGGCTCGCGTCTTCCATCCGGATCATCACCGATGTCAGCTGGGTTTCGAACACGCGCGGTGGGGCGAAATAATAGGTCGGGCCGATCTCGCGCAGGTCCACATGCATCGTGTCCGCGCTTTCAGGGCAGTTCGTGCAGAAGCCTGTCCACAGCGCCTGCCCGACGGAAAAGATGAAATCCCCCACCCAGGCCATCGGCAGATAGGCCAGAATATCGTCCGTCTGACGCAGCTTGTCGAACGCGGAAGAGGATTTGGCCGTCTCGATAATATTGCGATTGCTCAGCACCACACCTTTGGGCTTGCCCGTGGTGCCAGAGGTATAAAGCATGACGCCCGTGCTGTCGTAGTCCAGCTTGGCCTGACGCGCTTCAAGCTCTTTGATGTGCGTGTCGCGGGCCTTGCGGCCCATGTCCTGGACGGCGCTATACTGGTCCAGCGCGGCGTGGTCGTATTTGCGCAATCCGCGTGGATCAAGATAGATCATGCGCTCGAACTGGGTCAGCTGATCCTGAACGTCCAGCACCTTGTCGACCTGTTCCTGATCACCGGCGACCACAAAACGCGCGCCACAATGATCCAGCACATAGGCCATCTCTTCTGCGTTGGCGTCCTGATACAGCGGCACAGGCACGGCACCGACCATCTCTGCGGCCATCATGGCCCAATACAGATAGGGACGGTTGCGGCCGATGATGGCGATAAAGTCACCCTCGTTCGCGCCAAGCTCCAGCAGGCCAAGCGCAAGCGCTTCTACCTCGTCGCGGGTCTGTGCCCACGTCCAGCTTTGCCAGATGCCATATTCCTTTTCGCGATACGCAGGCGCGTTCGCAAATTGCTTTGCATTACGATGCAGCAGCGCCGGAACCGATTGCGGTCCGTCGGCGCTCACGAGCGTGTGAGCCAAATGTCTTCCTCCCAAACCCTGCTCTTTTTCGGCAGGTCGATCGCTGGTGCGATTCTGATGTCACACCATGATGTTGACCTGATGCTCTGCGTCAACTTTTACCTAATGATTTCTCAATTCTAACGAATTGTAACAGGCGTGATTTCCCAAGGTTGCGCTTGGCGGCGCTGTGGGGATGGTGCAGTCTGCCGCGGGGGGAGGCTGCATGCAGATCGACGATCACCAGACAAAACTCATGACGGCTGCTGGGCTGAACCTGATCGCGCAAGCGCTGACGATCTATGACGCGGATTTGCGGCTGGTGCTGTGTAATGCACCGTTCCAGCAGATGTTCGACCTCCCCAAAGCGCTGGTCACCCCCGGTGCGAGCTTTCAGGAAACGATCACCCTGCTGGCACAGTTGGGTGAATACGGTGACGTGGACGACGTGGCGCGTTTTGTGGCCGAAAGGGTGGAACAGGCGCGCGCGTTTGAACCCCATTATATGGAACGTACCCGCGCCAATGGCCGCACCATCTCGGTCGAAGGTTCCCCCCTGCCCCAAGGCGGCTGGGTCACCGTCTACACCGACATCACCCGCACCAAACAGCAAGAGGCCCTGCTGCGCGCCCGGTCTGATGCTCTGTCGGGGCAGGTGCTGGCCCACGCCGAAGAACTGTCAGCCACCAACCGCGAACTTGCCGCGATGAACACCGCGCTGGAAGAGGCAAAACGCCAGCTCACCCTGTCTGAAGCCCGCACGCGGCTGACCACAGAAATGATGCCGGCCCATATTGCCCATGTGGATGCAAACGCCTGTTACACCTATTCAAACCGGCGGTTGGCCTCTGTCATGCCGGGGCGGCGCGCGGATCTGATCGGCCGCCATATCGCAGAGGTTCTGGGGCAGCAGGCCTACGACTCTATTGCCCCCTCGCTCACCCAAGCCTTTGCCGGAAAGCCGTCGGTGATCGAATTCACGGACGAGATGAGCGCCCGGCGCATCCGCGGAGCCTTTACCCCCGATACAAACGGCGGGGTCTATATCCTGTCGATGGATGTGACCGAGGAAACCCAGAACCGTGTCGCCCTGCAGCAGACCCGACGACGCGAAATCGCGGCGCAGGTGATCTCGGGGCTGGCGCATGATTTTTCCAACCTGCTGACGATCATCCTTGGCCTCCAGTCCCGGCTAGGTCGGCTGGACGGCCAACCGGCAGAGGCCGCCCCCCTCATCGAAGGCACCCTTGCCGCGGCGCGTCGGGGCGGCACGTTGCTTAGCTCTATTGCCGATATGACGGGCGCGCGCACGTTGCGTCCGACCGCGACCCATATCCCGCGGCTGCTGGAAGATCTGACCCTGATCGCGCGCCCCACCCTGCCCAAGGGCATGACGCTAAGCATCGACAACCAGATGGGTGACACCCCCGTACTGCTGGACAGCGGTCTGGTGCAGGACGGGCTGTTGAACCTGATCCTGAACGCCCGCGATGCCTGCGGGGCCGCGGGGGCGATCTCGCTCGAAGTGCGACAGGTCCATGACACATGGATCGAATGGGTCTTGCGCGATACCGGCCCCGGATTCTCGCCCTCGGCGCTGGAACACGGGTTTGATCCGTTTTTTACCACCAAAGGGGCCGAAGGATCGGGGCTGGGGCTGCCGATGGTCTATGACATGGTGAAATCGGCGGGGGGCGATCTGCGCCTTGGCAATACGGCCCATGGCGCGCAGGTGACCATGCGGCTGCCCTACCGCCCCGCCGTGGCTGCCACCACCGGACTGGTTCTGCTGGTCGAAGACGCCGATGACCTGCGCGCGCTGGTGCGAGACATGTTGATGGGGCTGGGCCATTCCGTGATCGAAGCCGCCAGCGCGGATGAAGCCACCGCCCTGCTGGCCGATCTGCCCGACATCGCGCTGATCCTGTCCGACATCCAGCTTATGGGCGAGGCGACGGGGCTGGACCTTGCCAAACGCCTACCCGCCGATGCGCCGCCGCTGGTATTGATGACCTCGCTACCGCCCGATGATGCCCAGTTTCTTGAGGCGCAAACCCTTGCCCCTGTGCTGCGCAAACCCTTCGAGATTGCGGATCTGACCGCGCTGATTGCCCCGAAAGAGAGTGCCGCCCAATGACCCGCCCCCTCGTCACCATTCTGGACGATGAACCAGAAATCCGCACGCTTCTCGCCGACGCTTTAGAGGAAGCGGGCTTTGACACGCTGTCGTTCAGCCGCGCCCGCGCGTTCGAGGCCGCCTTGGCGACCCACACCCCCGATGTCTGTCTGGTGGACCTGTCCCTGCCGGATTCAGACGGGCTGACGCTGGTGCATCGACTGGCGCTGGAACAAGGGGCCATCGTGATCATCATCTCGGGCCGCGCACAGGTGCAGGACCGCGTCACGGGGCTGGAACTTGGCGCGGATGACTACATCATCAAGCCCTTTGATCCGGCAGAGGTCGTCGCCCGTATCCGTGCCCGTCTGCGCAGCGCCAAACCCACGCCGCAAGCCGGCACCGTCGCCGCGTTCAGCGGGTGGAAGGCGCATTTCGACCGCTACGCGCTTGAGGATGAAAGCGGCGTCGAAACCCCCTTCTCCCATGCGGAGGGGGAGGTGCTGCGCCTGTTTCTGGACGCGCCCAAACGTCTGCTCAGCCGCGCGCAGATGCAGTCGAGCCTTGGCGGCGTCGCCTCTGAAAGCTTTGACAGGGCGATGGACGTGCGGATTTCGCGGCTGCGGACCAAACTGCGCGAAGACCCCAAAAACCCGCAGTTGATCAAGACGATCTATGGCGCGGGCTACATCTTTCTGGGCGACGTCACATGGAGCTGACCCCCCGTCGCATCAGCGGTGGCAGCCCCCATCTGGGCGACGTGCTGCATCTGATGCGCGACTGCTTTGCCTATATGGAGGGGCGCATTGACCCGCCAAGCTCGCTTGGCCAAAGCACTTTGCCTTCGCTGCAAGCCACGGCGGATAGAGATGAAATCTGGGCAATCGGCGCGCCGCCCGTGGCCTGTGTGGTGCTGAGCGTGAAACCGGCGGTTCTTTATCTGAGCAAGCTCTGCGTCGCCCCCAGCCACCAGCGACTGGGGCTGGCACGCCATCTGATCACCCACGCCGAGAGCCGTGCCCGTGCCCTGCACCTTGGCCAGCTGGAACTGCAAACGCGGGTGGAGCTGTTGGACAACCACGCCACCTTTCGCGCGCTTGGCTTTCACGAATATGCCCGCACAGCGCACGCGGGGTTTGACCGCCCCACCAGCATCACCCTGCGCAAAACCGTCGCCTGAGCTACGCGGTGCCACCTGCCGCCACAGATGGCGCCGCTGTCTTTTCTGCCTCGGGTGCTGCCGTTTTTTATTGCGCGCCTGCCCCTTGGCCCGCTAGATTCTACCCATGATCGAATGCTTGCTGTACAGGACCAACCCCGCCCAGAGACGGCTGTTCTATCGCGTCGAAATCGCGATGAACCTGTTCAGCGAAGTCTCTGTCCTGCGCGAATGGGGCGTCGCAGGTGGCCAGCCCAAAGCGGTGATCCAGTGTTTCGGCAACCTGCGCGAGGCGTCAAAAATGGCGGACCGCTATCGCACACGGGCCGAGCGTCGCGGCTATCTACGTCACTGACCCCAGCCGCGTCACAGCGCGGGCAAGCACCTGAACACCGGCCAGCAGATCGGCCTCGCTCGTGTCTTCCTCGAAATTATGGGACAGCCCCCCGATCGACGGCACAAACAGCATCGCCACCGGCATCTTGCGCGACACATTGGTCGCGTCATGCAGCGCCCCTGACGGCATCTTGCGCCAGCTGCCCGGCGCGACCTCTTCCGCGCCGGCTTCCAGCGCGGAGCGCAGGGCCGGGTTCATCGCGACGGGTTCCAGCCCCAGCATTGTGCCAAAGCTGACCGCCAGCCCCTGCTGGGCCGCGATCTCGGTGGCGGTGTCGCGGATGATCTGTTCCATCCGGCCCAGACGGTCCGCATCCGCATCTCGCCACTGCATCGAAAACACCGCACGCCCCGGCACGATAGAGGATGCATTTGGATGCAGCGTGACATGGCCGATGGTCCAGACGGTCTGCGGTGTGACGACATTGCGCAGCCGGTCATTCAACGCGGCATTGAAGGCAGAGACCGCCTGAAACGCGTCCCGCCGTAGGTGCATCGGTGTGGTGCCCGCATGGTTCTGCTGCCCGTCAAAGGTGATCTTCATGTCGCGGATGCCGACGATATCGGTGACCACGCCAATCTGTTCGCCGCTGGTATCCAGCGTCGGCCCCTGTTCGATATGCAACTCGACGAAGCCGGTGAACAGATCGGGCGACACCTCGCCCGTGACCAGATGCGCCACGGCCTGACGCGCGTCGCCAAGGGTCACGCCCGCATGATCGGTCAGCGCATCGGCGGCGGCCTGATCCAGATGCCCACCCCAAACGGCGCTGCCCGTGGTGACGCCAAACCGCCCCTCTTCATCCTGAAACGACACGACAGAGATCGCGGGGCCGCCGGCCTCGGCTGCGGCGCGGGCGACCTCGAGCGCGGCAATCACGCCCAGCGCGCCGTCGAGCCATCCGCCTTCGGGCTGGCTATCGGAATGTGACCCCATCAATAGCGACGGCCCATCTGCCAAGCCGAAAAGATTGCCCATCTGGTCCATCTCGACCCGCAAACCGGCATCGCGCATCTGATCGGCCAGCCAGTCCCGCGCGGCGACATCGGCGTCGCTATAGGCCGGGCGGATCACCCCTTTGCCCACCCCTGCTGCGCCGAACGAACGCAATTTGTGAAGGTCGGCGAGAAAGCGGTCGAGGTTGATCTGCATGGTTACTCCGCGGGTTGGGGGGCTGTTGCGGCCTCTACTTTCACGGCCGAGAATTTAAACTCGGGGATTTTTCCATAGGGGTCAACCGCTGGATTTGTCAGGATATTTGCCGCCGCTTCGACATAGGCAAAGGGCAGAAACACCATATCGGGCGACACGGCGCGGTCTTCGCGCGCCATCAGTTCGATCGACCCGCGCTTGGTCGTGAGCCGGATATAGGCCCCCGGCTCTACCCCCAGCTTGCGTAAGGTAGACGGGTGGAGCGAACAGTTCGCCTCGGGCTCTAGCCCATCAAGCACATAGGACCGCCGCGTCATCGACCCCGTGTGCCAATGTTCAAGCTGCCGGCCCGTGGTCAGGATCATCGGATAGTCTTCATCCGGCGCGTCGTCAGGCGCGATGATGCTGGCGGGGGTAAACCGTGCGCGCCCGTCCTGTCGGGGGAAGCCATCGGCAAAGACAATCGCCTGCCCCGGATCGGTGGGGCTGGTGGACGGGTAGGTCACCGCCCCTTCGCTCTCTAACCGGTCCCAAGTGATGTTATTGAGCGACGACATATTCAGCTTCATCTCGGCGAAAACCTCGCTCGGGTCGGTATAGGTCCAGCCCAGCCCCAGACGTTTGGCCAGTTCAACCTCGATCCACCAATCCTCTTTCGCATCGCCGGGCGGCGGCACCGCGGGGCGGCCCATCTGCACCTGTCGGTTGGTATTGGTCACCGTGCCGGATTTTTCCGCAAAGGCGCTGGCGGGCAGGATCACATCGGCAAAATTCGCGGTCTCGGTCAGGAAGATATCCTGCACCACCAGATGATCGAGCTTGGCCAGCGCATCGCGGGCGTGTTCCACATCGGGGTCCGACATCGCCGGGTTTTCACCCAGCACATAGAGGCTGCGAATATCCCCGTCATGCACCGCGTCCATAATCTCGGTCACGGTGAGGCCCTTCTTGTCGCTGAAATCGCTGCTTTGCCACACCTCGGTAAAGGCAGAGCGGACGCCATCATCGGACACCGGCTGGTAATCGGGCAGGAACATCGGGATCAGCCCCGCGTCAGATGCGCCCTGCACGTTGTTCTGCCCCCGCAACGGGTGCAGCCCCGCGCCGGGACGCCCGATCTGCCCCGTCATCAACGCAAGCGAGATCAGGCAGCGCGAATTATCGGTGCCGTGGATGTGCTGCGAAATGCCCATCCCCCAGAAAATCATCGCCGCATTCGCCCCCGCAAAGGTCCGTGCCACATCGCGCAGCACCTCCGCGTCGATGCCGCAGATCTTGGACATCTTTTCAGGGGTGAAGGTTTTCAGGTGGGCTTTCTCGATCTCCCAGTTTTCGGTGTAGGCTTCGATATACTGTTGGTCGTACAGCTTTTCCTCGACGATCACATGCATGATGGCGTTCAGCATCGACACATCGGTGCCGGGGCGGAATTGCAGCATATGCGACGCATGCCGCTTCAGCGCCTGGCCGCGCGGGTCCATCACGATCAGCTTGCCGCCGCGCTTGGCGAACTGTTTGAAGAAGGTCGCCGCGACGGGGTGGTTCTCGGTCGGGTTCGCGCCGATCACAATCGCAACATCGGCGTTTTCGATCTGGTTGAAGGTCGCGGTGACCGCACCGGATCCGACATTCTCCATCAGCGCGGCCACTGACGAGGCATGACACAGCCGCGTGCAGTGATCTACGTTGTTGTGACCAAAGCCCTGCCGGATAATCTTTTGAAACAGGTAGGCTTCCTCGTTCGTGCATTTCGCTGATCCAAAGCCCGCCACACCCGCGCCGCCGATCTTTTTCATACCGCCCGCAGCGAAATCCAGCGCCTCGTCCCAGGTGGCTTCGCGGAAGTGGGTTTGCCAGTTGTCCGGGTCCACGTTCAGCCCCTTGGGCGGGGCGTCCTTGCGACGGATCAGCGGTTTGGTCAGACGATGGGGATGGTGGATATAGTCAAAACCAAAGCGCCCCTTGACGCACAGCCGCCCTTCGTTCGCGGGACCGTTGATGCCCTCGACGTATTTGATCTTGCCGTCCTTGACCTTCAGCGACACCTGACAGCCCACACCGCAGAACGGGCAGATGCTGTCGACTTCGCTATCAAAGTCGGCGCTGTCGCCCACCTGCGCGTCATCGACAACCGTGGCGGGCATCAGCGCCCCCGTCGGGCAGGCCTGCACACATTCACCGCAGGCCACACAAGAGGACGCGCCCATCGGGTCGGCCATGTCGAACACCGGATAGCTGTCATGCCCGCGACCGGCCATCCCGATCACATCATTGACCTGCACCTCGCGGCAGGCGCGCACACACAGATTGCACTGGATACAGGCATCAAGGTTCACACGCATCGCCACATGGCTGTCGTCGAGCAACGGGATGCGCCCCTCTTCCAGCTTGGGGAAGCGGCTTTCCGAGATACCTTCCATTGCGGCCATGTCCCACAGATGGCTGGATTTATCGTGGGCGACTTCGGGGGCGGGCTGATCGGTGACCAGCAGTTCCATCACCATCTTGCGGGCATTTTCGGCGCGCGCGTTGTTGGTGGTGACGACCATACCGTCGCTCGGTTCGCGCAGGCAGGAGGCGGCCAGCACGCGTTCGCCTTCGATCTCGACCATACAGGCACGGCAGTTGCCATCGGGGCGATACCCCGGCTCCGGCGTGAAACACAGATGCGGGATTTTCAGACCGCGCACATTGGCGATTTCCCAGATCGTCAACCCGGTGTCGGCCTCGACCTCTTCGCCGTCGAGCGTGAATTTTACCTTATCCGCCATGGGGAACCCTCCTGTACCGCCCCGCAGTATAGGCAGGGCACGAATGCGACGGCAGTCATATTCCCGACACCCTGCCCCGTTTTTGCGCCACCGGCGTTTCCGATACGCGACGCGGGGGGCCGCCTGCAAAAAATCGACATGCGAGGGGCGGGCAGGCTTTCCACCCGCGCATGGCTTGCCTATCAATGGCGCAACAGAAAAAGGCGCGCTATGTCCCACATTACCCTCATCCGTCACGGTCAGGCAAATTCCCAGGCCAAGGACGAAATCAGCTATGACAAGCTAAGCCCGCTTGGCCACGAACAGGCTGCGTGGCTGGGCGACCACCTGCGCCAGTCCGAAACCCACCACACGCGGCTGTATACCGGCACGCTGCGCCGCCATATCGAGACGGCAGAGGGGATGAACACCGGGCTTGAACCGATACGCGACGCGCGGCTGAACGAGCTTGAGTATTTCACCCTCGCCACCATGATGGAGCAGCAGCACGGCATCCCTTTCCCCACGGAACAGGGCGGGTTCACCAACCACCTGCCGCTGGTGTTCGAGACGTGGAAAAGCGACAGGCTCGAAAACCCGCCCGAGAGCTACGCCAATTTCGAAGGGCGCATCAAATCCGTGCTATCAGAGATATCGGACGGGGACGGGCCGGCGCTGGTCGTGACCTCTGGGGGGCTGATCTCGATGGTGATGGCACAGGCGATGGGGCTGGGCATTCCGGCCATGTCGCGCATCGCGCTGGCGATCATGCACACGTCGATGCACCGGCTGTTCCCCATTGGCGGCCACTGGTCGCCGGTGCTGTTCAACGCGGTGCCCCATCTGGATACCCCCGCACGCCGTGTCGCGCAGACCCATATCTGAAAGGCAAAACGATGCTTACGCTTTATTACACGCCCGGAACCATCTCTGTCGCGGTGGCGATTGCCATCGAAGAAGCCGCCCTGCCCTATCAACCGGTGCGCGTCGATTTCGCCACGGCAGAGCAGACGAAACCCGAATATCTGGCGATCAATCCCAAGGGACGCGTGCCTGCGCTGCGACTTGAGGATGATACGATCCTGACCGAGACCGGTGCGCTGCTGGACTATGTCGCTGCCATTGCGCCCAAAGCCGGGCTGGTCCCCACGGACCCGACCGCCGCCGCACAGATGCGCAGCGCGATGTACTACCTCGCCTCGACCATGCATGTCGCCCATGCCCACAAGATGCGCGGATCGCGGTGGGCCAAACAACAATCCAGCTTCGAGGATATGACGGCTCAGGTGCCCGAAACCATGGCTGCCTGTGCCGATTTTGTCGAAAGCGATATCCTGCGTGGGCCCTATGTGTTGGGCGAGGATTTCAGCCTTGCCGATCCCTATCTGTTCGTCGTGTGCAACTGGCTTGAGGGCGACGGCGTGGATACGGCGGCCTACCCCAAGATCACGACATTCATGCAGCAGATGACCGCCCGCGCCAGCGTGGCAGCGGTGAAAGACAAGGGGATGCTATGACCGCGCCACATCTATGGGTCCGCGCCGAACAGCGCGACAATGAAACCCGCGTCGGCATCACGCCCGAAGGGGTTACCGCGTTGATGGCGCAGGGGTTTCGCGTCACCGTCGAAGCCTCGGACAGCCGCGTGATCGCGACCGATGCCTATGCGGCCACGGGCTGCACCATCGCCCCACAGAACAGCTGGCCCGACGCGCCCGCCGATGCGATCATCTTTGGCCTGAAGGAACTGCCAGAGGACGGCACACCGCTGGTGCACCGGCACATCATGTTCGGTCACGCCTACAAGGGCCAATCAGCGGGGCGTATCCTGTTGCAACGTTTCAAGGCGGGCGGCGGCACCTTGCTGGACCTTGAGTATCTGACCGACGAGACCGGCCGACGCGTCGCCGCCTTTGGCTATTGGGCAGGGTTCGCGGGCGCGGCGGTGGCCGTCAAATGCTGGGGCGCCCAAACCCGTGGGCAAGCTGTCGCCCCCATCACCCCCTACCCCAACGCCGATGCGCTGACCCGCGACCTCGCGGCAGAGATCGACGGGCTCGCCACGCCCGACGCGCTGGTCATCGGCGCACTTGGTCGGGTGGGCAGCGGTGCCGCCGATCTTTGCGGCCGTCTGGGGATCAAGGTCACCGGATGGGATATGAAGGAGACCGCCCACGGCGGCCCCTTCCCCGAGATTTTGCAGCATGTGCTGTTTTTCAACTGCATTCTGGCGGGGCCGCAGACACCGGTTTTCGTGCCCAAAAGCGCGCTGGACAGGGATCGCGCGCTGCGGGTGATCGGCGATATCGCTTGCGATCCCGACAGCGACTTCAACCCCGTGCCGGTCTATGACCGCGCGACCACATGGGAAGAGCCCGCGTTACGCGTGCATGACACCCCACCTCTAGATGTCACCGCGATCGACAACCTGCCGTCGATGCTGCCGTTGGAAAGCTCTGAAGACTACGCCGCGCAGCTGCTGCCGACGCTCTCGGCACTGGCGGAAGATGCCTCGCCGGTCTGGGCGCGGGCTCGTGCGCTGTTCGAAGAACACAGCGCCGCCGTGTGACGCGATCAGACCGGGCGGATCACGCGCCCGATCCGGTCACCCGAATAGACGGTAGTAGATGCCGTCGGGCAGGAACTGCGCCAGCCGGAAGAAAAGCGAGAACCCGAAGGGGAAGCTTTTCTTAAAGCTGCTGCCGCTCATATGCTCGACCACTTGCTGCGCAGCGGCCTCGGGCTCCATCAAAAAGGGCATCTTGAAGTCGTTCTTGTCGGTCAGCTGCGTGCGGATGAAACCAGGGTTGATCACCTGAACTTTCACGCCGGTCTTGCGCAGGTCGGCGTGCATACATTCCGCCAAGGACAAGGTGCCCGCCTTGGACGCCGTATAGCCGATAGACTTTGGCAGCCCGCGATAGGCCGTGAGGCTAGAGGTGATCACGATGTGACCCGCGTCGCGCTTGACCATATCGGGCACCACTTCGCCCATCACGCGCACCAGCCCGGTGAGGTTTACATCGATCATCGCGGTCGCATGCTCCGGCTCCCACTCCTGGGCCCCAAAGGGCCAATAGGCCCCCGCCAGATAGACAACCCCGTCCACCGGCCCGACGGCTTTGACCGCGGCGCGGATGCTGTCGATATCCTGCACGTCGATGGTCTGGTAGCTTGCCGAAACGGGCAGTTCATCGACCAGCGCCGCCAGCTTGTCTTCAGACCGGGCAGAGACGATGACCTCGGCCCCCAGTCGGCCCAGCTTATGTGCCAGTGCTTCGCCCAGTCCGGCGCTCGCCCCGATCAGCCAATAGCGTTTTCCTGTCCATTCGGTCATGCTGCGTCCTTTCTGCGGATGGTGGCGACCAATTCGGCCACCTTCACCCCAAATTTTCGGAACTGACTGCGGTTGATGATCGTGCCATCGCCGGTCAGATACATCCAGTCCACGGTATTCAGCAGGTGCCCGCCCACGTCATCAGGCAGCCTGATGGTGTATTTCGACTGCACCGTCGCACCGACGTTGCGGCCCTTGGCCGTGCCTTTGACGTCCGGGGCGGTGGCGGTGAAATGCCCCGTCTCGCCCAATGTGATCGTCCATGTGCGGTCTTGGGTCGTGTTGTCGTCATAGACGAAATGTTCTTCGATACATGCGGTGTCGCCGTCCCATGTCACGTTGAAATCTGCCACGAAACTGCTGGTGACCCGCCCCGCGGGGCCAAAGATTACGCCTTCGCAGACCATCGCCCCGTCCAGATGTTTCCTCATGTCAAAGACAGTGTAGTCATCCGCATAATCCGACGGCTTTTGCGCAGGGAAATCGGTGATCCGCCGCCGCGCCAGCCAGATTGCGGCCACCACTGCGGCCCCCAGAGCAAACTGCAACATGTCCATCATTCTTCATCATCCTTTTGCATCGGCGTGGCGGCCAGAAAACCGATGGCCAACAGCTTGAGCCCGCAAGGCACGCCGGCATAGAGCCATATGAGCGTCGAGATTGCCACCGGTCCATTGCCCGTCGTACCGCTGTCAAAGCCGGACGCCTGCAGGGTGGGAAGTAGCGTTATCGCCGCGAAGGCAAGGGCGAATTTCGACACCAGCGACCACAGCCCGAACCCCTCGGCGGCCTGCGGGGCGACCACCGCCATCCGCGCGGAGAACATCGCGGGCAGCAGTGTCAGGTCGGCCCCCAGCACCGCGCCAGAGGCGATGCAGACCAGCACGAACCACGCCACATCCCCCGCCCCCAGCAGCAAAGTCCCTGCAAACACAAGGATCGCCAAGCCCATTGCGGACAGCAGGACGGGTTTGGGGCTGAAACGCTCTGCCAGCTTGCCCCACAACGGCGCGGCCACAGCAGCCGAAAGAAAGAAGAGCAACAGCAGCGCCCCCGCCCACCCCGGTGCGCGCAGCACGCTTTCGACGTAGAACAGAAATAACGTAGATGTGACCGCGACAGGGGCCGCATTGAACAGCGCGATCAGCAGCAACCGACGGGCAATCGGATCGCGCAACACCACGGCGATCCCCGTCGGACCCGCGATATCCGCGCCGCGCCATTCGCCCCGCATGGCAAGGACACTGCCCAGACCAAGTGCGGCAAAACCGATGGCAAACCCTGTAAACGGGGCCCCCATCACCAGCCCCAGCATCACAGGCAGGACCGAGGCCGCGCAGACGCCTAGCAACGCCCCCGTCTCGCGCCAGCGCGCCAGCACCAGATGCCCGCGCCCGGGCAGCAGCGCGGCTTTGGCGACCCCTTGCGCATAAAAGCAGATCGTCAGAAAGCTGAACGCCGAAAACACCCCCGTCAGTGTCAGCGCGAACCACATCAGCGGCGGCAGCAAGGGCGGCACTGCAAACAGGGCAAACATCGATACAGCCATCAGGGCGACACCGACGGCGACAGCCGTGCCGCGCCTGTGACGCAAGGCTTGCGATAGCCGCCCCAGCAGCGGGTCCTGCACCACATCCAACAGGCGCAGCGCAAAAAGCACCGTGCCCAAAGCCCCGAGAGACACCCCGTATTCATCAACAAAGAACTTGGGTGCGTGAATATAAATCGGCAGCCCCGCCGCCGCCAGAAGCGACGCAAACAGCGCATAGGCAGGCAGTTGATGTGCCGAACGGGTCACGTGCCCGACACGTCTTTCACCGGCGGTTCAGGACGCGGGCGATAGCCGCCGCCTTTCCACCACAGCTTTAGCGCCTGCCAGTGGATCAAGGCCAACACCCGCCGCGCCCCGAAGGGACGCCGAAGCAGCGACCACAGGATTGCCCGGTTCGTGAGAGGGCCACGACGGCCCGTCAGGGTGGCGATCAAGCCCCCTTCGGACTGGGTATAATCGATCCAGACACCAATACGGTCGGCGCGGATATCAAAGCGAAAACTGTATCCCCCTTCGACCGGCTGAAATGGCGATACGTGGAAAATCTTGGTCGCGTGCAGATGATCAGTGGCCGTGATCGGGCGCAGGTCATCGTGGTGGCATAGATAGCTGTGCCGGTCTCCGAAGGTATTCGATACCTCTGATATCACGGCGATCAGCGCCTCGTCCGCGCGGTGGCACAGCCAAAAGCTAACAGGGTTGAACACATGCCCCAGCACGCGCGGTTGCGCCATCAACTCTATCCGCGCGACGCCCGTGACCTCGTGGTGCGCCAGAACATCGCGCACCCACGCGGCCCCGCGACCCGCGCCTTTGGCTCCGCCGTGGTCTTCGTCCCACAGCGATGTCACGGCCCCGCGGTTGCGCCCGAACAACGCTGGTGTTTGCAGCGATGCCTCTGCATCCAGAACCACGTAATCGACCGAATAGCGAAAGCTGTTTTCGACCGCCCCCTTGCGCCCATGATAGGTCACACCACGGATATGATCGACGCCGGCGCTCATTCTGCGGCCAATGCGACCTTTGCCTTGGCCCGCAGCCCCTGCACCACGTCAACCGCGCTAGAGAGCCCGTCCTCGTGGAAGCCATGCTTCATCCAGGCGCCGCAGAACCAGGTATTCTGCGTGCCGTTGAAGGCGCGCACCTGCTCTTGTGCGGCCAGCGCGCCCAGATCATAGACCGGATGGCGCAGGGTGACCTGATCATAGATCAGCTCTTCGCGGATCGGGCGCTTGGTATTGAGCGTCACAAAATGCGGGTCGTCCATCGGGATCGGTTGCAGCGAGTTCATCCAGTAGGTCAGGTCGATCCGGTCGGACTTCTGCCCCTGATCCTCGGCATAGATCCACGAAGCCCAGGTCTTGCGCAGCTTGGGCATAACAGAGGCATCGGCATGTAGTACCACGTCGTTGGGCTGGTATTTCACCGCACCCAAGGCAGCACGCTCTGCCGCGCTTGGGTCGGCCAAAAGGGCAAGCGCATCATCGGAATGGCTCGCAAAGACGACCTCGTCAAACGCTTCCCATTCCGCGCCATGGGTTTTCACCTCTGCGCCCAAGGGCGTGCGGCGGACGGATTGCACCGGCGTGCCAAGGCGAATGTCGGCGCCCTTGGCTGTCAGCGATGCCCCCAGACGGTTCACATATTCCTGCGACCCGCCCTTAACCGTATACCACTGGTGCTGGCCTGTGTGGCTCAGCAAGGCGTGGTTCTCGAAGAAGTCGATCATGGAATAGGCTGGGAAATCCATGATCTTGTCCACCGGCGTCGACCAGATCGCGCCCGACAGCGGCGTCAGGTAGTATTTGCGAAAATATTCACCCGCGCCAAGCTTGTCCAAGAACCCCGCGATGGTCAGCGTACGGTCCTGCGCCAGCTTGGTCGCCGTGCTGTTGAACCGCACGATATCGGTCAACATACGCAGGAATTTCGGATTCAGCGCATTGCGCCGCTGCGCGAAGATCGAATCCAGCGTCATCAGCCCGTATTCCAACCGCCCCCCATCGATGGAGGCCCCGAAGCTCATGTTGGATTTGACCACCGGCACGTCGAGCTCTTTGAACAGCGCGGCGAGGTTGGGATAATTGGCGTAGTTGAACACGATAAAGCCCGTATCTACAGGCTGGTCGCCGTTCTTGCCCGCCATCTTCGTGCGCGCGTGCCCCCCCAGACGGGGGCAGCTTTCGAACAAGGTCACCTGATGGTCGTCGCCCAGCATATGCGCCGCCCCCATGCCGGAAATACCCGCGCCGATGACGGCAATCTTTCGGTGGCCTGCCAAAGAGTGGTTCTGTGGCGGGTCGATGGCTTCAAATGGCATAAGGCGAGAATTTCCAGTCTGTCAGGTTTGTATCGGCACTTTCGGTGATACACGGGCTGGACGGTACATGAGTTGCAGTTAATCAGACACTAACTACGACTTTTTGTGACACCCTTGTCGTGGCTCCTCGCTTAGATAGCCCGTCAGGGCCGTTTGTCAGGGCGCGAAAGCGGCACAACGCGATTATCCTGCTCTGACAGTTCTTCGAAATCGAAATTATCCAGTTTGGCCGCACGTTTACCCGCGCGTTCAGCAGCCGTGCCCAAGCCTTCAAGATCAGCGCGGGCCTGCCCGAAATGGGTGTTCAGCTTGCCCACACGTTCGACCACGATCTCGACATCGCGGTGCAGCATCTTGAGCGTTTTGCGGATGGCCCCTGCCTGTTCCCGCATCCGCGCATCCTTGAGGATCGCGCGCATCGTATTCAGCGTTGCCATGCAGGTGGTCGGCGATACGATCCAGACCCGCGCATCAAAACCTTCGCGGACGAGTTCAGGGAAGTTCGCATGCAGCTCGGCATAGACCGCTTCCGAGGGCAGGAACATCAGCGCGCCATCCGCGGTCTCGCCCTCGATGATGTATTTCGTGGTGATCGCCTGAATATGCGACTTGACCGCAACCCGCATGGCGCGGGCAGCATCCTTGACCTCGTATTCCGTCTTGGCACGGCGCAGGGCTTCATAGGCTTCAAGCGGGAATTTACTGTCGATCACGATCGGGCCGGGCGGGTTCGGCAGGTGGATCAGGCAATCCGCGCGCCTGCCGTTGGAAAGCGTCGCCTGCATTGTGTAACTGTCACTTGGCAACGCCTTAGAGACGATATCATGCAGCTGGATCTCACCGAATGCACCACGGGTCTGTTTATTGCTCAGGATATCCTGCAGCGACAACACGTCGCCCGACAGTTTGGTGATATTGTCCTGCGCCTTGTCAATCGCGGCCAGCCGTTCCTGTAGCTGGGTCAGGCTGGTCGTCGTCTGCTTGCTGGAACCGTGAAGCGTCGCGCTCATGCGTTCCTGCATCTCTGCCAAGGACCGGGCAGAGCGGGCCGCGTTCTCGGCCAGCCGGTCCTGCATTTGTTGCTGCACATGGGCCATGCGGGCCTCGATGCTTTGCACCATCTGGGCCTGTGCATTGGCTTGGGTATCCGACACGGTTTGCAAGCCCCCGCGCAGTTGTTCCTGCCCCATGCCAAGCTGTTGCACATGGCCGCCCAGTATTTGCATCTGTCGCGCCAACGGGGCCGCGACCCGCGCAGACCGCCCCGCTGCACGCACCGCCATCACCAGCAGGATCAGCACCAGCAAGACCACGCCCCCGCCGCCAATCAGCAGCAGCATGGCAGGGTCTGTCAGCGCGTAGGTTTCACCGCCAAGCTGGATCATGTGCGCCCGAACAGACGTTCGATATCGCTCAACTTCAGCTCGACATAGGTGGGGCGGCCGTGGTTGCATTGGCCGGAATGGGGCGTCGCCTCCATCTCGCGCAGCAGCGCGTTCATTTCCTCGCCCCGCATCCAGCGGCCCGAGCGGATGGAACCGTGACAGGCCACACGGCTGAGGATCGCCTCGATCCGGGCCTGTAACGTGTTGCTTTCGTTCTGATCGGCGAGCTCATCAAGGATATCCAGCACCATCGCCTTGGCGTCCACTGTGCCAAGGATCGCGGGCGTTTCGCGCACGGCAATCGCACTGCCGCCAAAAGGTTCGATCCCCAGTCCAAAGCGCGCGAGGTCTTCCGCGACCTCAAGCAGCCGCGCGCAGTCCGACGCTGACAGATCAACAATCTCGGGAATCAGCAAGGCCTGCGCCGCGACACCGTTTTCGGCCATCTGGCGTTTCAGCTTTTCATAGACCAGTCGTTCATGCGCTGCGTGCTGGTCCACGATGACCATGCCCGTCGCCGTCTGTGCGATGATGTAATTCTCGTGCACCTGTCCCCGCGCGGTCCCAAGGGGGAAGTCCGGCGCGGGTTCGGCGGCGGGCGTGTGTGCGTCATGGGTCCGAGTGTCGTGGGTCTGGACGTCAGCGCCGCCAGCCTCGTACTGGGGGGGCGTTTCAACACGGCCCCACATGCCGGCGGTTTCGGCAAAGCCGGGTTCGGGCGCTTGCGCCTGATAGGCAGCGCTGCGCGCACCAAGCGAGGGGCGGTCCATCTGATACACCCGCGCACCGGGCTGTTCGGGGCGCATCGCCCCCAAAGTCGCATTCGCCACGGTGGTCGAGGCGCGGTGCCCCGCATCCGCCAGCGCATGGCGCAGCGCCGATACGATCAACCCGCGTGCCAGTCCGGGATCGCGAAAGCGCACTTCGGATTTGGCGGGGTGGACGTTGACATCCACAAGCTTGGGATCGCAATCGACGAACAATGCGGCGGCGGGATGGCGGTCACGGCTCAGCAGGTCGAAATAAGCGCCGCGCAACGCCCCCACCAGCAGCTTGTCACGGACGGGACGCCCGTTCACAAACAGGTATTGCGTCACGGCAGAGCCGCGCGAATAGGTCGGCAGGGCCGCGTAGCCCGTCAGGTGCAGCCCTTCGCGTTCGGCATCGATGGCCAGCGCGTTTTCAGCAAACTCGCGCCCCAGCACCTGCGCCAAACGCCCGTGCAGCGCGGCGAACATATCGCCCTGTTCGGCCTCGGCGCGAAACACCTCGCGGCCCGGTCCGTCTCCGGACACATCGCGCAGGGTGAAACGCACGAAGGGTTCCGCCATCGCCAGCCGCTTGATGATGTCAGAGATCGCCTGCGCCTCGGCGCGATCGGTGCGCAGGAATTTCAACCGTGCGGGCGTGGCAAAGAAGAGATCGCGCAGGGTGACGACGGTGCCACCATTCAGCGCAGCAGGGCGCACAGGGCCGGTCACGCCGCCGTTGACCGAAATCTCTGCCCCGTCCTGTCCCGCAACTCGGCTGCAAATGGTCAGCCGCCCGACAGCCCCAAGCGAGGGCAGCGCCTCGCCGCGAAAACCGAAGGTGTGGATGTTCAGCAGGTCCGTCCCGTCGATCTTCGAGGTCGCGTGCCGGGACAGCGCCAGCGTCAGATCGTCCGCGGCGATGCCGCAGCCGTCGTCGGTGACGCGGATCAGCGTCTTGCCACCATCGGCATATTCGACCGTGATTTGCCGCGCGCCCGCATCAATTGCGTTCTCGACCAGCTCCTTGACCGCTGAGGCAGGGCGTTCGACGACCTCTCCTGCGGCGATACGATTAATCGCCGAGTCGTCGAGCTGCCGGATCACCGGGAAATTTTCGCTTATATTGGGGTTTGGATGCGCCATGCGGCTAGACCTAGCATAGAGGCGCGCGATTCTGAAAGCCGCGAATGCGGATGGTTAACGCTCGTCGGCGACGTTAATCCTGTGTGGCTGCATTGAACCAGGCGACGATCTCGGCACGTTCGCTGGCCTGCATATGGCTCAGGTTTGCAGGGGGCATCGCATCGGTCACGCCCGCTTGCAAATAGATCTGTTTGGCCGCGCTGGCGATCTGATGTTCTGTCTCAAGCCGGATGGATTTCGGCGGCCAAAGCAGCCCGTCCCACGCGGGTTCCGCCGCATGACACATGCTGCACCGACCGCGCACGATATCATGCACCCGGTCAAACCCGTCGGCCTGGGCAAAACGCAGTGCGGGGCCGGTGGCCTCTTCCGGCTCGACGCTGCGGAACATCGGCGCGGTCGACAGCCACATGATCGTGACGAACAACAGCGCGGTGACCGCCCATGTCCATGTCGGATTGCCCTGACGCGCGTGCAGGCTGTTGAAGTAATGGCGGATCGTGACCCCCATCAGAAACACCAATGCCGCAATCAGCCAGTTCATTTCCGACGCGAAGGCCAGCGGGTAGTGGTTGCTGAGCATCAGGAAGATGACCGGCAAGGTCAGATAGTTGTTATGTGTGCTGCGCTGTTTGGCGATCTTGCCGTATTTCGCATCCGGCACCCGCCCCGCCTTGAGGTCGGCCACCACGATCCGCTGGTTCGGCATGATGATGAAGAACACGTTCGCCGACATGATCGTCGCCGTGAACGCGCCCAGATGCAGCAACGCTGCACGCCCCGAAAAGACCGAGGTATAGAAATAGGCCATCCCCACAAGGATCACATAGAGGCCGATCATCAGCCGTGTGTTGTTATCGCCGAATTTGCTTTTGCAGATCTGGTCGTAGACCAGCCAACCAAAGCCAAGCGACAACAGGGAAATCCCCACGGCCTGCCAGTTCGCCAGATCTGCGACAGTGGGATCGACAAGATAGAATTCCGCCCCGAGGTAGTAGACCAGGATCAGCAAAGCAAAGCCGGAAAGCCACGTCGAATAGCTTTCCCATTTGAACCAGATCAGATCGTCGGGCATCTGTGCGGGGGCCACCAGATATTTCTGCACGTGGTAGAACCCGCCGCCGTGAACCTGCCATTCTTCTCCGTCCGCGCCGGTTTTGAGGTTGCGGTCGCGGTGCAGGCCCAGATCCAGCGCGATAAAGTAGAACGACGACCCGATCCACGCGATGGCCGTGATGACATGCACCCAGCGAACGGCAAACTCGATCCAAGCGCCAATGGCGGCCATATCGTACATGGGGTGGCTCCTTAGTGTAGCGTCTTGGGTGTATGCGGCAGTTTACCCTTGGAACTGCCCGACAACCCGCCCGAGACTTCCTCGGTTGATTCCTCTGCCAGTTCTTCGGGCAGAAGCAGGTTCAGTACAATAGCAATCAGCGCCGCGGGAAGCAGACCGCTGGTCAGCAGGATCTTGGCCGTGTCGGGCAGGTGTTGCACCGCGCCGGGCTCCAGCTGAAGCCCCAGACCGATCGAGATCGAGATGGCAAAGATCACCATATTGCGGCGGTTCCAGTCCACGTCGGACAACATCGACATGCCAGCGGCCACGACCATGCCGAACATCACGATAACCCCGCCGCCCAAAACCTCGATCGGGATGGTGCGGATCACGCCGCCGACCTTGGGGACCAGCCCGCAGAGGATCAGGAACAGCGCGCCGACGGTGACGACGTGGCGGCTCATCACGCCTGTCATGGCGATCAGGCCGACGTTCTGGCTGAAGGATGTGTTGGGCAGCCCCCCAAAAAGACCGGCGACGGCGGACCCGATCCCGTCGGCATAGGTCGCGCCCTGGATTTCGCGGTCGGTCGCTTCGCGGCCCGCGCCGCCCTTTGTGATCCCGGCGACGTCACCCACGGTTTCAATCGCCGAGATAAACGCCATCAGACAAAAGCCGATGATCGCCGCTGCCGAGAACTCGAACCCGTATTTCAGCGGATTGGGCAGCGCGAAGGCGGCAGAGCGTGACCACGACCCGCTGATGTCGCCAAAGCTGAGCATCCCCACGGCCAGCGCATAGATATACCCCACGATCAAGCCGATCAGCACAGCCGAGATCGACAGCATCCCGCGGGTGAAAAACTTGATCCCCAATGTGACAAAGATCACCACCAGCGCGGCCGACCAATTCAGCAGGCTGCCATAGGCAGGCGTGCCAATCGCGGGCACACCACCGGCAGCGTATTGGATCCCCACCTTGACCAGCGCCAGGCCGATCATCGTGACCACCAACCCCGTAACAAGCGGCGGCAGCGCAAATCGGATCTTGCCGATGAACAGCCCCAGAAAGGCGTGGAACATGCCGCCGATCACAACGCCTCCGAACAGCGCGGCAAGCCCGTCCACACCCTTACCCGCCACCAGAGGGATCATGATGGGGATGAACGCGAAAGACGTGCCCTGCACAATCGGCAGCCCTGCCCCGACAGGCCCCAGCGTCAGCGTTTGCAGCAGCGTCGCGACACCGGCAAACAGCATCGACATCTGGATCAGGTACAGCAGTTCGGGAAAGTCGGGCGAGTTCGACCCGAACCCAAAGCCCGCCGCGCCCGCGATGATGATGGCGGGGGTGACATTGGACACGAACATTGCCAGCACGTGCTGAACACCCAGAGGAATAGCGCGATACAGCGGCGGCATGTAATTGGGGTCGCGCAGTTGTTCCGGCGTGCCGATGGCGTGGCGTGTCATATCAAATGTCCCTTGTTGATCACTGGCCGCTATTTGTGCGGTCCGATTATCTGCGGGGTTTACCCCTTGATCACATAAGGCGGGTCCAGCGGGTATTCGTCAAGGTTGGGGCTGGTGCCGATGCGGTCCACCACGGCGAAAAGACCGGGCTCTGCCAAAGGGGTAAGCACGCCGTGCCATGTCCCGCGGTGAAAGTTCACGCCTTGATGCGGTGCCGTCAAGAACGCCAGCGGTGTGCCGGGGGTATCGCCCTCGTCGGGTGCCACGATCACAAGAAACGGCGCGCCCGTCAGCGGCAGGAAGGCTTGCGACCCTTCGGGATGCCGTTCAAGCAGGTCCAACTGGTAGGGCAGGCTACGGGCCTGCGCGTTAAAGATGCTGATGCCCGCGCGACCGTCGGGCCCGAAATCCAGCTTTGCCAGATCATGGTGCCGCCCACACAGCCCCGCGTTGATGATCCGGTCCGGCGCGCCCGACGCGTCCAGCACTTCACCGAAAGGGGCGAAGGCATCTGCGGTCAGGGGCTGAACGGTGATCTCGCGCGGGCTCATAGCGACAGCGGCATGTGGCGGTTCACATCCTTATACAGCAGATAGCGGAAGGGTTCTTGCCCCGTTGCGATACAGGCCTGCGGACAAAAAGCGCGTAGCCACATGAAATCGCCCGCTTCAACCGGCACCCAGTCGCGGTTCAGCAAATAATCCGCCGTGCCCTGAATGACGTAAAGCCCGTGTTCCATCACATGGGTCTCTGCGAAAGGGATGCGCCCGCCCGGTTGGAAGGTCACGATATTGACGTGCATGTCGTGGCGCAGATCGCCTGGGTCCGCGAAACGCTGGGTCGCCCAAGCGCCATCGGTATCGGGCATGGCAATCGGCGCGACTGCGTCGTCATGGGTCACGAATGCCTCTGGCGCATCCAAGCCGTCCACGGGCACATAGCGCTTGCGCACCCAGTGCAGGCCGCAAGGCGTATCGCCGGTGTTCCAAAGCGTCCATTTGGCCGCAGGGGGAATATAGGCGTAAGACCCTGCCACAAGATCATACCCCTGCCCGTCCAGCGTCAACCGCGCGCGGCCTGTGGCCACGAACAAGACCGCTTGCGCCTGCGCGTCCGGCTCGGGTGTGTCGCTGCCACCCTTGGGGGCAAGCTCTACCGCGTATTGTGCGAAGGTTTCGGCAAATCCTGTCAGCGGCCGCGCCAGCACCCAAGCGCGTGTGTTCACCCATCCGGGCAGCAGGCTGGTCACGATGTCCCGCTGCACCGAAGCAGGGATCACTGCGTAGGCGTCCGTGAACACAGCCGTGCTTTCAGGAGAGACAGTCTGGTCCGGCAGACCGCCGGGGGGGAAGGCATAGGTCATAGCATATCCTCTAAACGCAGCCGTGCGATCCGTTCGACCTGTGCACATGCGGTGGTAAATTCATCTTCGGTTGCGTTGGCGATGCGGGTCTCGAACTGGCGCAGGATGCCGTCCTTGTCGTGATCCTTCACCGCGATGATAAAGGGAAACCCGTGTTTCGCGACGTATTGGCTGTTCAACGTCTCGAAGCGCGTACGCTCGGCATCGGTCAAGGCGTCCAGCCCGGCGCTGGCTTGTTCTTGCGTGCTTTCAGCCGTCAGCCGTTTGGCTGCCGCCAGCTTGCCCGCCAGATCGGGGTGCGCGGTCAGCACGCCCAAGCGTTCCGCCCGCGTCGCCGACCGGAACATCCGCGCCAAAGCATTATGTATCCCCGCAACAGAGTTATGCGCGGGCCCAAGTTCAAGGTCATAGGCGCGTTCGGCGATCCACGCTGAATGTTCGAACACCCCACCGAATTTCGCGACAAAGCTGGCGCGGTCCATCTGGTCCAGACGCAGGCGCGGCTGAGGCGGATGGGTGTCACGCCAATGGTCTGCGATGTCGATGCGGCGCGGCGTCCAGACGCCTTCGAACCCTTTGATGTAGTCGATAAAGCGTTTCAGCGCCTGTATCCGTCCGGGCCGCCCGATCAGACGGCAATGCAGCCCGACCGACATCATCTTGGCCTGCCCGGCGCTGCCTTCGGCATAAAGCGCATCGAAGGTATCGCGCAGATAGGCATAGAACTGATCGCCCGAATTAAAGCCCTGCGGCGTGGCAAAGCGCATATCGTTGCAATCAAGAGTATAGGGGATAATCAGCTGATCGCGCCCTGCTACCTGCATCCAATAGGGCAGATCATCGTCGTATGTATCCGAGATATAGTCGAAGGCCCCCGTCTCCGCCGCCAGCGCGACCGTGTTCACAGAGCTGCGCCCCGTGTACCAGCCACGCGGCGCTGTGCCGACGACCTCGCGGTGCAGGCGGATCGCCTCGTCCATGTCGGCGCTTTCAACCTCGGCGGTGTGATCCTTATAGTCGATCCATTTCAGCCCGTGGCTTGCGATTTCCCAATCGGCCTGGGTCATCGCCTCTACCTGCTGCGGGGACCGCGCCAAGGCGGTGGCGACGCCATAAACGGTAACAGGGATATCCGCTCCGGTGAACAGGCGGTGCAACCGCCAAAAGCCCGCCCGCGCGCCGTAGTCATAGATGGATTCCATGTTCCAGTGACGTTGCCCCGGCCAAGGGGCGGCCCCGACGATCTCGGACAGGAAGGCCTCTGATGCGGCATCCCCGTGAAGCAGACAGTTCTCGCCGCCCTCCTCGTAGTTCAGCACGAATTGCACCGCGATCCGCGCGCCGCCCGGCCATTGTGCATCAGGCGGTGTGGGGCCGTAGCCGTGAAAATCACGAGGGTAGCGTGTCATGGGATCGTCCTTTGGTCAGCGCCTGCGCGCGCGGGGAAACCGCGCGCTGCGGGCCGTTGTTTTAGTCAACCAACGGTTTTCTGGCACTGATTTTTCGCAATGTACAGCCAGCCAACCCTTCCCGAAAGGTCGGCCGGCTGCCAGATCGGCTCGAGTGGCCCTGCTCTCTTATAGCGAAAGTTCTAAGGCGCTGGCCGGCCTGAAACTCAAACACATACGGGGGGCATATCGGGCGGGAAAGTGAGTGGAAGGGGCCGCTCTTGCTGCGCTATGCAACACGAGTCCTGTCGGCCCCTGCCCAATGATCGTCGCACCACGTGCGACTTGCCCGATCATAAGAATTCTGTCCCCCAGAATACATACTCGGATTGTATGGGTCGCTGGCAGGCAACACCTCCGATTGAATGTTGTGTACCATATAGGCGCAGGATGATTCGCGGCTCAAGCAAAAACGATTCGGTAGGCGAATTATTTTTCACCATCGCCCGAATCACCGCCTCTTTCAGCGCGGACGCGCCCAGAAAGCCGCCCATCAATCCGCCATTGACCTAGCCCGACACCCGCCTATCGTAAGGGTCCAACGGATCAGGAAAGACCCCACCCATGGCAAACGGCTACTTGACGACGCATGTTCTGGACACCGCCCGCGGCCGCCCCGCAGGCGGGCTGGAAATCACGCTTTACCGGATCGAGGGGGCCAACCGCATGAAACTGGTGCAGATGACCACCAATGCTGACGGTCGCACTGACACGCCGATCTTGCCCAAGGGCCAGTTTGCGGCTGGCACCTACGAGCTGGTGTTCGAAGCCGGGGCCTATCTTGATGCCATCGGAGCGGAGCCCGAAGCACCGCGTTTCCTGGACCAGATCCCCCTTCGCTTTGGCATTTCGGATGCGGATGCGCATTATCACGTGCCGCTTTTGCTATCGCCGTTCGGCTATTCAACCTATCGCGGCAGCTGAACGCCGCTGGCGGATGTGACGTGAGGGCGCGATGCTTGCATTGCGCCGTTGCCCCGTGGCACATTGCCTGTCTGATCAGACAGGAAAGCGCCCATGTCCACGCATGTATATGACCCGACCGAACTGGCCCAAAGCCACCTGCCACAGGTGACGGAACCCCGCAATCCGGGGATGCCGCTGGATATGGATTGGGTGCGCGCCGTACAGGTGAACTCCTCTGCGGTGGAGCGCCGCGCCGCGGGTTTGCCCGCGCGCCGTTCCGTGAAGAAAGAGTATCAGGCCGCGTGGCTGCTGCGCGCCGTCAGCTGCATCGACCTGACCACGTTGTCAGGGGATGATACCGCCCGCCGTGTCGAGCGGCTTTGTGCGAAGGCACGTCAACCGATTGCGCCCGCGCTGCTGGACGCGCTTGGCATGTCGCAGATCACCGTGGGCGCGGTCTGTGTCTACCACGAGATGATCGCCCCCGCCAAAGCAGCACTGCAGGGCACCGGCATCCCGATTGCCGCCGTCTCGACAGGATTTCCCGCCGGTCTCTCCCCGTTCGAGCTGCGTCTGCGCGAGATCGAGATGAGCGTCGCCGCCGGAGCCGCCGAGATCGACATCGTTATTTCGCGCCGCCATGTGCTGTCAGGTGACTGGCAGGCGCTTTATGATGAAATGCGCGCCTTCCGCGCCGCTTGTGGCGATGCGCATGTCAAGGCGATCCTCGCGACCGGAGAGTTGGGCAGCCTGCGCAATGTCGCGCGTGCCTCGCTGATCTGCATGATGGCGGGTGCTGACTTCATCAAGACCTCCACCGGTAAGGAAAGCGTTAATGCGACCCTGCCCGTGACCCTCGTGATGATCCGCGCGATCCGCGACTATTTCGACCGCACCGGCTTCCGCGTTGGCTACAAGCCCGCGGGCGGGATATCGAAGGCGAAGGACGCGCTGGTCTATCTGGCCATGATGAAAGAGGAATTGGGCGACCGCTGGTTGCAGCCCGACCTGTTCCGTTTCGGGGCCTCGTCGCTGTTGGGCGACATCGAACGTCAGCTCGACCACCATGTGTCGGGCAGCTATTCCGCAAGCCATCGTCACGCCATCAGCTGAGCCGCGTGAAACCAATGTCGGATTTGAGTATTTTGAAAAGGGTGAACCCATGAGCGTGTCCGAAATCTATGAAACCATGGACTATGGGACGGCACCGGAAAATGCCGCTGACGCACTGGCGTGGCTGGTCGATCAGGGCAGCCGTTTCGGGCATTTCATCGACGGCGCGTTCACCGAGGCGCGGGATGATTTCGAAAGCCGCAACCCCGCCAATGGCAATGTGCTGGCAACGTTGACGCAGGCCAGCCAGGCAGAGGTCGACACCGCGGTTGCCGCGGCGCGCAAGGCACAGCCCAAATGGGCCAAGCTGGGCGGGCACGGACGGGCGCGGTTCCTTTATGCGCTGGCGCGGTTGTTGCAAAAACACAGCCGGTTGTTCGCCGTGCTGGAAACGCTGGATAACGGCAAACCCATCCGCGAGGCGCGCGATGTAGATGTGCCCTTGGCGCAGCGGCATTTCTATTACCACGCGGGCATGGCCCAGTTGATGGAGTCCGAGCTACCCGACGCAGACGCGCTTGGCGTATGCGGGCAGATCATCCCGTGGAACTTCCCGCTGCTGATGCTGGCGTGGAAGGTGGCCCCTGCTTTGGCGATGGGGAATACGGTGGTATTGAAACCGGCGGAGTATACGTCGCTGACCGCGCTGCTGTTTGCCGATATCTGTGTGCAGGCGGGCCTGCCCAAGGGTGTCGTCAATATTGTCACCGGTGACGGTGCCGTGGGCGAGATGATCGTGCAGGCTGAGGTAGACAAGATCGCCTTTACCGGATCGACCCCTGTCGGGCGGCGCATCCGCGAGGCGACCGCCGGAAGCGGCAAGGCGCTGACGCTCGAGCTGGGGGGCAAGTCGCCCTATATCGTGTTCGACGATGCGGATCTGGATTCGGCCGTCGAGGGGTTGGTGGATGCGATCTGGTTCAATCAGGGGCAGGTCTGCTGTGCAGGCTCTCGCCTGCTGGTGCATGAGCCCGTGGCGGATCGGTTCTATGCTAAGCTGCGGGCGCGGATGGCGAAGCTGCGGGTCGGTGATCCGCTGGACAAATCCGTGGATGTGGGCGCGCTGGTGGACCCCGTTCAGGTGCAACGCGTGACCGAAATGGTCGCCGCCAACACCGGTGGCGAGGTGTTTACCGCAGGCGATATCCCCGCGACCGGATGCTATTATCCGCCCACATTGATCACCGGCATGAACCCTGCCGATCCGTTGATGCAGGACGAGATCTTTGGCCCCGTGCTGGTATCCACCACCTTCCGCACCCCTGCCGAGGCGGTCGAGCTGGCCAATAACACCCGTTACGGGCTGGCGGCGACGGTCTGGTCCGAGAATATCAACCTCGCGCTGGATATCGCGCCCAAGCTGGTATCGGGCATCGTCTGGGTGAATGGCACCAATATGATGGATGCGGCGGCGGGCTTTGGCGGTGTGCGCGAAAGCGGCTTTGGCCGCGAAGGCGGCTGGGAAGGGCTGGCGGCCTATACCCGTCCGAAAACCACGCAAAAACCGTTGAAAGAGATCACGGCCTTTTCCGGCAGCGGCACGCCAACGGACCCGATCGACCGGACAGCCAAGCTTTATATCGGCGGCAAGCAAAGCCGCCCTGACAGCGGCTATTCCGCTCCGGTCTGGGGCAAGTCCGGCGATCTGCTGGGCCATGTCTCGCTCGCGTCGCGCAAGGATGTGCGCAATGCCGTGGAAGCGGCTCATGCCGCAAAGGGGTGGAGCAAGACCACCGGTCATCTGCGCGCGCAAATCCTCTATTACATCGCTGAAAATCTGGCGGCACGCGGGGATGAATTCGCACGGCGTCTGGATGCGATGCAGGGCGCTAAAACCGGTAAATCCGAAGTCGATCTCGCGGTCAAACGTCTGTTCACCTATGCGGCGTGGGCCGACAAGTATGATGGGCAGGTGCATGGCGTGCCGATCCGCGGCGTGGCGCTTGCCATGAAGGAACCTGTGGGCGTCATTGGTGCGCTTTGCCCGGCGGAGGCACCGTTGCTGGGGCTGATCTCTTGCATGGCACCGGCGATTGCGATGGGTAACCGGATCATCTTGTCCGCCAGCGGCCCCTTCCCGCTTGCTGCGACGGATTTCGTGCAGGTGCTTGAAACCTCTGACGTGCCGGCGGGTGTGGTGAATATCTTGACCGGCCCGCAGAAGGACACCGCCGAAACACTGGCGCGGCATATGGACGTGGATGCGGTCTGGAGCTTTGGCGACAAGGCGCAAAGCGAAACCGTCGAGCGGGCCAGCGCGCAAAACCTGAAGCGCACATGGGTCAACAACGGTATGGCCCGCGACTGGGACGGCGCAGAGGGTGAAGGCAAAGCGTTCTTGCACGCCGCGACCGAGGTCAAGAATATCTGGATCCCTTACGGCGAATAACCTGCCGATGTCTTGAAACGAATAGCGGGCGCTGAGAAGCGCCCGTTATTTGTGTCCGGTCCTGTGTTGGAGGCAGCGGTCAGTCGCTTCCCTGCGCTGTGGCCTCGATCCCTTCGGGTTGGCCGACAACAACAAAGGCCAGCCCGTCAGGGTCCAGCAGGTCGCCGGCAACACGTTTCACATCGTCCAGCGTCACCGCTTCGACCTTGTCGTTGCGCGTGGCGATATAGTCGATGGGCAGGTCGATCATCTGCATCCCCACAAGGATGCTCGCGATGGTCTGGTTGCCGTCAAAACGCAGCGGGTAGGAGCCTGTGATATAGGTCTTGGCATCGTCCAACTCTTGCTGGGTCACGCCCTCGGCCGCGGCTTTGGCCCATTCGTCCTTGATCACATCCATCGCCTGCCCGATCCGGTCGTTCGCCGAACTGACCGATCCTTGCCATGTTTCAGCCAGATCCATCGGCACCAGATAGGAATAGACGCCATAGGTCAGCCCGCGTTTCTCGCGCACTTCGGTCATCAGACGGCTTTCAAACGATCCACCGCCAAGCACTTGGTTCAACACGGTCGCGGCAAAGAAATCATCATCCTTCTGGGAAATGCCCTTTTGCGCAAAAATCGCGACGGATTGGGGCGTCGGAAAATCGACGACCGTGGTGCCTGACGGGATAGAGACCTCGGCCTGTGGGGGCAGCGGTGCACCGGTTTCGGGCAGGTCGCCCAACAGTTCGTCAAGCATCAGGCCCAGCTCTTCTGGCGTGATGTCCCCCACCGCACCGATGAAGATACGGTCGCGCGCCAGCACAGCCTTATGTGCCGCGACAAGGTCATCGCGTGTCAGAGCGGTCACTGTTTCTTCGGTTCCGCTGAGCGGCGAGCCGTAGGGGTGATCGCCATACAGCAGCTCGTCCATCTTTTTGCGCGCGATATCGTTCGGGTCTTTCGCGCTGGAGCGGATCCCCGAAAGCACCTGCCCGCGCACCCGTTCAATCGCATCCGGGTCAAACCGGGGCGTCTGCAACGCCTGTTTCAACAACGCGATCGACGCGTCCTGATTTTCGGTGAGAAACCGCGAGGATACGGAAAGCGCGTCGTCATCCACGCTGAACCGAAAGCTGCTGGCCAGCCCTTCGGCGGCACGGGCGAACTCGCGTGCGTCCATGTCACCGGCCCCCTCTTCCAGCAGGCCCGTCATCAGGTTGATTGCGCCGCGTTTTTCGGGGGCATCCAGCGATGCACCGCCGCGAAAGCGCACATCAAGTGCGACGAAGGGGATCGAATGTTCCTCTACCAGCCACGCGGTGATGCCACCGGGGGACGTCACCTCTTGGATGTCCACCTCGGCACGGGCGGGCAGCGCGGCCAGAACCGTCAGGACGATTGCGTAAAACAGTCTCATTCCGTCACCTCTTCGCGCATCAGCCACCCTGTGACAGAGGCTTCGCGGTTAAACACATCTTTGGCGGCCTGCATGATGTCTTCGGCTGTCACGGCCTCAAGCACATCCGGCCAGTCCTGCACGTCCTGCACGGTCAACCCGATGGCAAGGGCGCTGCCATAGCGGTTGGCGACGCTGTCGGCGTTATCGCGGGCATAGATTTGTTCGGCACGGACCTGTTGCTTGATCCGTTCAAGTTGCTCGGCATCCACCCCGTCTTTCATGAAACCCGCGATGGCGGCGTCCATGGCATCTTCGGCGTCCTGCAAGGACACGCCCGGTTGCGGCACGACGACAAGGTTAAAAGTCGTATCGTCCAGCGATTGACCGCTATAGAACGCCGCTGAATAGGTCGCGACAGGCGCGTCAAACTGCAGTTTTTCGGCGAAATAGGATGTGGTGCCACCGCCCAGCAGTTCGGCCAACATGGTCAGGGCCGCTGCGGTTTTCTGGTCGCCGGGATCCCGCTCCTGCGCCAGATAGGACCGGCTGACGTATTCCTGTGCAACGCGGTCATCGCGAAAGATCAGGCGACGTTCGGCGGTCTGTGGCGGCTCTTGCGTCCGCGATCGGTCGGGCAGATCCGGATTGGCGGGGATCTTGCCGTAATACTGTTCTGCCAGGGTGCGAACGTTTTCAGGCTCTACATCCCCAGACACGACAAGGATCGCGTTGTTGGGGGAGTAATACAGCTTGTAGAAATCCAGCGCATCCTGCAGGTCCAGCGAGCGCATCTCGTGCATCCATCCGATGATCGGCGTGCCGTAGCGGTGGTTGAGGTATTGCGCAGCATTAAGCTGTTCACGGAACAGCGCGCTCGGGTCATTTTCGGTGCGCTGGTTGCGTTCTTCGATAATCACATCCCGTTCGGTCGCGATGTTTTCCGGTGTCAGACGGATGTTTTTCATCCGGTCGGATTCCATCTGCATCATCAGTTCAAGCCGGTCTGCGGCAACCCGTTGGAAATAGGCGGTATAATCATAACTGGTGAAGGCGTTATCGCGCCCGCCATTCTTGGCAACCGTGGCTGAAAACTCGCCCGACTCCATTTTGTCGGTGGCTTTGAAAAGCAGGTGTTCCAGAAAATGCGCCACGCCCGACGACCCTTTGGGTTCGTCCGCCGAGCCAGCGCGGTACCACACCATCTGCTGCACAGCGGGGGCGCGGTGGTCTTCGACGACCACGACCTCCATCCCGTTGTCCAAAGTGAAATGCGTGACGTCTTCGTTGTCACGCGCAAGCGCGGCTGTGGTGGGCAGCGCAAGCGCCAATAAGGCCCCGAGGGCCGGTAATCTGATCATGGTCGGTCCTTTGAGCAGGGTCCTGAGACCTCTTACTTACGCCACCCCACGGGGTGATCAAGGGACCTAACAGAATTGTAATTCGGCCAGCGTCACTCTGCCGGAGGAGCGGAGGGCGTGCGTGCACCGGCCCGACGCCAGCGCGCGGCCTCGCGGGGGGCATCCAGGATCTGGCGTTTGTAGGCTTGGTCGTAGCGATCTGTCGGCACGATCTTGATCTGCGTGAACCGCGCCTTGCGCTTGCGGAACGCAGCATCGGTTTCGGCAAGTTCCTGACGGATGTTCGCCGCCACGCCCATGCGGCTGGCCTGTTGCACCAGCGCGGCGTCCGAGGCGGGGATGCCTGTCGTATTGCTTTGCGGTGTGCCGCCAAAGGCCAAAATCCCTTCGGCAACCGCGTTGCGGTCCGTCAGGTTCGCCTGCCCCGGCGTTGGCACGGGCAGCGCGTTATAGCTGTCAGGCTGCTGCAAGGGTTTAGAGGGCTGGACCATGAATTCGTCAGGCCCTTTCGCAGTGCTGCGAATGTCCCGCAGGCCAGTGTTGCCGCAGGCCCCAAGGGCAAGCGGTAGCAAGACAAGAGCGGCGACAAAGCGCATGACGGATCTCCTTAAGGACTTGTTAAGGTCTTTGTACCAATATCGCAGTCACGCGGTAATTGTCACTGGCCTTTTTTCTGGGCCTTTTTCGGTGTGGCTTTCGCCGGTTTTTTGGTGTCGCCGGTAAAGTAAATCAGCCCCAAAGCGCCCGCAAAAATGAAGATATCGGCGATGTTGAACACGAAAGGATTATTGATACCGCAACAAGACATGTTCAAGAAATCAAGCACATAGCCGTAGATCAGGCGATCAACCACATTGGCCAAGGCCCCCCCGATCAGCAGACCTGCGCTGATATTGGCCCAAATGCTCATGGTTTGGCGGCTTGCCCAGATCAGCACGCCCACACAGATTGCACAGGCCAGCCCGATGAGGATCCAACGACTTGCGTCGGACCCATCACCGAAAAGGCCAAAATTGATCCCGCGGTTCTCGCCGTAGCGAAAGTTGATCAGCGGCGGCAATACGTCGATGGACCGGATACGGCTAAGCTCCATCGTATGCACGACAAGATACTTGCTGAGCTGATCCGCAAGAAACGCCGCAAAACCGGCCCAAAAAATAGTACGCATAACGACCGCTTTCCGTGGTTAGTGGCGGAAGTGGCGCATGCCGGTAAAGACCATGGCAAGCCCGGCCTCATCCGCTGCTGCGATCACTTCGTCATCCCGCATCGACCCGCCGGGCTGGATAAGCGCTGTCGCCCCTGCTTCTGCGGCAGTGATCAACCCGTCAGCAAAGGGGAAGAACGCATCGGAAGCGACGACAGAGCCCTGCGTCAGCGGTGCGGGCAAGCCCATGGCTTCGGCCATATCCTGCGCTTTGCGTGCGGCGATACGCGTGCTGTCGACGCGGCTCATCTGGCCGGCACCGACGCCCACGGTCGCGCCATCCTTGACGTAGATGATCGCGTTGGATTTCACGTGTTTCGCGACGGTCCAGGCGAACATCAGGTCCGACAGCTCTTGATCGGACGGCTGCCGCTTTGTCACGACCTTCAGGTCATCCATGGTGATGCGGCCAACGTCTTTGTCCTGCACCAGATAGCCCCCCGACACCTGACGGAACGACAACGCCGCCTGTGCCGGATCGGCCAGACCGTTAGTGGTCAGCAAGCGCAGGTTCTTCTTCTTGCCAAAAATCTCCATCGCTTCGGGTGTAGCGTTCGGCGCGATCACGACCTCGGTAAAGATCGCGCTGATCGCCTCGGCTGTTTCGGCGTCAAGCGTCTGGTTCAGCGCGATAATCCCGCCAAAGGCGCTGGTGCGGTCGCAGTCGAACGCGCGGGTATAGGCATCCACCATCGACGTGCCTTGCGCCACGCCGCAGGGATTGGCGTGCTTGATGATCGCACAGGCAGGCCCATTGGCCGGATCGAATTCGCTGACCAGTTCAAAGGCCGCATCAGTGTCGTTGATATTGTTATACGACAGTTCTTTACCCTGATGTTGGGTCGCCGTAGCAACACCGGGACGTGCCGAGCCATCGGTGTAGAAGGCCGCTTGCTGGTGGGGGTTCTCGCCGTAGCGCAAGGTCTGCGCCAGCGTGCCGCCCACGGTACGACGACGCGGGGTGTCCCCGACCTGCGCGGCCATCCATGTGCTGACAGCCGTGTCATAGGCCGCCGTGCGGGCATAGGCCGTCTGCGCCAAACGCTGGCGCAGCGCATAGGTGGTCTGCCCGTTATTCTCGGACAGTTCGTTGATCACTGTCGTGTAGTCTTCGACATCGACGATCACATTCACAAAACCGTGGTTCTTCGCGGCAGAGCGGATCATCGCAGGGCCACCGATATCGATATTCTCGATCACCTCGGCATATTCCGCCCCTTTGGCGACGGTTTCTTCAAAGGGATACAGGTTCACCACAACCAGATCGATCGCGCCAATGTCATGTTTGTCCATCGCCGCGACGTGTTCGTCATTGTCACGCAGCGCCAGCAACCCACCGTGCACGACGGGGTGCAGCGTCTTGACCCGACCGTCCATCATCTCGGGGAAACCGGTGACCTCGGACACATCTTTCACCGTCAGACCTGCGTCGCGCAGCGCCTTGGCGGTGCCGCCGGTGCTCAGCAATTCGACCCCATGCGCCGCGAGCGCCTGCCCAAGCTCGACCAGACCGGTCTTGTCAGATACGGAAAGAAGCGCGCGGGAGACGGGGTGAAGATCAGGCATCGGGGAGGTTCCTTTGGTCAGTCTTGGTCATCATATGGATCGTCGAGCGATAAATCTCGCACGCCAATCGCAGTTTCCTGCGCTTTGGACAAGGACCACCTGACCCTGCTGGCATAGTCGACGACCCGCCCGCTGAGCAGAATTTGCACCGACGCGCGGGGTTTCAGCCGGTTGCGCTCAAGGTAAACGCTTGGTTCCAATGACAGTTTATGCGTCCCATCATGACGGAACACCCAGATCTCGCCGCTTTTCTGAGCCATGGAAATTGCTGCCCCGCCCAGATCGACGGTGGCATCCACATCCGGGTGCAGGTGGAAACGAATCTCGAACGGGATACCAGCAAGCTTCACCGCATCCATTTCCCGATCAAAGACACGCTTTTCAGCGGGCTCTATCGCGAGCAGCATGTCCTCCCCCGCGAGGCCGCGACCGTCGTGGGTCAGTTCCAGGCTGCGGGCATGGGTCAGGCCAAAGCCCGCGACATAGCCATTATGCGCGCCCTGAAACTGGGTGCCGTCCCCGACGGAGCCGATTTCGACGGGCACATAGGTCGGGCATTCGATCAAAGCCTCGGCGCCCGTGTGCCGGTCGGGCTCTGCCAGACGCGCGCTGGAATAGCCGCCAAGTGACAGGCCGGAATGCGACGGTGTCGCACGCCCCGCCCGCCGCCAATCAGCGCCAAATGAATCGCCCGGCCCGCAGTTCACGACCAAAGGGCGCCGCCCGCTGGTCAGTTCGAACGCAAGCGTAGAGGCATGGGCATTAAACGATGCGGCCCCGCCAGGGGGCGGGCTGGCGTCGACGATCACACTGGTGCGCCCTGCGGACAGGCGCGCATACCCCATCGACAGCCCGTCCGGCTGGCGCGTCTTGATCTTCGCCGTGGCCAGCGCGTGATCCAGCCAGCCTTCGGCCCCGCGCCCGCCGCCATGGAACCGCGCCAGCCCGCCGTCGGAATGCCGCAGGGTGCGCAGGGTGGGCGCGATGCGTTCGATCGCCTCCATATGCGCAGTTGGCGTGCCGCGTCCCGCATCGCTTAGCGCGGCGGCGGCCCATGTCAGAAGGGTAAATGCATGCAAAAGCTCTTCGGGGTTGCGGGTGGGCAGGCCGCCCTGCGCATCGATCTGCGCCTCGCATTCGCGGGCCAGTGCCTTGATCGCCGGATCGGCGCGCGCCTCTTGCCCCTCAAGCGAAAGACCGGCGTAGATCAACCCGGTCAGCGCCTCGAACCGCGGCAATCCCGGGGCTGCGGCATGCCAGCGGCGCGACAGGAAATCCGTTTGTTCGACCAGCGAGCGATAGAAGACATCGCTTTCGTCTTGCGAGGTGCCACGCAGTACAAACAGCGCGTGGTTGATCCAGCGGATCAGCCGCCGGCCGGTCAGATCAGGGGTCCAGCCGATGCCTCGGCCCTTGCCGTAATGGTCGATCCAGCCCCAAAGCCAACGCTGCGCAGTGCCGCGGGCGCGCACGTCGCCAACCGCAGCCAGATCATCCATCCAGGCGAAACCGTGCAGATCACGCGCGAAGTCCTGATCCGGCGTGGCGACTTCCCACAGGCTTGACGCGTCCGGCGCTTCGATCAGACTGCCGGAAAACAGGAGGTTGCCCGCGATCAGCTGCCTGCCCCGCGCAAAAGACCCGATGGTGCGCGGTTCGGGAGAGGAAACGAATCCCCTCGCTTGGGTACGCGTTTTGGTCGCGGCACGGGCGTGCCACCGGTTTAGAAAACGCGTTTTTCGCGCATTGAAGCTGGTACTTGTCATGCGGCTGCCCTTGTACGCTCTGCTGGCGTTTTGCGGATGTTAGCCGCTGTTGCCACCTGAGTCACCGCATTTTGACACGGGTTTTTGCGGGCGACGCAAATCCGCCCGCATCAGGTTCGGCCTTTAGGCGTACTTACGCAGGCAGGCGATGTAAAACCCGTCCATGCCACCCAGTTCAGGCCAGTAATCGGGGCGCAAACGCAGGCCGCCCTCTTGGGTTGTCCACGCGGGATCAACACCGGGCACAGCCAAAGCGTCGCGGTCCACGCGCATATCCGCATGACGTTCCAACGCCTCGTCGACCTGCACTTCGCCTTCGTCGGGCAGCAGGGAGCAGGTGCAGAAAATCAAGCGCCCTCCGGGGTTGAGCAGGGACCACGCATGGTCGATCATTTCCGACTGCAGCTCGATCAGATCACCGAATTCGGACCCATCCTTGGCGTGGGGCAGATCGGGGTGACGACGGATCGTGCCCGTGGCAGAGCAAGGCGCATCCAGCAGAATCGCGTCAAACGTCCCCTCGAACCGGCGCGCATCGACGACAACGACTTTGGCCGGCAGATGCACCCGTGCAAGGTTTTCCCGAACCCGCTGCATCCGCTGCTTGGAGTTATCGACCGCCGTCACCTGCGCACCTGCGGCGGCAAGCTGCATGGTTTTGCCCCCGGGCGCGGCGCAAAGGTCTAGCACGGCCTCGCCTTTTTGTGGCGCAAGGATTTTAACGGGCAGCGCCGCGGCGGCGTCCTGCACCCACCAATCGCCTTCGGCAAAACCGGGCATGGTGGTGACCTGCCCCGCATCGGCGACGCGCACCGAACCGGTCGGCAAGACGGTGCCGCCCACGGCCGCGGCCAAACCTTCAGGATCTCGTTTCGCGGTCAGATCCAGTGGCGCACCTGCGAAATGCGCGGCCTCGATTCCCGTCATCGCGTCGGGCCCCCAGGCTTCGGTCAGCGGACCCCGTAGCCATTTTGGCAAGCGCGGCGCGCGCAAGGCCGCCCATGCCTCTGGCCCTTCGGCGGCGATTTTGCGCAACACGGCATTGGTCAGCCCCTTGAGGTGCCCGAGTTTTTTATGCGTTGCCACCAGTTCGACCATCGCATTCACCACGCCGTGGGCAGCGCCGCCCTGACACAGTTCGACGGTGCCGACGCGCAGCGCGTTGCGCACGGTCAGCGGCGGGTATTTCGACAGGTGTTTCTGCAACAGACGGTCGGCGCGTTCCATCCCGCGCAGGGTATCCATCGCCAGACGCTGCGCCCGTGCGCGGTCATCGGGGGGCAGCTTGTCCAACGCCCCCGCCGACAAGAGCTCTGACATCAGACGTTCTTCCCCCAGGATCATATCCAAAAGGTACACCGCACTTCTGCGGGCCTGAACGCCGGTGTCTGACATGCGATACGCTTTCTTCTTTGGGGTGCCCGGGTTGTCTGGGCTTGGTTCCGGCGTATATCAAGGGGACAGTGGCCTCAAGAGGATGAGAGTATGACCGAAGCCGGCAAACGCCCCATGCCAAGCCCACCCCATGATCCGACACCCATGCCGGAGCCCGGGCCGGATATTCCCCCAGAACCCACGCCCGACCCGATGCCGATGGTACAAGAGCTTCCCGCCGCCGCGCAGCGCGCGCTGGCGGAGGCCGCCGAACGCCGCAAGGCCGCGCAGGCACTGGACCTGCCGACAGAGCTTGGTGGTCGCGACGGACCAGAACCTGTCCGCTATGGCGATTGGGAGAAAAAGGGCATCGCTGTCGATTTTTAAGACACGTGCCCCCTATGCGCTGAATTCCCCATGCGCTGACCCCGCGTCGCGCAGATCAAGATTACGGCCAAGCGCCCTGTGGCGCTTGCACATGGGCGAGGCTACTTCAACGAAAAGACCGCCGACTGCCCTGCCCCCTTATCCGAAGTGAAGCGGATTTTCCCACCGTTTACAGCGACTTCCTGACAATTGTAGCCAAGGTCGTCATCGCCCCAGATCAGGCTGCGGCAGAAATACCCGCCCTTCCAGACCCATTGGCCCGACACGCCCCACACGGCACCTGTACCCGATATGCCGCCGCTTTCAGTGACGCGCAATTCGACCAGCGGGCGAGTCAGTGTTTTACCCTCCACCACCGAAACGAAATCGCGCTGGCTGTCCAGTTTCTGGAATTCTGCCCAAGCAGCCCCGGTCAGCGCAAAGAACGCCGCGCAGGTCAGTAACGTCAGTTTTTTCATCACACCCTCCAACCAGATTGTTCCCATGAACATACGGGCCAGAGGTTAAGATAGTTTCACCACGGTGAAGCGACAGGGCGGCGGGTGGTGTCAGTCGTTCAGGCCCAGAACGTCCAGCATATCATAGGCTCCGGCAGGTTTCCCCTGCCCCCAAACGGCAGCTTTGATGGCACCGCGCGCAAAAACCGCGCGATCCGACGCGATGTGGCGCAGTATGATTCGCTCGCCCGCGGCAGCGAACATCACGTCATGTTCGCCCACAATGTCGCCCCCGCGGATCGCTGTGAACCCGATGTCACCCCGCTTGCGCGCACCGGTGATCCCGTCACGCCCGCGGTCAGAGACATCCGCCAGCGCGACGCCGCGCCCTTCCGCGGCGGCTTCGCCCAGCATCAGCGCAGTGCCCGACGGCGCGTCGACCTTCTGGTTGTGATGCGACTCTATCACCTCGATATCAAAGTCTTCATCAAGCGCGGCAGCGACACGTTTGGTCAACTGGGTCAAAAGGTTAACGCCCAGGCTCATGTTGCCCGCCCGCACGATCACCGTCTGCTTTGAAGGTCCGTCCAGCGCGCCGATCTGCGCGTCGGTCATACCGGTGGTGCCGATAACATGGACCACACCCGCATCGGCCGCGATCTTGGCGAAGGCGAGTGTCGCTTCCGGAGCGGTGAAATCAATGACGGCCTGCGCGCCTTGCATCGCCTCTGCCGCGTTATCGGTCACGATCACGCCAACGGCAGTGCCGCCCATAGCAACACCGATATCCTGACCGACCCACGCATGCCCGGCACGTTCTACCGCACCCGCCAGATGCACCCTGTCGCTGGCAGAAACCTGCCCAATCAACATCTGGCCCATGCGGCCCGAAGCCCCTGTAATCACTATGCCGAGTGTATCGCTCATGTTATGCTCCTTATTCGGTTCCGGTTTAGCGCGTGGTGATCTGCTTGGCAAAACCTCAGCGAACCCTTAGATGAAGCGCATGGCAAAGAACAAGTTTCATGAGGGCTCAGGCCCGTCGCAACGGCAGCTTCGCGTAGGCGAAACCATTCGTCGCGCCTTATCGGATGTTCTGGCGCGTGGCGATGTCCACGACCCTGAGTTGAACCGGATGTCGATCACCGTGGGCGAAGTACGCGCCTCCCCCGACCTGAAGATCGCGACGGCCTATGTGCTGCCTCTGGGCGGAAACGGTCAGGAAGACGTGCTTAAGCTGCTGGCGCGCAACAAGGGCGAGCTCCGCCGGTTGATGGCAAAGAAGCTGGTCCTGAAATATGCGCCGGACCTGCGGTTCCAACTGGACGAAACATTCGACCGTATGGACGAAACGCGCCGGATGCTGGCGCAGGACGTGGTGCGCCGCGATGCTGACGCCCCCGACCGCGGATCGGAAGACGCGTGAAACGGTTCTGGGCCGCGCTTGGCGTCATGGGCTGGGCCGCCGCGCCCGTCCAAGCCGAAACCTGCGAAACCCTGAGCTATAACGGCACCGGCTATACCCTGTGCCACGTCGACTTGACGCAGGACCGGCTTGAGCTGTTCCTCTACGATGCGGACGGCAAACCGCATGGGTATTTCAACACATTGAATACGGCGTTGAAAAAGCGCGGCGCGCAGCTGGGCTTTGCGATGAACGCGGGCATGTATCACGATACCCGTGCGCCGGTGGGCTATTACCTTGAGAACGGCAAAGAATATCAGCAAGTGATCAGCAGCGACGGCCCCGGTAACTTTGGCCTGCTGCCCAACGGCGTGCTCTGCCTGCGCGACGGGCGTGCCGATGTGATCGAAACCAAAGCTTTTCTGCGCGACGCCCCCGACTGCCGCAGCGCCACACAATCGGGACCGATGTTGGTGATCGATGGCAAGATGCACCCGCGCTTTCTGAAGGATGGCACCTCGCGCTATATCCGCAACGGCGTCGGTACCAGCGCCGATGGCAAACGCGCGGTTTTTGCCATCTCGAACGAGACGGTGAACTTCTATGATTTCGCGCTGCTGTTCCGGGATCACCTAAAGCTGCCAAATGCGCTTTATTTTGATGGCAATATCTCGAGGATGCGCGCACCCGATCTGGGCCGCAATGACTTGGGCTTTAGCGCGCTTGGCCCTATCATTGGCGTCGTGAAGCCCGACGCGCCGTAGCGCAACAAGAGTTTTCTTGCCTTCGGCGAGGATTTTTCACCATTTGGAAGCCAGAGTCTCTGGGCAATCTTGCCGGACCTTTGATAGGAGGCGGGCAAATCAATTAAGGGCATTTGATATGGGACGCAGGCGCAAGGGACGGGATATTTCGGGATGGTTGGTGGTGGACAAGCCCGCTGGCCCGACCTCTACGACCGTGGTGAACAAGGTCCGTTGGGCGCTGAACGCGAATAAGGCGGGCCATGCGGGCACCCTTGATCCCGAGGCCACCGGCGTTCTGGCGATCGCGCTTGGCGAGGCGACCAAGACGGTGCCCTTTATCACGGACGCGATGAAAGCCTATGAGTTTACGGTCCGCCTTGGGATCGCGACAAATACCGATGATGCCGAGGGCGAGGTCATCGCAACATCGGAGCTGCGGCCCGATGACGACGCGATCAAGGATGCTTTGGGCAAGTTTATCGGTGACATCCAACAGGTGCCGCCGCAGTTTTCCGCTGTGAAGATCGACGGCCAGCGCGCCTATAAACTGGCGCGCGACGGTGAAACGATGGAGCTGGCAGCCCGCCCGCTTTTTGTCGAACACCTACTGCTGGTGGACCGCCCCGACGCCGACCACGTGACGTTGGAGATGGTGTGCGGCAAGGGCGGCTATGTCCGGTCGATTGCGCGCGATCTGGGACAAGCCTTGGGATGTCTGGGCCACGTGCGCGAATTGCGCCGTATCTGGTCGGGCCCGTTCGAGGCCTCTGAAGGGCTGACGCTGGCGCAGATCGAAGAGATGGCGCGCACAGACGCTTTGGACGCGCATTTGCTGCCGTTAGAGCAAGGGTTGCAGGACCTGCCAGAGGTGAAAGCCACGCCGGAGGGGGCCACCCGTCTGCGCAACGGCAATCCCGGCATGGTAATCGCCCATGACGTTGAATATGGCGACGAGGTCTGGGCGTCGTTTGAGGGCCGCGCCGTTGCTGTTGGGCGTTTCAAGGCGGGCGAATTGCATCCGTCGCGTGTGTTCAACCAGCCCGGTTCTGTGTGATCACGCGCAGCCATACCAAGGGCGATGCGCCGTCGACGGCTGTCTATTCGGACTGCGAAAACTACCGCTATAGTCTGACCCGCGTCTGGACCCCCGAGGCGGAGCGGGTGCTGTTCGTCATGCTAAATCCGTCAAAAGCGACGGAAATTGAAAACGACCCAACGGTCGAGCGGTGCGAGCGCCGTGCCCGCGCCTTGGGCTTCGGGGGGTTTCAGGTCACCAATATCTTTGCCTGGCGCGAAACCAGCCCCAAGTTGATGCGTCAAGCCAAAGACCCCGTCGGCCCTGATAACGATATGATTTTGAACGAAGGTATCTTGTGGGCCGATCAGGTGATCGCGGCTTGGGGCACCCATGGCGCACATCTTGGACGGGGTGCGCAGGTGCAAGAACTGCTATCGCGCAGCCAAACGCCCGTGTACCATTTGGGCCTGTCTAAGGACGGGCATCCCAAGCATCCTTTGTATATCCGCTATGCTCAGGAACCGATTTTCTGGGGCCTTTAGGGCAAGCTTAACTTTCTTGATTCTATGGTGCTGATGCGGCCTCGGGTTTTGAGGTTGTTTCATCTGTATCCCCGCGTGATGCGGGCAATAGGGTCGGGTTTGCACATGCTGTTTCTTGCCGGATTAATGGGGTTGATCACCGTCGGGGCCGCCGCCTTTATCGACATCGGGGTCGAGGAGGAGGAGTCTGCCACCGACGAAGATGCACCGGCCGGCGATGTGATCTCCGGCACCCCCCGGGATGACCTGATTATCGGCTCGGGCGGCAGCGATCAGATCGCGGGCGATGGCGGCGATGACCTTGTGGAGGCGCGGAATGGCGATGACACCGTTTTTGGGGACAGTGGCGATGATACATTGAGGGGCGGCGCGGGGAACGATGACCTGCATGGCAATGATGGCGATGATCTATTGGCAGGGGCCGAGGATGCGGATGGGCTTACCGGCCATAATGACGATGACATCCTGCAGGGCGGTGCGGGCCACGATACGCTAAACGGCTCTGCCGGGGGTGATACGCTTTTCGGGGAGAGCGGGGATGACGCCGTGATGGGCGGTTTGGGCGATGACCTGCTGATTGGGGGGCGCGGGCAAGACGCGCTCTTTGGTGGATGGGGGAACGATACGATTGACGGCACCGTCGATCCGGACCGGCAGGATGCGCGCGTCACTGATACCGACGAAGGGGATTACCTGAATGGCGGTGGCGGCGATGATGTGATCTTTGCGGGAACAAACGACACGGTGACCCCGGGCGCAGGGCGTGATGATGTGATCCTTGGCGATTGGGTCAGCCCCGATGGCATCGTCGATATCCGCAGTTTCGACATAGAAGATGACAGCCTGCTGCTGGTCTGGGACGACAGCGATGCAGCCGCGACAGCGCCCAAGGTGGCCGTTGAACCGGATCCGGAGGACCTGCACTCCCATCTGATATCAATGGACGGTGCGATTGTGGCAATGGTGCAGTCGGACCAGTTGCTGATGCCGGGCGACCTGTCGCTTATCCCCCTCAGCTCGGCCCTCGCTGCGGGGCTAACGCGCGACTGAGCCGCCGATGCCCTCTCAACGGGCAAAGAAGCCAACGCGCCCCGCGACGCATTAATCCTTTGCCAAGGGGGCGAAACTTTCCTATACGCCCCCATCGCCCGATGATTCCTGTCAGCGGGTGATACTCCATGGGCCTGTGCTGGACGACATCCCGGCCTGTGCCATCACTTTAACCTTTCGAAAAGGAGACCCCGATGTCGATTACGCAAGAAGAAAAAGCACGCGTCATGAAAGAATTCGGCACCAAAGAAGGCGACACCGGTTCGCCCGAAGTACAGGTTGCCATTCTGTCCTCGCGCATCGCAACGCTGACCGAGCACTTCAAAACCCACAAGAAAGACAACCACGGTCGCCGTGGCCTTTTGAAAATGGTTGCGACACGCCGGAAGCTTCTGGACTATGTCAAAGGTAAAGATGACGCGCGTTATCAGGACCTGATCAAACGTTTGGGCCTGCGCCGCTAACCAGCGCTGCACCGCCACAACGATGAAAACCGCGCCCTGGCAACAGGGGGCGGTTTTTTCGTTTCCCCCTGTGCTTTAGTGATGTGCGCCACAAGGAGAGCCTATGCCAATCAACCTGCGTGACCTCACCCCACAAGATACCGATGCAGCCGCGCTGCTTTTCTTTGCTGCGGTGCATCAGGGCACCGCGGATGTATATGCGGCCGAACAACGCATCGCTTGGGCCGGGACAGCGCCCGCACCCGCCACATGGCGAGGGCGGTTTGATACCGTGTCGGGTATCGTGGCCGAGATAGACAACCGTATGGCGGGGTTCATGACCCTTGACCGCGAGGGGCTGATCGATCTGGCCTTTGTGCACCCCGATCATATGGGCACGGGCGTGGGGCGCACTGTCTATTTTGCCATCGAAGACCGTGCCCGCACATTCGGCGTGCGACGTCTTCGGACCTTTGCCAGCGAAAAGGCAAAGCCGTTTTTCACGCGTATGGGCTGGACCGTCGAGGCCCCCAATATCGTCACCAAAGGCGGGGTCACCTTGCAAAACTATAAGATGTTCAAGACCTTGTCAGGCTGACCCCCTTGCCGCTCTGCTGCGGCTTGCAATCTGTGGCGTGCAGGGCCGCGTGTAGGGGGCAACGCTTCCCTTCCCATCGCAGGCAAACTGCTGTATGGCCGCACAATCTGAAAGCCGGCGCCCGGACTCCAGCGCCCGACAAAGAAGATACCGGAGTCAGGGGGAATATGCCCTCTACGCAAATGGCCCGATCCGGGCCGAAACAGGAAACGTAGATGTTTAATGTAACGAAAAAATCCATGCAGTGGGGCGAAGAGACGCTGACACTGGAAACTGGCAAAGTGGCCCGTCAGGCAGACGGTTCGGTGATTGCGACACTGGGCGAAACCAGCGTCATGGCGAACGTCACCTTTGCGCGCCAGCAAAAACCCGGTCAGGACTTCTTTCCGCTGACCGTCCACTACCAAGAGAAATACTATGCCGCCGGTAAAGTACCGGGTGGCTTCTTCAAGCGTGAGGCCCGCCCCACCGAGAAGGAAACCCTGACAGCCCGTCTGATCGACCGTCCGATCCGTCCGCTGTTCGTTCCCGGCTTCAAAAACGAAGTTCTGGTGATGTGTACCGTTCTCAGCCACGATCTGGTTAACGATCCCGACATGGTCGCCATGATCGCTGCCTCCGCAGCGCTGACCATTTCCGGCGCGCCGTTCCGCGGTCCGATCGGTGCCTGCCGCGTTGGTTTCGAGGATGGCGATTACGTTCTGAACCCGACCGTCGACGACATGCAGGACCTGCGCCTGAACCCTGATCAACGTCTTGATCTGGTTGTCGCCGGCACCAAAGAAGCCGTGATGATGGTTGAATCCGAAGCCTATGAGCTGTCGGAAGAAGAAATGCTGGGTGCGGTGAAATTCGCGCACGAGCAGATCCAGCCTGTTATCGACCTGATCATCGATCTGGCCGAAGACGCTGCGAAAGAGCCGTTTGACTTCCAGCCGGTTGACTATTCGGACCTGTCCGCTGCTGTCAAAGCCGCTGGCGAAGACGCCATGCGCGCCGCCTTTGCAATCGCCGACAAGCAAGAGCGCACCGCCGCTGTTGCCGCTGCCCGCGAAACAATCAAAGCCGCGCTGACCGAAGAGCAACTGGAAGACGCGAACCTCGGGTCCGCTCTGAAAGGCCTCGAAGCGTCCATCCTGCGTGGGGACGTGGTTAAAACCGGTAAGCGTATCGACGGCCGTAAGACCGACGAAATCCGCGACATCGTGGCCGAAACCGGCATCCTGCCCCGTACACACGGGTCGTCGCTGTTCACACGTGGCGAAACACAGGGTCTGGTTGTGACCACTTTGGGCACCGGCGATGACGAACAGTTCATCGATGCGCTGCACGGCAACTTCAAATCCAACTTCATGCTGCACTATAACTTCCCGCCCTATTCGGTTGGTGAAGTTGGCCGTGTCGGTGGCCCCGGCCGTCGCGAAATCGGTCACGGCAAGTTGGCTTGGCGTGCGTTGCAGGCGGTTCTGCCTGCCTCCACCGACTTCCCCTACACCATCCGCGTTGTGTCCGAGATCACTGAATCGAACGGCTCCAGCTCGATGGCGTCGGTTTGCGGTGGCTCCTTGTCCATGATGGACGCAGGTGTGCCATTGAAAGCGCCCGTCGCGGGTGTTGCCATGGGTCTGATCCTGGAAGAAGACGGCTCCTATGCGATCCTGTCCGACATCTTGGGTGACGAAGACCACCTTGGCGACATGGACTTTAAAGTGGCCGGTACCGAAGCAGGTATCACGTCGCTGCAGATGGACATCAAGATCGCCGGCATCACGCCCGAGATCATGGAGAAAGCTCTGGCACAAGCCAAAGCGGGCCGTGTGCACATTCTAGGCGAGATGAACAAAGCCATCTCCGGCGCGGGTGAATTCTCTGTCCACGCCCCTCGCATCGAAACGATGCAGATCCCAACCGACAAGATCCGTGAAGTGATCGGGTCCGGCGGTAAAGTGATCCGCGAGATCGTTGAAGTGTCCGGCGCGAAAGTCGACATCAACGACGAAGGCATCATCAAGATCGCATCGCCAAACGGCGACTCGATCAAGAAAGCCTATGACATGATCTGGTCCATCGTGGCCGAGCCTGAAGAAGGTGCGGTTTACACCGGTACCGTCGTCAAGATCGTTGATTTCGGTGCCTTCGTGAACTTCTTTGGCAAGCGCGACGGTCTGGTACACGTATCCCAGATCGAAAACCGCCGCCTGAACCACCCTTCGGATGTTCTGAAAGAAGGTCAGGAAGTGAAAGTGAAGCTGCTTGGCTTTGACGATCGCGGCAAGGTGCGCCTGTCGATGAAAGTTGTCGATCAGGAAACCGGCGAAGAAATCAAGAAAGAGGAAGGCGGCGAAGCGTAAGCTTCTCCACCCGTTCTGAAATGACGAAAGCCCCGGCCTATGTGCCGGGGCTTTTTTTGTGCCGTGACGGGTTAGTCCCGTTTGGCTTTAGCTTTCCATAAAGCTGTCCAGACGGTCCCAGAGCGAGTTATCCAGCAGCAGCTTGAAGCGCAGGTAGAAACCTTCCTGATACAGATCGCTGCGCAGGGCCGACTTGTTCATCGCGCGGTTATAGCCCAATGCAACCAGCGCACCTTTGGTGGGGGCAAACCCGATCTCTGCGCCGATACCGTTGGTGGCATTGCCTTGGTTGTCCCACAGATGCGCGGCGTTCAAGCCGATCTGGAACCGGTTGTCGCCGAACTCGTAGTTAAAGCCAGCCTGCACCAGTTGGGTGGTGGCGCGGGCAGAGAACCCGCCAAGGGTGGTCAGCTTTTGCGACTGGCCAGCGTATTTCGCGTTCAGGCGCAGGTCGGCGTCTACTTCATAGGCCGCGTCTACGGACCACATATGGGTCACCGATTTGGTCTCGCGCTGTTCGATGCGGTGCTCGTACCATGCCAGCACTTCGAGGCGTGGATCGTGAACCGGACGGTAGGCGATACCCGCACGCGACCGGATCCGGCGGTGGTCACGACCGTCGCGCTTGTCCAGTGCAACACGGGTACGGCCCAGCACGGTGAAGTCAGGTGTGACCTTACCCGCGATGCCAAAGCTGGCGTAATGGGTGTTGCCACTGTCTTCAAAAGTGGTGTCCGCATCGGCATCGCCCACCCAGCTTTCCGCGCTGGACCCCCACTTCGCGCCGAGGGCAACGCTGGTCAGACGGTGATCGTCGCTTTCCATGCTGCGGGAATGTTCAATCCCGAAGCTGAAGCTGGTGTTCCCGTTCATCGCCCATTTGCCCATCATCGCTTGGGTAAACATGGTGTCCGAAGATCCCAGACCTTTGACGAAATCAGTGCTTCCGCGCAGCCAGTCATTCAGGTCGTAAGAGAAACCCAGCTTGGAGTGTGTGGCCATGCTGTCGTCGCCAAAGGTCATTTCGACCTCGCTATAGGCACGCCAGCCGGGCACGGGCTCGCGGTACATGCCCAGGGTCAGCTCTGTCGGACGGTCCGAGCCGCCAAAGGGGTGACGCAGCTCTGCGGTGATGACGGTGCCGGGGCGGTTCGCAGGGGTCCAGTGGCCGCCAAGGATCAGACCGGGATGGGCCTTCTTCGAGGTTGCGGTGTGATCCAGGCGATACTCCAGCCCGATGTAGCCTTTGAAGTTCGTGCTGAACTCTTTGGCATAGACGGCATCCACGGTCAGACGCTCGATGTCAGAGGTGCGGTCACGTACATAGTCCACACCAAGAACAAAGTCGCTGGTCCCGTCGATCTCAAAACCGTAGTTCAGACGTGCACGTGTGGTGCCGGGCAGTGCCAGACCGCCGCGCGAGGCAAACTTCTCGCCGGTGTGAACCATCTCGAAGTTGAAGTGACCGGTTACCTTGCGGATGTCGTAGGACAGACGGTAGGCCGTATCCGATACGCCATTTGCATCTTCGGAGCGCGCAGCCTCGGCTTCCCACACGCCGCCCTGCGTCCCCTCGTGACGGATATAGGCAGAGTGCAGACGCTCGCGGGCGGTGTTGCCACGGTCGGCATCGGCATGCACGATACGTGCGCCAACGGTGGTGCGGTCGGTCAGCGCGAGGTTCACCTCACCGCCATAGAGCCAGTAGCGGTCAGCCCCTTCCACATCGACTTCGTAGGTGACGCGCACCGACACAGGGTTGCCCTGACCGTCGAACTGGCGCACCGCATCGTCAAAAGTGATCGAGTTGCCAAAGAAGTCCAGCAGGTAGTCGCTGCCGCGGCGCAGCGGCGTGGTCGAGATGACATCCCCGCCCTCTTCGTCGCGCACCAGCAGTTCAACCCGCTCGGAGCCTTGTACATAGCCGTCCAGATCCAGGTCATAGGGGCCGGACACACCACGCCCGAGGAATTCCTGCACGCGCTGCTCTTGGGCGGTACGGGCACCGAACAGGGTCACGCCGACCTTGTCGTTTTCCCAATGGGCCTTGGCACCGGTCACCACACGACGCATGCCGTCAAGCTTCAGCGCGCTGGCTTCGGGTTCGATCGCGATGTCACCGTAAAGGATGTACGAACGACCCTTCTCGACCTTAACGTACAGGTTTTCGGAGGATTGCGCGTCGAAGCCACGTTCGGAGTTGTCACCATACACAGGGTAGAACTCGTCGCCACGGATGTCGCGGAACAGGCGGTCTTCGGTGTCACGGTCCGAGCTATAGCGCAGTGTCAGCAGCGCATCACCCGAGATTACGCCCTTGAGGTACACTTCACCCCGCAGACCGGTGGTTGTGTCTTCGAAAGAGCTGAAACGATCCGCGTCCAGCAGCTCACCCTTCGCACCGCCCAAGGCCACGGCCCCTTCGATCACGCCAACCATGATGCGCTGGTCCAGATCGGGGGTGAATGTGATGGTCTCTTCGGCGCGGCCAAAGGCACCGCTGATGGTGATACGGTCTGTGCCTGCAACCTGTGGCGGGATCAGCCCAAAGGTGGCCTCGCCGTTGTCCAGATAGACCTGCACGCCGGGGGTGCCTTCGCGGATGTCGGCCACGTCCCACAGGGCCAGCTTGGCGCTGAGTGTCACGGTGCCGGAGGCAGGTACAGGCATGCCACGGGCATCCAGCACACGCACCACAACCGGGATCACATCGGTCGGCGATGCGGGCGCGGTGTCGGGCATGATCACCTCGAATTTGGCGGGCTTGCCGGGGGCAACCACGGTGATTTCCTCGCGGACACGTTCGATGCCGAAACCGTCACGGCCGACCAGCGTCAGGGTGTTCTGCCCCGCGTCCAGTTTCACCGCAACAAAATCCAGTGCCTGCGTGTTGTTCTTCTCGAAGCTTGTACGCTCGCCTACGCGGTCGCTGCTCAGCTCGCGGCCGTTCACCAGCAGGCCCAGCGACAGATCGCCCTTGCCCTTGACGCGCACGCTTTGGGTGCGGCGATCCAGTGTCTGACCGTCGGTCAGGTCCACGAAACCGGGTGCATCGTCCAGCGTTTTGATCAGCATCTCGAGCGACTGGCGCTGTGCCTTGCCAGACGCTTTTTCAGAGACAGAGTTCGCCGCGCGGTTTTCATCCAGACGCTGCATCAGACGCGAGGTCAGCTGCGTGGTGGTCGCCACACCGGCTTCGCTGCGCACGGAACGTACCGGCGCACGCTGGCCTTCAATCGGCAGGTCGGCAGCGGTCAGCGCGTTGGATTGCGGCTGCTCGGCAAAGTACTTCTGACGCTGGTCAACCTCGGCCATCGCTTCGGGGGTGCAGTCCAGCACGGCGAAGTGCTCGGCGCGCAGTTCCCCTTTGCGCAGCGGGATCAGGCGCGACCCACCGCGCAGCAGATCGTTGGTGCGGGTTACGGTCACTTCGGTACCAACGGGCAGGGTTTCGTCCTGCACAAGGAACGCATGGGTCACGGGGCGCAGACCGAAAAGGGAGTATTTACCATCCATATCGGTCACAACCGACAGACCCTCTTGGGTCACGATACGGACGCCGGGGATGCCTGGTTCAGTGTGGTCGCCACGGATACCGTCTTTGTCGCAGTCCATAAAGACCGACCCGATGACAGTGGCTTCGCGGGCGAAGACGCCACCGCTGTTGTTCAGCTTGACCATCGCGCGGGCAGTCTGGGACTGCATCACGGTACCGGTGCCCGCCTGACGACCCGTCAGAACTGCGGTGTTCTCGTTGCGGCCTTCGCGGGCGGCTGCGGTGAACTGCATGACATAGGTCAGCTCGTGGCTCGACAGGGGGGTCAGCATGCCCAGGTCATAGGTCATGTCACCCGACGCATCGACGGCAGGGTCTTCCATTGTCTCGCCGTTGAAGGTCACCGACCCTGCAACCAGCTGGCTGCCAAAGGCGGGGCGATCCATGATCTCGGCACCGATCAGCGCCTGGTTCATGTTGTTGGTGAAGTTCAGGGTGTAGACCACGAACTCGCCCGCGCCGACCATATCCTTGTCGGCCTGCTTGTCCAGCGCCAGCGGCACACCATAGTGTGGATCCGCAGGAATGTCCGAGATGTCGAGCATCCCACCGGCGTGGCGGAAGCTTGCCATATAACCGGCCCCCGCAACACGACGGTTAAAGCCAGGGAAGTCGGCGCGCACGGAAGGAACGTCCCATGCGGGGGCGTTCATCACGGCGTACTGGTATTCACCGGCAGGCATGTCACCGAAGCTGAAGAACCCGCGGGCATCGGTCATACGGCGCGCCATTTCGGCACCGCTGTTCATGTCCATCAGCGCGATGGCCACATCACCGATCGGCTCGTTGGTCAGCGCATTGAACAGGAAGTTACCGGGGGTGATCAGCAGTTCGTCTTGCAGCGCGGCACCAGCACAATCGGCAGTGGCGATCAGACGGTCACCGTCGGTGGTCGCGATCACATTGTCGCCGGATACGGGCACATCCATCCGCGCCATAGGAACGGCGGCGGTAAGGAAAACACCGTTGTTAGGGTCTGTTTCTGTGGCCGTCACACGCTCTACATCGCCGGTCAGGAAGCTGCGCAGCGTGATGATCGCACGATCTGCGGACATCGTTTCGTTGCACGCACCGGCGGTCAGACGCAGGCGGGTATCGCTGTTTGGCACGGCGTGAGGCTGGTCTGCTGCGGTTTCGGGATGTTCAAAGTGCAGGGCACCGGTCCCAGCAGCATCGCGGCTGTAAACCGTTGTGTTAGAGTCTACATCAACTGTGCGGTCTTCCATTTTCACGAAGCTGCGGGCGGTGTTGGCGACCTCTACGTCGCCCAGGTTCATGGGCACGGTCACGGTGAACGCGGGGTCGCGGGCAAAACCGATATCGTAGTCGCCCTCGTGAAAGAAAGCCACGGCGTCGACCTCGCCAGCAGGGCGCGCAGTCTGGTAATCATGACGCGCATCGCCCGCCGCGTGATACAGCGCAACCATGCCGCTTGGGTCGGTGATGCTGTGGAAACGGGCGTTCAGGGGCACCTCGTCGCGCAGCAGAACACCTGTGGCGGCGGCCCCGTCGATGCGGATCTGGGCACCGTGTACGTCACCATAGGCCAGCACATCACCGTCCGAGTCGTTGCGCAGGCGCAGCGTGTAGGTCAGCTGTGTTTCGTCTTCCATCTCGCGGACGGATTGTTCCTTTTGCAGCTCAAGCGAACTGCCCATGATGGTGGTCTTGCCAGCTGCGGCACCCGTCAGGATGCGCCGGGCCGCGAAGCCTGTTGTGCTTGTGGCAGATACCGACAGCACCGACTGCATCAGCGTGGCGGGAGTGGCATAGAAGGAGGTGCGGAATTCGTAGATGAGCTGAGCGCTGTCGCCCACATCCATGAACATCGGCGCGCCTGCGCTGATGGTGGCTTCGCCATTGTCGATGCGGCCGTTGGCATTCGCGTCATAGACAAGGCGGGCGTCGTTCATCATGCCGGCACCCTCTTGGTGCTGCATGGTCATGGCGGCGTTCAGTGGGACGTTCCCGATGTTGGCGACCTCGAAGTAGTATTGCGCCATCGCGCCACGGGTCAGCATCAGTTCGGAGTATCCGTTGACATCCAGCGCAGGCACTGCGGCTACTTTGGCGTCTACGGCGTTCGAGTATACAGTCTCGATGATGCCCAGCGCTTCGTTAAAGTAGGTGGTCTGCGCGACGTTCCGGATGAAGGTGCCTGCGGGTACCTGCTTGGCAGCGGCGCCGTGCGGCAGGAGGGAGATCACCAGCGCGACGATCCAGAAACACGACATCATGCGGAGGGCGGTTTTGTGAAAGGTGCGGTCCATTTGATCAATCCCTGTTCTATCTTTTCTAAGAGGAGAGGAAGTGTGGTTCCCCCGGAGCGAGGGGGGGAAGGGTGCTCCGGGGAAACCTGGGGTTCGTTTACTCGTCCACCTGAACGGTGAATTCTAGCGTGGCGAACCCACCCGGAAGGACCGTGCCGTGGTCGCTCGAGATATTGCTCGAGGTGACTGTGGCGGTGCTACCTGCCGGGAAGAGCGTTTCGCTGCATGTGCCACCACAGTCGGTTACCGATGTGTAGGCAGGGGCGGCATCAGAGATGATGACGTTTGCAGCGGGAGAGGAGCCGGTGTTTTCAGCTTCCACTTTGTAGCGGATGCACTGACCGGGAGAGACGTCCTGACGGGTCTTGGTAAAGGTCCCGACGGTGCCGTCGCAGTTGGCGTCGATGTACTGGTACTTGCTCAGCGTGACGTCGCCAGAGATGATCACGATCCGGTCTTCTACTGCGTTGTCAGCAGTATCCGCGTCGGTCGCTGTGCCACCGTTCAGCGAGGGATCAAGGCTGATGGTACCGATTTCGGTCACACCGCTTGTCGCTGTCGATGGTGTTTGCACACGGTAGATGACCGAGATGCTTTCACCGGGGGCAAGCCCGTTCACACCAGCCGAGACACCGTCCGTCAGATCATCAAAGTTGTCGATCACCAGCTCGGAGGGGTCGATCACACCGTTGCCGTTGGCATCCCAGAACAAAGCACCCGAGAAGTTGTTCAACCCTGTGTCGTTGATCGCACCTTCGGTGATCGCAACGTTACCGGTGTTGGTGATGGTGTGCACCATGTCGACGATACCACCGGGCGAGGCCTGGGCGTTCTGGTCATCGATGATCTCTACGTTGTAGATCTCGTTCACGGTCACTTCGTTGACGATCCGGTCGCCTTGGCCCGAGACAGAGGACACCAGCGCGATGTCGACCAATGTGTCACCCGGTGCCTGATCTGCCGGCGGGGTTACCACAACGGTGAAGGTATCGCTTGCACCAGCAGGGATGGTCCCGGTGTTGCTGATCGCGGACCCGTCAGCGGAGCGGAATTCGACGGTCCAACCGGCGGGCAGCGCTTGTGCCAGCGAGAGGTTGTAGCTGTCGGATACCGGGCCGTTGTTTTCAACGACCATGTCGTAGGTGACCGGTGCACCTGGATCGGTGGCATAGTTCACCCATGGCGCGCCGGCATTGGTGGGGTCAAGGCCATCGCCTTCGGAGCCTACGACTGCGTTCTCAAGATCAACGGCAGAGGCAAGGATCGCACCGGTGAAGGTCGCTGTCGATGTATCCGAAACACCCGAGGCATCGGAGGTGGTGGATACGGTGGCGTTGAAGTTCGCAGCAGCCGTTGGGGCCACATCCGTTGGCAGTGTTGCGATCAAGGTGACCTTGGCGCTGTCACCCGCAGCAAGCGGACCGACGGAACCGATGATCGGTGTCACACCGTCTGCACCCACAAAGCGGAAGGTTGTGCCCGCGGGGTAGTCGATGTTGCTGACATCAAGCGTCAGGCTGTCGGTCTGGTTCGACCGGTTGGTCAGCACGAATTCATGCTTCACTGTGCCACCCTGGGCCGCGTCGCCAGTTTCGGTCACGACATCGTTGTTTGCCGCGTCATCATCTGTTGCCGAAGCCGTCGTTGGATCCGCTGCACCAGCACCGTCGATGGCTGTATCAGCGATGGAGACCGCGAATTGGTCATCCACAATGATCGAAGCTGTGTTCGAGGGTGGGAAGGCAACGTTGTCGATTTCCTGTGTGGCGACGTTTTCAATGATACCCGCATCAGCAGTGTCGAGGATCACAGCTTGGAACGTCACACTACCGGAGCGGCCGGAACCGACGCTCGAGATGTTGAAGTTGACGCTCTGGCCGTTGGTATCAAAGGCGATTGTCTCGCCCGAGCCATTGGTCGCATCGACCGAAGAAGACCCGTTGGCGTCATCCAGAATACCCGCAGCGTCAGACCACCGTGCCGAACCGGGCACATAGGCCAGGCGACCGTCCAGAATGTCATCGACGGTATAGTTGTTCGCAGCAGCCAGACCGGTGCTGGAATATGTCAGCTCAATGCTCACGGTATCGCCGGCATCGACGATGTTGGGGTTACCACCGGACGCTGCATCAGCGACCATGGACTTGACCAGTTCTACAATCGCGTCGTTCGAGATGGTTAGCGTATCGGTGTTGACGGCTGTCTCTGTGCCATCAAGATCAGACCTTGCGGTCACTGTGATGCTGTCCGACCCTGTTGCGTTGGAGGGGACAGAGACTTCGATGACGACGCCGAACTGCTCGCCCGGTGCCAATGTTGGCGTTTCGGTCAGCGGTGTGGCGCTATCGGCGACACCATCCATGTTCGCATCCGGATAGAAGACGATGGCAGAGGTATCGAGCGTGCCTGTGTCTGTCTCTACTGCGGTCAGTGCGAAGAAGTCTGCGCCGTTCCCTTCGTTGGTAACAATGTGCGGCAGGAAGGCTTTACCACCGGGTGCGATGGTTTCGTTGTTGTCCGAGGTCAATGTCACGCCAGCAACCTGCTGAACGATCGTTTCAACCGTGTTCGACGTGACCGTGATGGTATCGCCCGCTTGGTTTGTATAGGTCGCAACCGCTTGGTTGCCAATCACGGACCCAGCTTCTGGTGCGGCGGCCAAAGCAGCTGCGCCAAATGCGGCGGTGACCGCCATCGCGCTTGCAGAGCGCATGAAGAAAGATTGATGTTTCACGTTAGTCATTCCTTTGATTTATCTAGATTAGGTAAATTGGATCAGGTTCCCCCCGATCAGTTGACGCGCACCCGATAGCTGTTGAGTGCGATTTCGCCTGACTCCAAAGGTTCGCTGAGCGTCCAACGGACGGCAGCGATCTGATCCTCAGGAAGTGGTTCTGGTTGGAGTGTGCCATCTGCACCGGCGACCATGCGGGTGGCGGGAAGTGTGGACCATTCAAGGCCATCGTTTTCAGGGTCGAGATCAGCCTGGACTTCGAACACGGCCTTGATCGATGTGCTCTGTGCGCCAAGCGTCAGGGTGACCCCTTCGGGTACGGGGGCCGCAATAACGATCCCCGCAAGTGCGTCTGCAGTCGTGTTCTCGTGCTGCAGTTGGTATTGGATGACCTCGCCAGGGCGGACGGTGCCCCGCTCGATCAACTCCTCTTCGCCACCGTCATTGGTTTCGACGATGCGGAAAGAAAATGTGCTGGAAAGTGCGTCAGCAAAAGCCGGCACGCCGGCGACAGAAATCGCGACACCAGCAAGCAGTGCACGGGCGATTTGTTGAGTTTTGAAAGTCATAATTTTTTCCCCTAGTTGCCGACCACCGCCGGCGGTTTTGATGAACCGGCCCAGTGTTTGGGCTGTCCTGAACTCATCATCAGGGGAAATGTCTCGGGGTGCATTCTCGCTTAGGGCTAGGTTTTTGATCTGCTGGGCAGCCCCCTACCCGTCCGTATATGCGGCGCTATCAATTCGATGGCGAAACACGCAATTCGCGCGGTGATTGCAGACGTAAACCCGCATCGCGCCGCGCAAAGCAGGCGAGTCACCCTCATGCAAAAGGGCGTTGATTCTATTTATTTTGGGGAATGTTTGGCCCGATCCGGGCCCAGATCACGGAAAACCCCGACCGGATAGCCGGACAGGGCGTTTCGTATAGTTAACTGTCAGTGAGAATGGCCGTGCCCGCCATGATCGTCATCGTCTAACGATCCGTGTACCGCAAACTGGTCAATTCCCGCATCCTGCGGTTCAATGAAACGATAGCTTTCGCGTACACCGCTGTCTGAAAGCTCGCGTGCGACGGTCAGCAAGGTGTTTGGCGCGTGGTCGGCGCAAAGCTCCATCATCTGGGCGACTTCCTCTTCCGCGACGGGGCGGGCCGCTTCGGGCGATGGCGCGCCATAGATCTCGACGAAATGCTTCATCAGCTGCAAGGTGATCGCTTCAACCTCGAAGGGTTCGGCTTTGGTCACGGCAACAAAGGTGACGCGGCCAAACGTCTCTACGCCCATCCAGCCATTCGCGAAGGCCTGCCGCGCCTTGCCGGTCAGATCACCTTCGGACCAGTTCGAAAATTCGAACCCGCCAGAAACGCACCATTCGCCCGTGCGCGCGGGCGCGTGGAACACATTGCGGTCGCTTTCATCAAAGTGGATGGCGCGGGCGAGGAAGAGATCGCTCATGGGGCTGGCTCCAGCAGGTCGGTCAGAGGGATTAGATGCGTGGTCGTATCGGTTTTCAGCAGCAGACCAAAGTTTTCGTCGATACCGGTAAAGTCGCCCGTCATATCGCGATAGGTGATCTGATCGCCCATGGCCCAGGCCAATCCGGTCCATTCCTTATGCAAGGGGCCCGCGCCCTCGTCATCCCAGCGGTTCAGCGCCACCAGCATATGCCGCGCCCAGGCCTCTAGCAGCTCGACCGGGCTCACCTCGGCACAACCCTCGCCATAAAGTGTGGTGACATCCGGCGTTTCGCCCGGCGTGTCGGATTGCGGCAATAGCTTCACGTGAAACGAAACGACCAGCCAGTCGGGCACGTGATGAGGGTCTGTATCAGACGCCGCCGCCCGCATCTGGCCGCAGATCGCACCGTTCAAACGCAGATCGCCGTTCCACGCGAGATGCACCCCCACCTCTGGCGGGGCGAGCGCGCCAAGCGCGTTCTGGAAGCCCACGGCACAAAGCGGGAGCATCGCCATCGCCCGGGCCAGCGGCACCTCGGGCGCAAAGACGATGGCGGCCTGCAATACGCTTGGCCCCAGATTATACAGCACTAGCCCCGCATCACACCCCTGCCGCGCCTCTGCGCAGGCCTGAGCGAACGGGTCCTCCGCCTGTGCGCCGGTCAACAAAGGGGGGAAGACGGGGCTGTCGCTCATGCGTGCCCGCCCGCGATCAGGGCCTTGGCCACCTTGCGGAAGCCTTCGGCCTGCGTGCTGTCGGGTTTCGACACCACAATCGGCGCGCCCCCGTCAGCCGCGACACGGATATCCAGATGCAACGGAATCTCGGCCAACAAAGGCACGCCCAGCTTTTCAGCTTCGGCGGCGACGCCCCCATGCCCAAAGACATGTTCCTCGTGCCCGCAGTTAGAGCAGATATGCGTGCTCATGTTCTCGATCATCCCGAGGATCGGGGTCTTCAGCTGGTTGAACATGTCGATCCCCTTACGGGCATCCAGCAGCGCCACATCCTGCGGTGTGCTGACGATGATCGCGCCGTCCACATGGGCCTTTTGCGCCAGCGTCATCTGCACGTCGCCGGTGCCGGGGGGCAGGTCGACAATCAACACATCCAGCGCGCCCCATTGAACCTGCATCATCATCTGCTGCAACGCGCCCATCAGCATCGGGCCGCGCCAGACGACCGCCTGATCGTCATTGGTCATCAACCCGATCGACATCATCGTCACGCCAAAGTTGCGCATCGGCAGGATCGTCTTGCCATCGGGGGACGCAGGCCGCCCGGACACGCCCAGCATCCGCGGCTGCGAAGGGCCGTAGACATCGGCATCCAGCATGCCCACGCGACGCCCTTCGGCGGCCAGCGCACAGGCAAGGTTCGCGGCAACGGTAGATTTACCCACCCCGCCCTTGCCCGACGCAATGGCGATGATCCGGTCCACGCCGGGGATCTTCTCGGGCCCCGCGGGTTCGGACTTGCGCCCCAGCTTCAGGTCGGGCGGCGGTGCCTGCTTGGAATGGGCCGTCAGCACGGCCGAGACAGAGGCAACGCCCTCAAGCGCCTTTACCGCCGCGTCGGCCTCGTCGCGCAGCTTGGCGTAGGCGTCGGCGTGGCTCGGGTTTACCTCAAGCACAAAGCGCACCGCGCCGTCGTCGACGGTCAGCGCCTTCACAAGCCCAAGCTCTACAATATCCTTACCGGAGACGGGATCGTTCAGGGTTTTCAGGCAGGCCAGTACGGCATCACGGGTGACGCTCACGCTTCGGACTGCCCTTGGATCTTGCCAGTCACGACGTGTTCAAGGTCCAGCCCGTCGATGGTCAGCACCACCTTGGCCTCGAATGTCTTGCCGCCGGTGTCGCCGTTTTCGCGCATCGCTTCTTCGATCGCCTGCTGCGAGGTCACACCGACCTGCTTGAGGAACTTGCGCATCGACATGTTGAAATCATCGCTCATGATTTTCTCCTGTTCTTTGGGTGGATCGGCACAGCGCTTAGTGATCTTTGCGCTTGCTGAAATAGTCTTCGGATGTGCGCACACGCGGGCGTTCTTTGCCAGCCAGCGGATTGTTCTGCGCGTGGTACTGCGCGTTGATCCGGCAGTTGTCGCACATCTGGATCATCTTCGCCGCCTCAGAGGAGGCGAACATCGCGTGTTTTCCTGCCAGCTTTTCGGTGATCTTCTCAACCGTGGATTTCACGCCGAAAAGCGACCCGCATTCGATACAGGCAAAGGGCTCTTCCTCATGCAGCACCACTTGGGTGAAGGCCTGCGCGGTCAGGTTCAACTGCGGCTTTAGTGTAATCGCATCCTCGGGGCAGACGTTCGCACATAGCCCGCATTGCAGGCAGGCATCTTCCTGAAAGCGCAGCTGGGGCAGATCGGGGTTATCGCCAAGCGCCCCGGACGGGCAAAGCGACACACAGGACAGGCAGAGCGTGCAGGCATCGGTATCCACCAGCACCGCGCCATAGGGGGCGGCGTCGGGCAGGTCGATCACCTTGGCCTCGGGCTGAAGGGTCTTGCCTGCAAGCCGTGCGACCTGACGGCGGGTGCCCAGAGGCAGCAGCGTGTCATGCGCGGGCTGCGCGGTTTCGGTGACCAGTGCGGTGTCCAGCGCATCGGGGTCGGCCACATCAATGAGGCGGATTGTATCGGTGCCGCTGATCGCGCGGGCAATCTCGGCCTGCACCTCGATCACGTCACGCTCTGTACGCGGCGACAGCAATACATCCACATGCACAAAGCCGCAGCCAAGTGCGGCGAGCATCTCTGCATGGCCGAACCCCGCCAGCGCATCCACGGCCATCGGGATGACATCAACCGGCAAGCCCGCGCCAAAACGCGCGTAAAGGCGGATCATCTCGGCCCCGTGGTCGTCGTCATGCACCAGCAAGCGCGGCGCGGTGCCGCCCGCCTTGCGATAGGTCGATGCCAGCGTCGACAACCGGCGGAACAGGGTATCAACAGGCGGCGCGTCATAGGTGATCGCCCCCGAAGGGCAAACCGCAGAACAGCTACCGCAACCCGCGCAGATCATCGGGTCAATCGCCACATGTTCACCGGCCGAGGTGATCGCCCCCGTCGGGCAGAGGTCCAGACAGTTGGAACAGGCGGCCTGCCCGGCCCGCGAATGGGCGCAAAGACTTTCGGTCAGCCGCACGTAAAGCGGCTTTTCAAAGGTGCCGACCATCTGCATGGCCTCGCGCACGGCTTCTGCCACGGCGGGCTTGCTGCCCGGATCGGCCCGCAGATAGCCATCACGTTTGTGCGGCGCGGGAAACAGCGATGTATTCCCCGTCAAATCCAGAATGATATCGCATTGCGACTTGGCCCCGTCCCGCGGCGCGGTGAACGAAGGCGCGCCGCGTCCGCCGGGGATCAACATCTGCAACTGGTCAAAGGTCAGGCTGAAATCGCCCAATGCGCCCGATGCCTTGCGCAGATCGCCTTTGACCACGTCAAAACGCGGATCAACCGCCCCGTCATAATCGCCCTGCCATAGCACCGTCACCGCAAGCGTATCGGCCACCATCTCTGCCACCTCAAGCGCGAGGGCGGGCGGGGCCATGATCAGACACGTGCCCTCAGACACCACATCCATCACCCGTGGTGCCGGTGCGGCAAGCTGCTGCTCCGCCATCAGGGCGGCCATCTTGGGCGTCGCGTCGCCCTGATCGTCGTGCCAGCCGGCGCGGTCGCGAATATCGACGAACTGGGGCACCTCTGCGTTGATCTCGGCGGCCAGCTCCTCGAAACGGGGGCGTTCCTGCTGGCACGCGATCACGGTGTTGCCCGCGGCTATCGCCTCTGCCGCGGTGCCGATCTGGTCGGTGCACAGACAGCTATAGACCTTGGAGCACGGCAGACCCGTCGCCTTTGACAAGGCAGGCGCGTCAATATCCTGACTGCCCAGACAGTCGCACAGCAGAAAAGTCTTTTCCATAATCTCCTCGGGGACAGCACCGGATGGGATGGGTCAAGCGGCGGGGTACTGTCGGCGCTCGCAGGCCAAGCTAGTGGTGTTCGCGACCCGCCGCAAACCCCTAATTGCCCCTGCGTCCCGCAAAAGGGCTGTTCGCACCTACGGCATGAATTACCCAACAAAAACAGTCGGAAAGACAGAAACCCCAGTCAAATATGGCAAATGCTGACGCATGGGAAATGCCGCACCGCAGCAATCACAAAACTGTGTGATTCAACCCTAGAATCCTCTTTGATACGCGTTATGATTACGTCAATATGAGGCCGGAAACGCCTGAAACATCATCGGAAACCAAATTGAACGCACCGCTTAAATCAGCGCAAACGATGCCCGTCGGGGTCGTCCTTCGCAAGTCACCCGGCGTGACGAAATGGGCGAAGGTCGTTTGGCGTGCGGTTTGTGTCCTGCCCGGTGCCGACCCCGCCGATTGGAAGCTGCTGCGTACCGAAGGCGAGGTGTCCGACTATCACGTGACCACTGTGCCGCTGACGCTGTACCGCTCTGACACCGAAGCCTATGTGCACGGGCTCGCCGCGCATGTGCCCTGTCTTTATGTCATCTGCCGCGAAACCCGCGACCCTGCCCGCCCGCTTGAGGTGGTGATGGTCACCGCCTCTCCCTATGAGGCGCAGGATTACAGCGACAATGGCGAGGATATCGTCGAAAAGGTCATGATGACCCCGCAGGTGCATGCCTGGATCAGCGCCTATGTCGACACGCACCACGAAGAAGAAGCCTTTGTGAAGCGTCGGCGCGACAAATACCAAGAGCCGAAGCAAGACGGGATCGGGGACGCGCGCATCTCGCAGACGACCGATGTCTACCGCGCACCGCGCACGTCGCGTTCGGGGTCGTCACAATGACCCGTCACACATCCTTTTGGGATCGCCGCCGCGCTGCCGTCAAGGCAGAGGAAGCCGCCGCGCAGCAAGCCGCCGCAGAGCAGGCAGAGGCGCAGCATCAGGCCGCGCTGGCGGAAAAATCCGACGCCGAACTGCTGGCCGAGTTTGATCTGCCCGATCCTGATACGCTGAAAGCGGGCGATGATTTCTCGGCCTTTATGGCGCGTGCCATCCCCGAACACCTGCGCCGCCGTGCGCTGCGCAAACTGTGGGTGTCCGATCCGGCGCTGGCCTGTCTGGATGATCTGGTCGACTACGCTGACGACTACACCCAAGCCTCTGCCGTGACGAATTTCACCACCAGCTATGAGGTTGGCAAAGGGCTGCGCCGTCATATCGAAGATGTCGCGCGCAAGGCTGCGACCGCGCTCGACACCGCCACCGATGCGGCAGAAACACCTGTTGAAACAGAGCCGACACCGACCGTCGTTCCGGCAGAGGTCGACGCACCCGCCGTCGCCGTAGCCCAAGCGGATACCCCCGCAGAGCCCCCCGTCGCCGAAACCGCGATGGAAGAACCCGCAGCCCTGCCCCCGCGCCGCATGGCCTTTCGTTTTGAGGAGCAAAGCGCATGACCGCTGCCGCCCAAGCCACCCAAGTCTCTGCCGAAGATCGCCTGCGCGCCGATCTGTACAATTACCTTGGCGTGATGCTGGCCCGCCCTGCGGATCAGATGTTGCTGGACCAGACCGCCGGCCTGTCCGGCGATGACAGCCCGTTGGGAGAGGCGATCAACGGGCTTGCGCGCGTGGCCAAGGCCATGCCCCCCAAGAAAGTGCAAACCGAATTCAACGCGCTGTTCATTGGTCTTGGTCGGGGCGAGCTGCTGCCCTATGCCAGCTATTACCTGACCGGCTTTCTGAACGAAAAGCCCCTCGCCGCCCTGCGCAGCGATATGGCCGCACAGCGCATCAGCCGCGCCGAGAATGTCTTTGAACCCGAAGACAACATCGCATCCCTGATGGAGATGATGGGCGGTATGATCGTCGGGCGCTTTGGGGCTCCGGCCAGCGACGCCACGCAGCGGGCGTTTTTCAACAAACACATCGCGCCTTGGGCGGGTCACTTCTTTACCGACCTGCAAGGGGCCAAGAACTCCGTCCTATATGCCGGGGTTGCCGCAGTCGGCAGCGCCTTCATGGACATTGAACGCGAAGCATTTCGTATGACGGCGGGATAACCGCACCACATCAGGCGGGCTTCCCCCCGCATAACCAAGGAAAGGGGTACAACCCATGACCCAGGATACCAAAGGCACCAACCGCCGCAATTTCCTGAAACTGGCAGGGACAGCCGCACCGGCAGCCGCCGTTGCCGTGGCCAGCAGCGGCACCGCCGCCGAGGCGCAGCCAGTCGATCTGCAATCGGACAAGATGCAAGATACCGCGCACACCCGCGCCTATCTGGAAAGCACACGCTTCTAATTCAGTGATCAACAACCCGCGCGCCTAACCACCGCGGGAGGGAAACTCAGCCCCGGTCCGACCCACGCGGTCAGAGCACGCGGGCATCAAGGGAGACTATTATGCTTCGGAAAAAGACCAACGGGATGGCACGGCGGCCCCAGCGGGCGGGCATGCTATCCGACATCGCGGAAAAATCCGTTGACCGTCGCGCATTCCTGCGCGGATCCGGTCTGGCCATCGGCGGCCTGGCGGCGATCGCATCGACCGCGGGCTCTGTCACACAAGCGTCAGCTGCCACCGCCGTCAGCGGCGCGGTAGAGACGATCAAATCTGTCTGCACCCACTGTTCGGTTGGCTGTACCGTCATCGCCGAAGTGTCGAACGGCGTCTGGACGGGTCAGGAACCCGGCTGGGACAGCCCGTTCAACCTTGGCTCGCATTGCGCCAAAGGGGCGTCGGTACGCGAACACGCCCACGGTGAACGCCGCCTGAAATACCCGATGAAAAAAGAGGGTGGTCAATGGGTTCGGATCAGCTGGGAGCAGGCGATCAACGAGATCGGCGACAAGATGAACGTGATCCGCGAAGAAAGCGGTCCCGATTCCGTCTACTGGCTCGGCTCGGCCAAGCATAACAACGAACAGGCGTATCTGTTCCGCAAGTTCGCGGCCTATTGGGGCACCAATAACGTCGACCACCAGGCGCGTATCTGTCACTCCACCACCGTTGCGGGCGTTGCGAACACATGGGGCTACGGCGCCATGACCAACAGCTACAACGACATCCACAACAGCCAGGCGATCTTTGTCATCGGCGGCAACCCTGCCGAGGCGCACCCCGTGTCGCTGCTGCACCTGCTCAAAGCGAAAGAGCAGAACAACGCGCCGATGATCGTGTGCGATCCACGCTTTACCCGTACAGCGGCCCACGCGGATGAATATGTCCGCTTCCGTCCCGGTTCGGACGTGGCGCTGGTCTGGGGTATCCTCTGGCACATTTTCGAGAACGGGTGGGAAGACAAGGAATTCATCCGCACCCGCGTTTGGGGCATGGACCAGATCCGTGACGAAGTCGCGAAGTGGACACCCGAAGAAGTCGAACGCGTGACCGGCGCGCCTGCGTCGCAGCTTGAACGCGTTGCACGCACCCTGGCCAACAACCGTCCCGGCACCGTGATCTGGTGCATGGGCGGCACGCAGCACAGCAACGGCAACAACAACACCCGCGCGTACTGCATCCTGCAGCTGGCTCTTGGCAACATGGGCACCGCAGGCGGCGGCACAAACATCTTCCGCGGCCACGACAACGTTCAGGGTGCCACCGATCTGGGCGTTCTGGCCGATACGCTGCCGGGCTACTATGGTCTGTCCGCAGGGGCTTGGGCCCACTGGGCGCGGGTTTGGGAAGAAGACCTTGAATGGTTGCAATCCCGCTTCTCCAAGGCGTCGTTCAACGACACCTCGATGATGAACCTGACCGGTATCCCCGTGAGCCGCTGGATTGACGGCGTGCTGGAAGACAAGGAAAACATCGACCAGCCGGACAACACCCGCGCGATGGTTCTGTGGGGCCACGCGCCCAACTCGCAGACCCGTCAAAAGGAAATGGTCACCGCAATGGAGAAACTCGACCTGATGGTCGTTGTCGATCCATATCCAACGGTGTCCGCCGTGATGCAGGACCGCCAAGACGGGCTGTATCTGTTGCCCGCAACGACCCAGTTCGAAACCCGCGGCTCTGTCACCGCGTCCAACCGGTCGCTGCAGTGGCGTGATCAGGTCGTCGAGCCCCTGTTCGAATCCAAGCCCGACCACACGATCATCAAGCTCTTCGCGGACAAGTTCGGTTTCAGCGACCGTCTGTTCAAGAACATCGCGCTGGACGGGGACGAACCCAACATCGAGGACCTGACCCGCGAATTCAACCGCGGCATGTGGACCATCGGTTACACCGCACAAAGCCCCGAGCGCATGAAGATGCACATGGCCAACCAGCACACCTTTGACCGCACCACGCTGCGCGCCAAAGGCGGACCGGCCGACGGGGACTTCTATGGTTTGCCTTGGCCCGCTTGGGGCACCCCCGAGATGAACCACCCCGGCACAGCGAACCTGTACGATATGTCGCTGCCCGTTGCCGAAGGCGGTCTGACCTTCCGCGCCCGTTTCGGTGTGGAACGTGACGGGGACAACCTGCTGGCCGAAGGCGTCTACAGCGCTGGTTCCGAGATCAAGGACGGCTACCCCGAGTTCACCATGGCCATGCTGCGTGAACTGGGCTGGGACAAGGATCTGACCGACGAAGAGATGGCCGTGATCAACTATGTTGCAGGCTATCCCGAAGGCCAACCAGCGAACGCAAAGCCGGACGAGGAAGTCGGTGAAACATCCCAGACCGGCGAGACCCCGTCGGACTATATCGCCGACACCGGTGGCGTGAACTGGAAGACCGACCTGTCGGGCGGCATCCAGCGCGTCGCGATCAAGCATGGCTGTGCCCCCTTCGGCAACGCCAAGGCCCGCGCCGTGGTCTGGACCTTCCCCGATCCGGTGCCAATCCACCGCGAACCGCTGTACACCAACCGTCGTGATCTGGTCGCCGACTACCCGACCTATGACGACAAGAAGTTCTGGCGCCTGCCCACCATGTATAAGTCCATTCAAGAGAATGACTTCTCCAAGGACTATCCGATCGTGCTGACCTCTGGTCGACTCGTAGAATACGAAGGGGGCGGCGACGAAACCCGATCCAACCCCTGGTTGGCCGAGCTTCAGCAGGACATGTTCATCGAGATCAACACCCGCGACGCTAACAATCTGGGTGTGCGTGACGGTGCCGATGTTTGGGTCGAAGGCCCCGAAGGCGGCAAGGTCAAGGTGATGGCGATGGTCACGGAACGTGTCGAAAGCGGCGTGGCGTTCATGCCATTCCACTTTGGCGGCCATATGGAAGGCGTTGATTTGCGGGACAGATACCCAGAGGGGGCCGACCCTTACGTCCTGGGTGAATCCACCAACACCGCGCAAACATATGGCTATGACTCAGTAACTCAGATGCAAGAGACCAAAGCGACTCTCTGCAAAATCTGGACAGCGTAAGGAGACTATCAAGATGGCAAGAGCAAAGTTTCTCTGCGACGCCGAACGCTGCATCGAATGCAACGCCTGCGTCACGGCCTGTAAGAACGAACACGAAGTACCGTGGGGCATCAACCGCCGTAAGGTCGTCACCATTCAGGACGGCCAACCCGGCGAGCGGTCGATCTCGGTCGCGTGTATGCATTGTTCCGATGCGCCCTGTATGGCGGTCTGCCCTGTAGACTGTTTCTACCAGACCGACGACGGCATCGTTCTGCACTCAAAAGACCTGTGCATCGGCTGCGGTTACTGCTTCTACGCCTGCCCCTTCGGCGCGCCGCAGTATCCACAGGCGGGCAACTTCGGGTCGCGCGGCAAGATGGACAAATGTACTTTCTGCGCCGGTGGCCCCGAGGAAAACCACTCCGAAGCGGAATTCCAGAAGTACGGCCGCAACCGGATCGCCGAAGGCAAGCTGCCGATCTGCGCCGAGATGTGTTCGACCAAAGCGCTGCTGGCCGGTGACGGCGATGTCGTCTCGGGCATCTACCGCGAACGCGTTGTCGCGCGCGGCTTTGGCTCGGGCGCTTGGGGCTGGGGCACGGCATACGAGCAAAAGGGCGGCTAAGCCCCCTTTCGCATATTCATGCTTTCCTTGGCCCGCTGGCACCTGCTGCTGGCGGGCCAACTATCTTTATCCTGTCGGAGGTCCCGATGACATTGCTGCGCGTTCTGCTGCCTCTCATATTTATTGTGTCCTTTGCCGGTCTTTCCGCCGCGCAGGACACCTCGGGCGATGCCTCGGTCCTGCAACCGGGCCAACAGTCGCTTGAAGACATCATGGCCCGCCAACGCGGCGAGGACGTGCCCTTTGGGGCCGAGCTTCCCTTACCGCTTGAGGGCAACCCGCCCCCGGCCGAATCTCACCTTGGACCGCTTGGTAGCGCATCCGACGCGGACCTGTGGCGCGAGATCCGGGCGGACGCCCTGCCCGACGCGCGCGCCAGCAACCGCGGACCTGCGGCCAAGGTCCTGATGCAGGACGGTGGCATGTGGTGGCTGAACTTCCGTCACGGCCCGCTGCTGACCTATGGCAGCCTGCTGTTGGGTGTCACCGTCGTGCTGATGGCGATTTTCTATCTGATCCGCGGACGTATCCGTATCGAACACGGGCGCGCGGGTATCACCATCGAACGGTTCAAATTCATCGAACGCTTCGGCCACTGGCTGATTGCAAGCTCGTTCATCTTGCTGGCCATCACCGGTCTGCTATCGCTTGCGGGGCGTAAACTGCTGATCCCGCTGTTCGGGCACGAGGCGTTTTCGACCTTCGCCATCGCGAGCAAGTGGATCCACAACAACGTGTCATGGGCCTTTATGCTCGGGCTGGTGATGGTGTTCGTCATGTGGATCGTCCACAATCTACCGGATCGCACCGACATCAACTGGATCCTCAAGGGCGGCGGGATCTTCGGCAAGGGTCACCCCCCCGCCAAGAAGTTCAACGCCGGTCAGAAGCTGATCTTCTGGGCCGTCATCATTCTGGGCACCTCGATCTCTGTCTCGGGTATTTCGCTGCTCTTCCCGTTCGAATTGACGATGTTCGAACCTACGCTGGCGCTGTTGAATGACATGGGCGTTCCGCAACTGTTGGGGCTTGGCACAATAGACGCCACGCTGACCCCGCAAGAGGAAATGCAATACGCCCAGCTGTGGCATGCCGTTATCAGCTTTGTGCTGATGGCTGTGATCATCGCGCATATCTATATCGGGACACTCGGCATGGAAGGCGCGTTCGAGGCGATGGGGTCGGGCGATGTCGATCTTGAATGGGCCCGCGAGCACCACAGCATCTGGGCCGACGAAGTTGTCGCGAAGCAGGGTAAACCTGCCTCTGGCACGCAGCCGGCAGAGTGATATGATGCACCCAACGCCCCCCACCCAGCGTGCCAATGCGCATCAACGAGGTACGGAATGAAAGCTTTTATCACTGCCATCGTCGCCTTGGTCATCCTTGCTGCGGGCATGAACTTTGCGTTGGACAACGCAGGGTTCTCCGCGGCCGAGCAGACCTCCTCTGATCGCAATGTCCGGCTGGGCGACTAAGACCGCATCCTATGCATAGCAAACTCCGACGGCCCGCCCGATGAATGATATCTGGGCGGGCCTTTCTTCTGCGTTCTGGCTGGTTGTCACCGGCGATCCCGACCTGATCGAGATTACGTTCAGGTCGTTGCAGGTCAGCCTTACGGCGCTGGTCATTGCCTCGGCCATCGCGCTGCCCTTCGGCACATGGCTCGCCATCCGCCGTTTCCGCTTCCGCCGTACCGCGATTGCGGTGCTGAACTCCCTCATGGGATTGCCGCCCGTCGTGGTGGGGTTGATCGTCTATCTGCTGCTGTCGCGCGCCGGTCCCTTCGGGGTGCTGGGGCTGCTGTTCACGCCGACGGCGATGATCATTGCGCAGGTGATCATTATCACGCCGCTCATCGCCTCTATCACCCATCAGGCGATGCGTGATCTTTGGGCCGAATACCACGATCTGCTGATCTCGCTGAACACCACCCCGACGCGGCGCATCCTGACGCTGATCTCGGACGGGCGGCGGGCCTTGTTAACGGCGGCGCTGGCAGGCTTTGGCCGCGCAATCGGCGAGGTCGGCGCGATCATGATCGTGGGCGGCAACATCGACCACGCCACCCGCGTGCTGACCACCGCCATCGCGCTGGAAACCGGCAAGGGTGATTTCGCACTGGCGCTTGGTCTGGGTTTTGTGCTGATCGCGCTGGCGCTGAGTGTGAACCTGATCATCCACGCCCTGTCGCGCACAGAAAGAGAGGGCAGATGGTGACCCCCCTGCTGCCCGCCCATATGCGCGACGTCAGCGTCACCCGCCGCGGCAAGCGATTGCTGGGCCCCGTGGACCTGACCCTTGGCAAAACCGGCTTCACGATCCTGCTGGGCCCCAATGGCGCGGGCAAGACGACTTTCCTCAAGGCGCTGCACGGGCTTGAACGGCTGTCTACAGGCGCGGTCACATGGGCCGTTCCGGATGACCTTGCGCGGATGCGGCAGGCCTATGTTTTCCAAAGCCCAGTGATGCTGCGCCGGTCGGTGCGCGCCAATCTGGGCTATCCGCTGGCGATACTTGGCCAACCCAAGGCGCAGGTCAACAAAGCGGTAGAGGCATGGGCGGCTCGTATCGGCCTGACGCCCGCGCTGGATCGCCCCGCGATGGGGTTGTCCGGTGGCGAGAAACAAAAGCTCGCCCTCGCCCGCGCCTTGATCCGCACCCCCGAAATGCTCCTGCTGGATGAGCCCTGCGCCAATCTGGATGGCCGCTCCGTCAAGGATATAGAGGCGCTGTTGCAGTCTGCCCATCAGTCAGGGACGCGCATCGTGATGGCGACCCATGATCTGGGTCAGGCGCGGCGCCTTGCAACTGAAATATTGTTTCTGTTTAAAGGTCGTATTCACGAGGCTGGCCCGGCGCCCGATGCGTTTGACGCCCCGCAGACCCCGGAATTCAAATCGTTCCTGAATGGAGATATTTTGATATGAAATCCTTGATTACCGCTCTTGTTCTCGCACTTGGCACCACGGCTGCGCAGGCGGACACCATGAAAATGGCTGTCACCACGTCCTTCAACAACTCTGGTCTGTCCGACGTCCTGCTGCCCGCCATCAAAGAAGATCTGGACCTTGACGTACAACTGCTGATCGTCGGCACCGGTCAAGCCTTGCGCTTGGGCGAAGCGGGCGACGTCGATGCCATTCTGGTGCACTCCAAGAAAGCCGAAGAGGCTTTTGTCGCCGACGGCTATGGCACCCACCGCCGCGAGATCATGTATAATGATTTCGTCCTGATCGGCCCAAATGACGACCCCGCCGCGATCAAAGACGCAGAAGCTGCGAAGGACGCGCTGGCCAAGATCGAAGCGGCCGAGGCGCCTTTCGTGAGCCGTGGCGACGACAGCGGCACCCACAAAAAAGAACTCTCGCTTTGGGCCGGTGCTGATCTGGACCCCGCGACATTCGGTGAATGGTACAAAGCTGTCGGCGCGGGCATGGGCGCGAGCCTCAACACCGCTGCAGGGATGGGTGCCTATATCATGTCCGACCGCGCAAGCTGGCTGAACTTTGACAACAAGGCGGATCTGGCAATCCTCTTTGCGGGCGATCCGGTGCTGTTCAACCAATATGCCTATATTCCGGTGAACCCCGAGAAACACGCGCATGTAAACAAAGACGCCGCGGCCCAGTTGGAAGACTGGCTGGTCGGCGACCGCGCCAAAGACCTGATCGACAGCTATACGATCAACGGCGAAAAGCTGTTCACCTTTAACGCCGAGCAGTGATTTAGACGGTTTGAGAACGTCACCAAGCGCGGTATCAAACCGTATGAAATCATTGATCATCCATATGTCCACCAGCACCGCGCGGCACGCCAATGTCGCGCGGTTGCTGCAGGATCTGCCCGATGCGCAGGTCGTCGAAGCGGTGAATGGCCGCGACCCTGCGCAGGTCGCAGACGTGCGCACCCACTCTGGCAACCTGCACAGCCCGTCCTATCCCTTCGCCCTGACACCGGCCGAGATCGGCGTCTTTCAAAGCCATCGCAAATGCTGGCAGATGATCGTCGATCAGGGCTGGGATTACGCGATGATTGTCGAGGATGACCTCGCCGTGTCGCGGCCAGAGCTGGACCGCGCGTTGCAACTTATCCACCAGAATATGACGCCCGATATGTACCTGCGCCTGCCGCCCAAGATGCGAGAGCTGCCCGCAGATGTCGTGGCGCGTGACGGCGATATGGCGTTGATCCTGCCCAAGCGGATCGGCTTGCAGTGTTGCTGTCAGGTGGTGGGGCGCGACGCCGCGCAGCGCTTGCTTGACGGATCGACCCAGATTGACCGCCCTGTCGATACATGGCTGCAGATGCATTGGGTGACAGGGCAAAAGCTCCACGCCCTGCTTCCCAATGGGCTAAGCGAAATCGCCAACCAGATCGGCGGGTCAACCATCCAGCAAAAAACCCGCACCAGCGGCAAGCTGATGCGGGAATTAAAGCGGGCGTGGTATCGCACGCAGGTTAAGTTGCGACCTCAGAAAGCCTGAGCTCCCGCGCTTAGCTGGGCGCTTTGGTGGTGCGCAGGTAGGGCAGGATCTTGTTGAAGTCGCCGAACTTCGCTTTGGCATCGTCATCCGACAGGGTTGCGGGGATGATTACGTCGTCGCCGACATTCCAGTTCGCCGGTGTCGCCACGCCCTTGCCGGTCGAGGTTTGCAGCCCGTCCAGCGCGCGCAGAACCTCGGCAAAGTTACGGCCCACGGTCATCGGGTAGGTCATCGACAGCTTCAGCTGCTTGTCCGGCCCGATGATGAACACGGCGCGGACTGTGGCGCTGTCGTTGGGGGTGCGGCCATCGGGCAGATAAGCGTCGGCGGGCAGCATGTCGAAGGCTTTGGCAACGGTCAGGTCGTTATCCGCGATGATCGGAAAGCCCGCTTTGGCACCGGCGAAGGTCTCGATATCGCCTTTCCATTTCTTGTGCTCTTCAACACCGTCCACGGAAATACCCATCACCTTGGTGCCGCGCTTTTCCCATTCGTCGGCAAGCTGTGCGACCGCCCCGAATTCGGTGGTGCAGACCGGCGTGAAATCCTTTGGGTGCGAAAAAAGGATCGCCCAGCTGTCGCTCACCCAGTCGTGCAGGCTGATCGTGCCCTGATCGGTTTCGACAGTCAGATCGGGGATGGTATCGTTGATGCGCAAGGACATAATATTCTCCGGCTTCATGGTTTCGGTTTGTCGTTCTCCACTTATGTAAGACGTTGCGCTGCCGGTTTCACCCCCTCACTTGCGGGTCCCCAGATGTGGTGACATGGTACGCGCAACAGGCTGGGGGAAACGTCCCCGGCACCGCATGACAAAAGGAGTTTTCCCATGCTGGAGAAGCGCGAGTTTTACATCAACGGTGAATGGGTATCCCCCGCCAAGCCGAATGACTATCACGTGATCGACCCCACCACAGAGGAGCCCTGCGCGGTCATCTCGCTTGGGGATCAGGCGGATACCGATGCCGCGGTTGCCGCTGCCAAGGCCGCCCTGCCCGGCTGGATGGCGACGCCTCCGGCGGAACGCATCGCTCTGCTGGAAAAGCTGCTAGAGGTCTATCAGGCCCGCGCCGAGGATCTGGCCAAAGCGATGAGCACGGCCATGGGTGCGCCGATGGATCTGGCCCGCACATCGCAGGTTGGTGCCGGCTCTTATCACCTGAGCAACTTCATCAAGGCCGCGAAAGAGTTCAAATTCGAACAGCCGCTTGGCGATCACGCCCCGAATGACCGGATCATCCGCGAAGCCGTGGGCGTTGCCGGTCTGATCACGCCGTGGAACTGGCCGATGAACCAGATCACGCTCAAGGTCGGCGCGGCGATCGTTTCGGGTTGCACGATGGTGCTGAAACCTTCCGAGGAAAGCCCGCTGGACGCGATGATCTTTGCTGAACTGATTGACGAGGCAGGCTTCCCCAAAGGGGTATTCAACCTTGTGAACGGCGATGGCGTCGGTGTCGGCAGCCAGATGTCGTCGCATAAAGACATCGACATGATCAGCTTCACCGGCTCCACCCGCGCGGGCACGCTGATCTCGAAAGCGGCGGCGGATACGCTGAAAAAGGTCCACCTTGAACTGGGCGGCAAAGGCGCGAACATCATTTTCAACGATGCCGATGACAAGGCTGTCAAACGCGGCGTGCTGCACATGATGAACAACACCGGTCAGTCGTGTAACGCCCCCAGCCGTATGCTGGTGCAGTCGGATGTCTATGACAAAGCCGTCGAAGAAGCAGGCGCTGTGGCGTCGCAGGTTACCGTTGGTCCTGCCTCCGAAGATGGCCGTCACATTGGCCCCGTGGTCAATGAATCGCAGTTCAACAAGATTCAGGACCTGATCCAGAAGGGCATCGACGAAGGTGCGCGTTTGGTTGCGGGCGGCACCGGACGTCCCGACGGCTTGAACCGCGGGTTCTTTGTCAAACCCACTGTCTTTGCAGACGTGACCCCCGACATGACCATCGCCCGCGAGGAAATCTTTGGGCCGGTTCTGTCGATCATGAAGTTCGACAGCGAAGAGCAAGCGGTCCAGATCGCCAATGACACGGTTTACGGCCTGACGAACTATGTCCAGTCGCAAGATGGCGAGCGTCGCAACCGTCTGGCGCGTCAACTGCGGTCGGGCATGGTCGAGATGAACGGCCAAAGCCGCGCCGCAGGGTCGCCCTTTGGCGGCATGAAGCAATCGGGCAATGGCCGCGAGGGTGGTATGTACGGGATCGAGGACTTTACCGAGATCAAAGCCGTCTCTGGCTGGGCCGCTGAATAAGCTGTCCCTTCGGCATCCCCCACAAACACCAAGGCCACCCTGCGGGGTGGCCTTTTTCGTCTGCGCCCTATGGCCTTTAGAACGGTGCCTTGGCGCGGATCTTGGTCGAATGTCCGCCCTGAGGATGGTTGAACCGCAGCTCCTCTGAATGGAGCATCAGGCGCGGATACGCCAACGCGGGCCCCGTGGCGTAAAACGGATCGCCCAGAATCGGATGGCCGAGGCTCAGCATATGCACCCGCAGCTGATGGCTGCGCCCTGTCTTGGGGCTAAGGCGCACCCGCGCGGTGTCGCCTTCGTCTTTCAGCACACGCCAGTCGGTTTGTGCGGGTTTACCCGTTTCATGGCAGACCATCTGGCGCGGGCGGTTCGGCCAATCCACGATCAGCGGCAGATCAATGGTGCCGGTCTTTTCCTGCGGCACCCCCCAGACCCGCGCGACATAGGTCTTGCGCGTCATCCGCTTTTCAAACTGCAATCCCAGATGGCGCTGCGCATGGGGCGTCAGCGCAAAGATCATCACGCCCGAGGTGTCTCGATCCAGGCGATGCACCAGCAGCGCGTCCGGAAATGCATCCTGCACCCGCGCGATGAGACAATCGGCCAGATGCGGCCCTTTGCCCGGCACCGACAGCAAGCCCGCGGGCTTGTCGACCAGCAACACTTCGGCGTCTTCATGCAGGACAACCAGCGGATCTTGGGGCGGATTATATTCTGTTTCCATAAGTGTCCGTCTCAGAGTTAGGGTAGGTTTTCAAGCCAATCTGTACCAAAGGACCCGGAATGCATCCTACTATTACCAAGATGATTGATGTTGTCGCCAAGGGGGATTCGGAAAAGATCGCCCCGCTGCTGGCGGAAAACGTCACCTTCATGCCGCCGACATATTACAAGACCTGGACCGGCCGCGCCCCTGTGGCAGCGGTCCTGGGGCACGTCGGCAATGTCTTTAGCGATTTCAAATACCGCCGGATCATGGGGGAAGGCACAGATTGGGCGCTGGAGTTCCAGTGCAAGATCGGGGATCTGGATGCCGTTGGCGTCGATCTGATCACCTTGGGTGACGACGGTCTGATCGCCAAATTCGAGGTGGTGATGCGCCCCTATAAATCCATCGGTGCCCTACGTGAGGCGATGAACGCACGGGTGATGAAAGACCCTAGCTTCCTCGCCTTCAAGGACGCGCTGTCCTGAGCGAATGATATAATGATCGAGGGGCGCGACATGTCTGCGCCCCTCCTCCCCCCTTGTCACGCCGGTTTGTGCCGCATCTGCCGGAACAGCGAGATCGAATAGATCACCAGCGCCCCCCAGATCAGCGGAAAGGCAATCATGCGCGCCCGCCCAAAGGGTTCGTCAAAGACCAGCGCCGCGCAAAGGAGGATCATCGTCGGCGCGATATACTGCAAGATACCGATGGTCGACAGCCGCAGCCGCTTGGCTCCGTTGGCATAAAAGATCAGCGGCACCGCCGTGACCACGCCGCAGCCCACCAGCATCCACGTATTAAACGGCACGCCCTGACCAAAGTGGTTTTGCCCCGTCATAATCAGGTAAACCAGATAAGCCAGCGCAGGGGCCAGCAGGATCAGGACCTCAAGCAGGAAACCCTGGTTCGGCCCGATCGGCAGCCGCTTTTTCGCCAGCGCATACAGGCCGAATGTGAATGTCAGGCTCAGCGCGACCCAAGGGAAGCGACCGGAATCGAGCGTCAGGATCGCGACAGCGACGGCTGCCAGCCCGATTGCCGCAAGCTGAAGTCTCGACAGACGTTCCCCCAGCAGCAGCGCCCCCAGCAGGATGCTGAACAACGGGTTGATGTAATACCCCAAGGCCGCGTCCAGCGCATGACCCGAGTTCACCGCCCAGATGTAGATGCCCCAGTTGACCGAGATCAGCGTCGCCGTGACACAGCCCATCGCCAAGGTGCGCGGCGACCGGAACGCCTCGCGCAGGGTGGCGGTGCGCCCCAGAAGGATCAGCACCAATGCGCCCACGGGCACAGACCAGATGACCCGATGCACGACAATCTCTGCTGCAGGAATATGGGCGATGGCCTTCATGTACAGCGGCAGAAACCCCCAAAGACCATAGGCCCCAATCGCAAAGGCAAGCCCTTGGGGCGTGTCCTCGGGCGGGGCGGGCTGGGTGTTGGATAGGGTATCTGGGTTGCGCATATCGTGTCTCCTTGGGGTCTTGCTTACGCCCGCAGGACCGCAGGGACCAGAGGGAAAGACTGACCCAAGGGCACTTGCCCCACAGGCGCGCGGGATCAGCCCGTGATCACCCCTTAGGCATCGGCGTATGCGCGCTGCCCAACAGCACCCCGTAGATTATAAAGCTGACCGCCATCACGCGGCGGAACCAGACGTTGAACACCGCCCCCAAGGCAGCCCGCCCCAGCCCCGCCCCAAGCGCCGTAAACCCGGTATAGCTGGCCGCGGTCAGGGTCAGCGCCGTCGGCACGATCACGATCATCTGGTCCCAGATCGGGACATCCGGCTGCACGAACTGGCTGAAGGCCGCAAGATATCCGGCGACCGATTTGGGGTTGATCGTCGCAATCGCAAAGGCACGCCAATAGACCGACGCGGCGGGGCGATCCTCCATCACCACAGGCTTGCCCGCCATGACTAGCCCGCGCACGCCCAGATAGATCAGAAACCCTGCCCCGATCATCTTGGCCACAAAGAACCCCGTGGCCGAGGCCGTCAGCAGCGCCGTCACGCCAATCGCTGACAGCGCCATAAACAGCGAGGCCTGCGTCAGGATCGCCAGCACCCCGACCATCGCCCGCGCAAAGCCCAGGTTCATCCCGTTGCTGATACAGTTCACCGCGTTCGGCCCCGGCGTGGTGACAAACACCACCCAGAACAGGGCAAACACGAGCCAAGCGTCAAAGCTCATGACATTTCCTTTGATCGACGGGCAGGATCACCGGCCTAGACGTTTGCGAAAACAGATTTCAGAATCGCGGCGAGTTCGTCGGCGTCGGTCTGGTCAAACGCGGCGGGCTGGTTGCTGTCGATATCAAAGACACCCAGCAGGTCTCCGGTGCCGTTCCAAACGGGCAGGACCAGTTCAGACCGCGTGGAGGACGCGCAGGCAATGTGGCCCGGAAAGGCATCCACATCCGCAACCAGCTGCGTTTCGCCGGTGCGCGCGGCGGCCCCGCACACCCCACGCGCGAAGGGGATCACCAGACAGCCATGCCCGCCCTGATAGGGCCCGATCTTAAGCAGCTCTGGCGCGGTCACACGGTAGAACCCCGTCCAGTCAAAGCGGTCGTCGGCGTGGTGCACCTCGCAGGTGACGGTGGCCATTAGCGCGACGCTGTCGGTTTCGCCGTCGGTCAAGGCGTGGAGGGTTTTGGAGAGGGTAGGATAGTCAACGCGCATAAAATTGCCTTTTGTTACTGTCGGACCGGGGGGCTGTCTGCCCCCCGACCCCCGAGGATTTAGTCCATTTGGAGAATCAGGGGCGTTCGATCGCAATCGCGGTGCCTTCACCGCCACCAATGCAGATCGCCGCGATGCCCCGTTTCAGCCCGCGTTTTTCCAGTGCGTTCAGCAGGGTCACGATAATACGTGCGCCAGAGGCCCCGATGGGGTGGCCAAGCGCACAGGCACCGCCGTTCACGTTCACGATGTCATGGGACAGCCCCATTTCATGCATGAAGGCCAGTGGCACGACGGCAAAGGCCTCGTTCACTTCCCACAGATCAACGTCGTCTTTCTGCCAGCCCAACCGGTCCAGCAGTTTCTGCGCCGCCGGTACGGGCGCGGTGGTGAAAAGCCCCGGTGCCTGCGCGTGACTGGCGTGGCCGAGGATATGCGCGCGGACATTCAACCCTTGGGATTTGGCTGCTGTTTCAGATGCCAGCACCAATGCCGCCGCCCCGTCCGAGATGGAAGACGCATTCGCCGCCGTGACTGTGCCGCCCTCGCGGAAGGCGGGTTTGAGTTCGGGGATCTTCTCGGGCCGTGCGTTGCCGGGCTGTTCATCCGCCGAGATGGTGACCGACCCTTTACGCGATTTCAGATCAACCGCTGCGATCTCGTCATCGAACGCGCCGCTGCTTTGCGCGTCGAGCGCGCGGGACAGGGAGGCCAGCGCATAGTCATCCTGCACAGCGCGGGTGAATTGAAATGTCTCGGCGCAGTCTTCGGCAAAGGTGCCCATCAGGCGGCCCTTGTCATAGGCGTCTTCCAACCCGTCGAGGAACATGTGATCGATCACCTGACCGTGCCCCAACCGCGCGCCGCCGCGCATTTTCGGCAGCACATAGGGCGCGTTCGTCATACTCTCCATCCCGCCGGCGATCATGGTATCGGTCTGACCCAAGGCGATCTGGTCGAAGGCGATCATCGCCGCCTTCATCCCCGAGCCGCACATCTTGTTCAGTGTTGTCGCCGGCACCTCTTCGCCCAGACCTGCCTTGAAGCCGGCCTGACGCGCGGGGGCTTGGCCCTGCCCTGCGGGCAACACACAGCCCATCAGCACCTCGTCCACGGTATCGGTGCCGGCACCGTCCAGCGCCGCCTTGATCGCATGCCCCCCCAGATCGGCCGCGGTCAGATCGGCAAAAGCCCCCTGAAACCCGCCCATCGGCGTCCGCGCAGCCCCTGCTATCACGACTTTTTCCATTTCGTCCCCTCCCCGGGAAATGATCATCTTTTGGTAAGGTATCGGCGCTATGTCTTCTGGCGTCCGGGACACCTTGGAGATGACCATATGAAACTCTCAACCAGAACAGAAGGGCAGCTGCAAATCATATCCGTGATGGAAGACCGTATTGATGCCGCCGTTGCCCGCGCCTTTAAAGAAGCCATGCGGGATATGATCGAAGATGGGCCACCTGTGGTTATTCTGGATCTGGGGCAGGTGACCTTTATTGATTCCAGCGGGCTTGGCGCCGTGGTGGCGACATTGAAACTTCTGTTGCCGGACCGCAGCCTGACGCTGGCGGGGCTGACGCCCTCGGTTGATCGGGTGTTCCGATTGACGCGGATGGACAGCGTTTTTCCCCTTTTCCCCACCTTGGACGCCGCATTGGCCGCGCAGGTGCCCGCATGAGCGCCCCGAACCGGAACGAAGGCACAGTGGGTCAGGCGGATACCCCCTATGGGTTCGAGGTGACGTTGGAAGCCTCTGCCGATGCGGTACGCGCGGCCCTTGGACATATCCGCACAGAACTGGCCGATCGGGGGCTATCGCAAGAAAATCTCGAGATTGTGGAACTGGTGCTGGCCGAGACGTTGAATAACGTGGTCGAACACGCCTATGCCGGATTGCCCCAAGCGGGGTTAATCGGGGTGCGCGGGGCCTATGCGCCTGATGACTTGCGGTTTCGCATCACCGATCTGGGCAAACCGATGCCGGGGTTCACCCTACCCCTGGGTGAAGCATTCGATGTGCTGAAACTTGCAGGCGAGTTGCCCGAAGGGGGATTCGGCTGGAGCCTGATCCGGTTGCTGAGCTGCGAGCTGGAATATTCGCGCACCGGTGATATGAACCTGCTGGCGCTGCGCATTCCGCTTGCCGCGGGATAAGCTGGGTACGGGGGGCCGCCACTAGGGGGGCCTTTGCCGCAAAGGGTTAGGTGTTGGTCACCTTTGGGGCAGCTTGAAGCAACGCTTCGCAATAGCGCCTCAAAGGTTTCATAATTCCGCCCAGCTTTGCGGGCAACGTCGGTTCTGTAGCTGCATATGGCTTCCCTCGGCGTTGCGTTTTAATAGCCCCCACCCAGTACGCAACGCCGAGGCACATTTGCTGTGCCCAATCCCCCTTTATGTACCCAGCTCCCCTTTAAGTGCCCAACTGCCCTTTAGTGATTGCCCGCCCGTCCTGCACCGCGCTACGTTCAGCCCGATGACAGCAACCTGAGGCCAATGACATGCGCGACTTTCACCTTCCCGGACGATCCCCCGTTCTGGCGAGCAATGGCATGTGTGCCACGTCCCATCCTTTGGCCGCAAAGACCGCTGTCGATATTCTTGAGCGGGGCGGCAACGCGATGGATGCCGCGATTGCCGGTGCCGTGCTGCTGGGGATTTGCGAGCCGCAGATGACGGGGATCGGTGGGGATTGCTTTGTGCTGTATTCGCCAGCGGGCAGCGACGAGGTGCACGCGCTGAACGGATCGGGCCGCGCCCCTGCAGCGTTGGATGCCGCCCATTTGCGCGACGCTGGTGAAAAGACGGTACCGCTGCGCAGCGCCCATGCCGTGACCATTCCCGGCGCGATCGACGCGTTTTGCCACCTGTCCGACACCATCGGCACTATGGGTCTGGACACGCTTCTTGCCCCTGCGATCCGCTATGCCGAAGAAGGCGTGCCCGTCGCGGCACGTGTCGCCTTTGATTGGGGTAATGATGCGGGCACCTTGCAGGGGGCCGCACGCGATTTCTATCTGACCGGCGGCAAGGCCCCAAAGACCGGCGACATCTTCCGCGCCCCCGGTCAGGCCGAAGTCCTGCGTCGCATCGCCAAGGACGGGCGCGATGCCTTCTATTCCGGTGAGGTGGCCGAAGATATCGTCGCCTCTCTCAATGCGATCGGGGGCAAGCACACGGCAGAGGATTTCGCCGCCACCGCTTGCACCCCCGGTGAGCCCCTTGCCTCCACTTATCAGGGCGTTGAGGTGCTGGAACATGCGCCGAACGGTCAGGGGGCCACGGCACTGTTAATGATGAACATGCTGTCGCATTTCGACATTGCATCCATGGATCCTTGGGGCGCGGAGCGTGTGCATATCGAGGCGGAAACCGCCAAGCTGGCGTACGATGCGCGCAATCGTTTTCTGGCGGACCCGGACCATACCGCACGTCTGGCCCATATGCTTGCGCCCGAAACGGCGCAGGAGCTGGCGGCGTTGATCGACCCGAAGAAAGCCATGCCCGACCCCGTCGCCCTGTCAGAGGCGGTGCATAAGGATACGATCTATATCACCGTGGTGGACAAGGATGGGATGTCCGTGTCGTTGATCTATTCGATCTTCCACGGTTTCGGGTCGGGCATCGCGTCGGATAAATTCGGTATCCTGCTGCAGAACCGCGGTGCTGGTTTCACCCTTGACCAAGGGCACGCGAACGAGCTGAAGGGCGGCAAGCGGCCGATGCATACGATCATTCCGGGGATGATCAAACGCGACGGTAAGGTGATCATGCCGTTTGGCGTGATGGGCGGGGCCTACCAGCCCAATGGCCACGCGCGGTTTGTCTCTAACCTGACGGATTTCGGGCTAGACCCTCAGGCCGCCATCGACGCCCCCCGCGCGTTTTCCGATAATGGCATCCTCAAGGTCGAACGCGGCTATAGCGATGCGGTCCGTGCCGAGCTGGCCGAGATGGGGCATAAGGTCGAAATTCCGGCCACAGCCATCGGCGGCGCGCAGGCGATCCAGCTGCATGACAACGGTTTGCTGGAGGGGGCGAGCGACGCACGCAAGGATGGCTGTGCCCTGGGCTATTGAACAAGGATGCAGGGCGCGGGTCACCCACGCTTTGCCTCAGTTCAGCTGGAAGTGCAGCGGATAGGCCCCATCGGTGAACGGGCCGAAGAGGTCGGGGATATCGGGATGGTCCACAGGTTCGCCCGAGTAATCGGCCACGAGGTTCTGCTCGGACACATAGGCCACGTAATAGCTTTGTTCGTTTTCGGCCAGCAGGTGATAATAGGGCTGGTCTTTCTCGGGGCGGCTGTCTTCCGGAATAGCCTCGTACCATTCTTCGGTATTGGCAAATTCGGGGTCCACGTCAAAAATCACCCCTCGGAAGGGATGTTTTTTGTGCCGGACGATCTGGCCCAAGTGGTATTTCGCGCGCGTTCTTATCATAACATCGGTGCACCTACCGTTCGTTCGTAGTCCCTTCAAGGGGCTTTTGTCCAATCCTGCGACGCGCAACCAAGGAAACAGTTTGTGAACCTCGTCCTGACAGTGCTTGAAATTGTGGCTCCTGTGTTCCTGCTCGCGGGGATCGGCTTTGCCTGGGTAAAGCTGGGGTTCGAGTATCGCATCCAGTTTGTGACCCAGCTGGCGATGACCCTATCGGTGCCCTGTCTGATTTTCGTGTCGCTGATGACAACGCAGATCGACCCCGCCGCGCTGAGCGCTTTGTCACTGGCGACAGTGGCGGCCTATGGCGGGGTGACGCTGCTGGCTGCGGTGATCGTGCGCGTGTTCGGGTTGAACCGGCGGACGTATCTGGCCCCGATGATCTTCGGGAATACCGGCAATCTGGGTCTGCCGCTCGCGCTTTTTGCCTTTGGCGACACGGGGTTGGGTTATGCCGTTGTGGTCTTTGCCATTATGGCCATATGGTCGTTCACCTTTGGCATCTGGCTGGTCGCGGGCTCTGGCTCCTTTGGCAAGGTCATCCGTGAACCGCTGGTCTGGGGCACGGCATTGGGCGCATTGTTTCTGGTGCAAGGCTGGGAAACGCCGGTGTTTCTGACCAATACGCTGTCCCTGCTCGGTCAGATGGCGATCCCGATTATGCTGATCACATTGGGCGTTGCCGTGGCACGGCTGTCCCCCGGCGGGATCGGGCGCGCAGTGGTGTTGTCGCTGATCAAGCTTGCGATCTGCATCGGCATCGCCGCCTTGGCGGGCTGGTTCTTTGACCTTGATAAAATCGCGTTTGGCGTGCTGGTCTTGCAGGTTGCGACACCGGTGGCGGTGACATCCTACCTGCTGGCAGAGAAATACGGTGCGGATGCGCAGTCTGTCGCGGGGCTGGTTGTCGTCTCTACCGTGCTATCGGTTGCCGCTTTACCGCTTATGCTGGGGTTTCTGCTGTAATTTCTGGTGGGCGTCGGCAGGGCAATCTGATAAACTAAATGTAATAAAAACACGATAAAAGCGAGAGGCCGATGAGCAGAACCTTTTGCGCCCTGATAATTGCTGTGCTTTTGGCATCATGTAGTGGCGGTCCGACCAGTGCCCCACGAGACCTTGATAACGCATGTGCGATTCTCAAAGAGCGCCCAGAATATTACCGCGCATTCCGTGCAGCTGAACGCCGTTGGGGCGTGCCTGTCCATGTGCAAATGGCGACGATCCATCAGGAAAGCAAATTCATCGCGGACGCCCGTACGCCGTTCCGCTATGTCATCGGCGTGATCCCCATGGGCCGCCAGTCCAGCGCCTTTGGCTACAGCCAGGCGCTTGATGCGACATGGGATGAATATCTGGCCGAAGCTGGCGGTTTCCGCGCCAAGCGCGACCGGATCAACGACGCGTCGGATTTCATGGGGTGGTACATGAACAAGAGCCGCGACAAGAACGGCATCCCCCTGCATGACGCGGAAAACCAGTATCTGGCCTATCACGAAGGCAACACAGGCTATGCGCGCCAAAGCTATAATTCGAAACCCTGGCTGGTCGCCGTGGCCCGCAAGGTGCGTGCGCGCTCCGATATGTATCAGCAGCAGATTGCAGGGTGTCGCCTGTCACGTTGGTAAGCTGACCCACACCGGATAAAGAAAGGGCCCCGAACGTATGTTCGGGGCCCTTTTACCTTAGCGGTTCACTTGCCCGGGGCTGCCGACGTCAAACAGTTTGTTGGGCAGGCTGCCGCCCTTCTGCAGGTCGCCCAGAACCACGGTGGTCTTGGTGCCGTTGCCGTCGTTGATGATCCACTGGCGCAGCTCGACCGGGTTGCCGGTGAACTTCAGCTCGATATTGCCATATTCAGGATGCGCGGGGTCTTGGGCGCGCACGGTGGTCGCGGTGCCGTCATAGTTATGCCCCGTCACCATCTTGGCCTGCCCCAGGTTCACATTCGCGGCCAGAATGATCGACAGCGGCGTTTTGGACAGCGGGTATGTCTCTGCCGGTTGGTTGGATTTCTTGTCGTAGATCACAACCGTATTGCTGCCCGCCACGACAATCCCCGAATCCGGTGCGTTGTATTCAAAGCGCACTTTGCCCGGACGTTTGATGTAGATCGTGCCGGTGCTGATCGAGCCGTCGTCGTTGATCTGGGTAAATTCGCCCTTGGCGGTTTTCAGATCGTTAAGATAGCCGGAAATCGCGTTCAGCGGCAGTTTGTCGGCGGCGGCGGGCATCACAGCTGCCAACCCCAGACCAATGGCCAGAACGGTGGTGGTAACAAAACGCATCATAGTCTTCCTATTCTTATTCCAGTGCCTTGCCTTCGACATAGGGCTTCGCGTCATGATATACGATATCACGCAGCAGGATATCGCCTAACACGCCCGAAATGCAAAAGGGGCTGGCCTGTTCCCAAGCCAACCCCCGGCGTCGCAATGACGTTCCGATTAATTTTGCGCGCTACCCCTGCTCTGGTATCAGGATCTCGCGCTTGCCCACGTGGTTGGCAGGCGAAACAAGGCCCGCGTCCTCCATCTGTTCAACCAGACGCGCGGCTTTGTTATAGCCGATGCCCAGTTTCCGCTGGATGTAGGATGTCGAACATTTGCGGTCTTTTGCCACGATCGCAACGGCCGTGTCATATTGCGCGTCTTCGCTGTCGGTATTGCCGCCCAGACCCAGAACCGCGTCGATGTTCCCCTCTTGGTCATCGGATGGCCCTTCGACCACACCCGACACATAATCAGGTTCACCATAGGCCTTGAGGTGGTTCACGATCTCTTCGACCTCTTCGTCGCTGACAAAGGGACCGTGGCAGCGCACGATCTTGGACCCGCCCGCCATATAGAGCATGTCACCCATGCCAAGGAGCTGTTCGGCCCCCATCTCGCCCAGGATCGTGCGGCTGTCGATCTTGGAGGTCACCTGGAAGGAAATCCGCGTCGGGAAGTTCGCCTTGATCGTGCCGGTGATGACATCGACCGAAGGACGCTGTGTCGCCATGATCAGGTGAATACCCGAGGCCCGCGCCATCTGTGCCAGACGCTGGATGCAGGCTTCGATCTCTTTGCCTGCGACCATCATCAGGTCGGCCATCTCGTCCACGATCACGACGATATAGGGCAGCGCTTCGGGCTTGAATTCATCCGTCTCGAAGATCGGCTCGCCCGTATCCTCGTCAAAGCCGGTCTGGACGGTGCGGCTGAACATCTCTCCCTTGGCCAGGGCCTCGCGGACGCGACCGTTATAGCCTTCGATGTTGCGCACGCCCATCTTGGACATCTTGCGATAGCGCTCTTCCATCTCGCCCACGGTCCACTTCAGCGCGACAACGGCCTTTTTCGGGTCGGTCACAACGGGGGACAGCAGATGCGGGATGCCGTCATAGACCGACAGCTCCAGCATCTTGGGGTCGATCATGATCATCCGGCATTCTTCCGGCGTCAGCTTGTAGAGCAGCGACAGGATCATTGTGTTGATCGCAACGGATTTACCCGAACCGGTGGTCCCCGCGATCAGCAGGTGAGGCATCTTGGCAAGGTTCGCGACCACAGGATCACCGCCAATGTCTTTGCCCAAGGCCAGCGGCAGGCGCATGGTGCTGTCGCCGAAATCACGCGCGGCGAGGATTTCGCGCAGCACAACTTTCTCGCGGTTCTCGTTAGGTAGTTCGATGCCGATCACGCTGCGCCCCGGCACGGTAGACACACGCGCCGACAATGCCGCCATGGAGCGCGCGATATCGTCCGCCAGTCCGATCACACGGCTCGCCTTGAGGCCCGGTGCCGGTTCCAGCTCGTACATGGTGACAACGGGGCCCGGACGGACGGCGACGATTTCACCCTTCACGCCATAGTCGTCCAGCACGTTTTCCAGCATGCGCGCGTTCTCTTCCAGCGCGTCGTCGCTCAGGTGCAGGCGTTCTACATTATCCGGGCTTTCCAGCAGGTTCAGCGGCGGCAGTTCAAATCCGGGGTGCGTGTCTTCAAAGGTTAACGCAGGCTGTGCCTCGGCCTGAGCCTGTTTGCTGGGCTGCACCGGCTTGCGCATCTGCGGCTGCACCACCTTGCGCGGCTGAGCCACGGGGATCTGCATGGCCGGTTCCCGCTCTGCCTCTTGCAGTGGCAGGTGGCTGTCGGTCATCGGTTCATCATCCAGAACCGCCATATCCGCGTCGTGATCCGGTTCGGAGGGGGTTAGTTCAAGCACGGGGCGCTCCGCGACCAAAGGCGCACGGCTTGCGGTTAAAGGAGGCTCCGCCCGAGTAGGGGAGGGGGCCGGCGCACCGGTCAATGGCGGCTCTTCGCGGCGGGCACCACGGGCGGTGGTATCCAGCAGCAGCGGATCAGGGCCGCGGCCGCGACCACGGGTCAAGGGGGCGGTGGTGGCCGTATGCACAGCCCCGCCAGTGCGCACGCGGCTTTTGATCACATCGGCGATCTTGGATTTGATACGGTCGCTGCTGGGGGCCTCGTCCAGTTGGGGTTCAGCCCATGTCTCGACCAATTCAGGTTCGGGCAGCGGGTCGGCGCGTTTGACCAGCGTCGGCATTTTCGACAGGAGGCCGGTTTTTGGCGCAGGTGCAGGCGCGTCGCTATAGGCCAGTTCGTCGTCATAGTATCCTTGGCTGGCCGCGAATTGCGCGTTCTCCTCGGCCTCGATCCGGTTGCGTTCGCGGCGTTCAAGCTGGCGGGCCTGAATGCCCTGCGCGGCCGCAACCGCCCCCGATGCACCACGCCCCAGAAGGGTCATCAATCCGGCATAAGCCATGATCAGCCCGACCAGCATGAAGCGGAACAAACGTTGCAGTTCAAGTCGGGTGAAGCCGACAACAAAGGCACCAAAGGCAAGGATCGCCACGCCCATCAACAGCGACATCAGCTTAATCGTAAAGGTCGACCCGATCGGCAGGACGGTCAGGATCACGCCCATGACCGTGTCGCCAAAAAGCCCGCCCAGACCAAAGCTATGGGTTTGCAGCCAAGCCGCATCCGGCGTCAGCGTTGCCCCGTAGATCGAACACAAGGCGACGGCAATCGGGGCAAAGATCAAACGGCCTACGGCGCGCTCCTCGCCGCGGTGCAGGGCAAAGCGTGCGCCCCAGGCCAGCAGGATTGCCGCGACAGACCACGCGCCCCAGCCCACGATCATGAACAAAGGCGCGGCCAACGACGCGCCCATGCGCCCCAGCCAGTTCTGCACCGGCGCATCGGTGGACACCATAAAGTTGGGATCGTCAGGGGTGTAGCTGCCGATCATCATGGCGGCCATAAGGCCTAGGGCGATAAGCCCGAGGCCCAGCAGTTCCTTGCCGCGTTTTTCGATCGCTTCGGCCATGTTGGTGTCTAGCAAAGGGTCGCGCCCACGTGTCTGATATGCCATTGCTCTGATCCCTCGTCTTATTCTGGATAGAGACAGCGGCGGATCGCTTCGATCCCGCGCGTTGTCTCTTCTTTTGGGGCGACCATCGCCACCCGAATATAGTGTTTCCCGGGGTTTTCGCCGTTCACGCTTTGCGCCAGATAGCCGCCCGGCAGCACCCGCACGCCGGTTTCACGCCAGAGTTTCAGCGCCGCAGCTTCGTCATCTTCCACCGGCAGCCACAAAAAGAACCCTGCCTCGGGGCTCTGGTACCCGGGGACGTTGCCGAGAATACGGTCGGCGATCTCGTATTTCTCGATGTAAAGCGCGCGGTTCTCGGCCACATGGGCTTCGTCGTCCCAGACCGCAGCCGACGCCGCTTGCAACGGTAACGGCAGCGGTGCACCGGCATAGTTCCGCAGCTGCTTGATCTCGCGCATGGTATTGGCACCCGACGCGACAAAGCCGGACCGCAGCCCGGGCAGGTTCGACCGTTTCGACAGCGAATGGAAAATCACCACACGATCCGGATCGGCCCCGACCTCTTGCGCCACTTGTAGCGCCCCGACGGGCGGCGTGTCGCGGTAGATCTCTGAATAGCATTCATCCGCGAAAATCTTGAAATCGTATTTTTCTGCCAACGCGATCAGATCGGTCCAATACGCACGGGTGGCCACGGCCCCCTGCGGGTTGGCGGGCGAGCAGATATAGGCCGCAGTGGTCCGGTTCAGCACATCTTCGGGCAGGCTGGTAAAATCGGGCAGATGCCCTGTTTCGCGCGTGGCAGGCACCATCACCGGATCAGCGGCACCGGAAATCGCGGCGATCATATAGACCTGGTAGAACGGGTTCGGCATCAGAATGGCAGGCTTGCGGCCATTCTTGGTCTCGGGACAGGTGGCCATGACGGCGTTATACAGCCCTTCGCGGGTGCCGTTCAGCGGCATCACCTGCGTGTCTGCATCCACCTCCACACCGTAGCGCCGCTTGATCCATCCGGCAATCGCGCCGCGTAACCGGGGCGTGCCGTCGTTGGCCGGGTAGCTGTTAAATCCGGCAGCATTTTCAGCGATCACATCGGTGACCCATGCCGGAAAAGCATGTTTCGGCTCGCCAATCGTCATGTGGATCGGCGTGCCACCGCCTTCATGCGCATCAAGCAATGCGCGCAGGCGCGGCCACGCGTGGGCCGGAAGGTTCGAAAACCGCTCGGGGTACATCATTTCACTGCCTCGGGTTCGGGATCATTCACGCCCCGTTTGTTCCAGAGTACCCAAGGGCTTGCCCCGCGTCCAGACATTGCAGGACGCAGGGCAAGGTTTGTGTCATTTAGGCCAATGCCTCTTCGGCGGCTGCGGCAATGCGCAGCAGGTGCTCTTCGCCAAAGGGCTGGCCCATCAGCATGATCCCGCAGGATGGGGTGCCCGTGGGCAGGGTCACCGCCGCCAGCCCCATAAGATTCCCGATACGCGTGTTGCGCAGGGTCATGAGGTTGGCCGAGACGTAATAGTCATGCTCGGTTTCCAGCCGGTCCAGCTTGGGGGGTAGCAGCGGTGCGGTGGGGATCAGCACCGCATCATAGCCCGCCACAGCTTTCACATAGGCCGCGCGGATCTGGTCGATCTTGGCCCAGGCTGCCACATAATCGGGGCCGGAGTGGGATTTACCCAGACGGAACCTTTCAAGGATTTCGCCGTACATCGCATCCGGGTTCGCCTCGATCACGTCGCGCCACAGGCCGTAGGCTTCGGCGGTGTAAAGGCACCCGCTCAGCGGCATCGCCTCTTTGATAGGGTCGAAATCGATGTCCTCGATCACCGCCCCCGCTTCCTTTAGCCGCGCGACGGCATCGTCGAAAGCCGCCGCGGGGGCGTCTTCAATATCGTCGAATGCCACCGTGCGCAGGATCGCAAAGCGACGCCCTTCGATGTCGGTGCTGCCCATGTCCATCGGCCTGGACCCTTCGGTGAGCGCCAACAACAGGCTCGCATCCTCGACCGAGCGGCAAAGCGGGCCCACTGTGTCGAACTTGGCCGCCAGCGGCACGGTCCCCTCAAGCGACACACGGCCCGAGGTGGTTTTCAGCCCCACAAGATCGTTCCACGCGGCAGGCACCCGCACCGATCCGCCAGTATCCGACCCGATCGCCGCCGCTGCCAGACCGAAAGCGACAGAAGCCGCAGCCCCGGACGATGAACCGCCCGACACGGCACCTTCATCGTTCACGCAAGGGGGGGTGGCGGTGCTGGGGTTATATCCGAGCCCCGAAAACGCCAGCTCGCTCATATGGGTCTTGCCCAGACAGACCAACCCCATCGCGGTGGCATTTGCCAACACGCGCGCGTCGCGGTCCGGCACGCGGTCTTTCAGCAGGGCGCTGCCCGCCTCTGTCGCGATGCCGGCGGTGTCGAATAGGTCTTTCCAGCTGATCGGCACCCCGTCCAGTGGCGACAAACGCTGGCCCGCGCGCGCGCGATCCCGCGCGGCACCGGCCTCGGCCAAGGCCCGTTCGGCGGTCACGCGGGCATAGATGCGATCCCGCAGGGGGTGGGCGTCGATCGCGTCAAGATAGGTCTGGCACAGCACAACAGGGTCGATCTGGCCGTCCCCGATGCCCCGTCCCAGATCTGCGGCTGTCATGGTTAACCACTCTTGCATGTTGCTTCCTCGAATAATGCTTTGGAAAAGGGACGGTAGCGACGCCAGCGCGCATGGACAATCCCTGCTGCACGCCCATATCTAAAGCTATGGATTTTGATACAGATATCGCAATCGTCGGTGGTGGGCTGAATGGCCCGACACTTGCCTTGGCTTTGGCGCAGATCGGGCTGCGGGTCACGTTGATCGACAGGCTGCCCGCTGCCACGCGGGAAGATGCGGCGTTTGACGGGCGATCCTATGCGCTGGCGTTGACCTCGACACGGATGCTCGGGGCGCTCGGCATCTGGGATAATGTGAAATCCCACGCGCAACCGATGCTCGAGATCAAAGTGACGGACGGGCGCGCGGGCGAAGGCCCCTCCCCTTTCTTCATGCATTTCGATCACGCAGAGATCGAAGAAGGGCCGATGGGCCATATGGTCGAGGACCGCCACCTGCGCCGCGCCTTGGCAGAGGCGGTGAGCGCTGAGGCCCGCATCGCGCGGCTGGACGGCGAAACGGTCATCGCGCAAGAGGCCGCCCCGGCGGGCGTCACCCTGACACTGGAAGGCGGCAAGACCCTGCGCACGCGTCTGGTTGTCGGCGCGGATGGTCGCGCCTCGGGCACCGCTACGCGGGCGGGGATCAAACGCATCGGCTGGGATTATGCGCAAACCGCGCTGGTCTGCGCCATCGCCCATGAAAAGCCGCATCACGGGGTCGCGCATCAGTTCTTTATGCCCCCCGGTCCGCTGGCGATCCTGCCGCTGACCGAAAACCGGTCCTCCATCGTCTGGAGCGAGACCGCCGCCAACGCAGCGCATATCCACGCGCTGCCGGATGAGGGATACCTCGACGTGCTTCGCCCTCGCTTTGGTGATTTTCTGGGCGAGATTTCCCTTGCCGGTGCGCGGTACACTTACCCGCTGAGCCTGTCGCTGGCGCATTCGATGGTGGCACCGCGTGTCGCGCTGCTGGGGGATGCCGCACATGGGGTGCACCCGATTGCCGGTCAGGGGTTGAACGCCGGCATGCGCGATGTCGCCGCGCTGGCAGAGGTGATCGCTGATGCGCAACGGCGCGGGCAAGATGTCGGCAGCACCACGGTGCTTGAGCAATATCAGCTGTGGCGTCGCTTTGATAACACCGCGCTGGCATTGGCGACGGACAGCTTCAACCGGTTGTTTTCCAACGATAACCCGCTGCTGCGTCTTGCACGTGATGTGGGGATGGCGGCAATTAACGCCCTGCCCGATGCCCGTCGCGGTTTCATGCGCGAGGCGGCGGGTCTGACGGGCACCCTGCCCCGTCTGATGCAGGGTAAGGCGCTTTAGGGCGCTATCCGCCCCCGCCGTGTCAGTCGATAATCCGCGCTTCGTCCACCAGCATCACGGGGATACCGTTGCGGATCGGATAGGCAAGACCGGCCGCGTCCGAGATCAGCTCTTGCTTGTCGGCGTCATAGGTCAGGCGCATCTGCGTGCGGGGGCAAATCAGTGCCTCTAGCATGCGGCGGTCGAATGGTATCTCTTCGGCGTTCAATTCATCATCTCCCCTTCTTGGCCACCCCGCAGGGTGTATTCGATCAACGTCAGCAACGTCTCGCGTCGGGTAGAGAGGGATGGTGCCTCGAGCAAGGCCTGTTTGTCTTCGCAATCAAGATCCAGCATCATCGACAGTGAATTGATCAACAGTTCATCGTCGGCCTCTTGCAACGTATCCCAATCTGCCGACAGGTTTCGCGCGTCGAAGTAACGGCCAAGCGTGTTCAGGAAATTATCGCGGTCGAAACTGCTGTCCTGTTCATCCTTGCCAAGATCGCGTTCAAACCCGTCCCAGTTGACATCGCAACGGCGGTAGGGCGCGAAGCCATCGACCTCTTTCACCACCCGAAAACGCGAGATCCCCGCGAGGGTGATCATATAGCGCCCGTCCTCTGTCTCGGAGAACTGGGTGATCCGCCCTGCGCAGCCGATGGTTTGCAGCCCCGGACCGTCGCGCCCCGGCACCACATTGGGCTGCACCATGCCGATCAGCCGTCCCGACGTTTTCAGACTGTCTTCGATCATCTGCAGATAGCGCGGTTCAAAGATATGCAGCGGCAACCGCGAGCGCGGCAGCAGCAATGCGCCCGACAACGGGAAGATCGCGATTGTGTCTGGCAGGTCCGATTGCTGTATCATGTAAGCTTACCTAGGGCGCGCACAGCCTTATGCAAATATCATAGAGCTAAGTTTACGACGACCATTCAGGGCAATCGGATCGTTGGGTTTCAACGCCTCGAAAATGGTAAACAATTGCGTCTTGGCGGCGCCGTCATTCCATTCACGATCCTTGCCGAAAAGCGTCAGCAGTTGGTCCACAGCGGCTTGCGTGTCGCCATGCGCATACAGCGCCTGCGCCAGATCGAAACGTGCCTGCATGTCATCAGGATTGGCATCCACCGCCGCCTGAAGCTCTGCCACAGGGCCCGCATCGGCTGCCTGTCGTGCCAGTTGAAGCTGCGCATGCGCGGCCTCAAGCTCGGGCGCTTTCGAGATTTCGATGGGTGCGCCGTTCAGATGCGCTTCGGCCTGATCAAGCTGATCCAGCGCGATATAGGCACGCACCATCCCGCCATAAGCACCGGCGTGGTTCGGGTCTTCGCCCAGGATCGCGGCAAAAGTGTCCAGCGCGTCCTGCGCCGCCCCTTCGGCCAGCATGTCATCTGCGGCGGCCACGGCCTCTGACAGCTCTTCACCGGGGGCAGAGCCGCCGCCCGCTTTGATCACGCGGTCGATGAACGCCTTGATCTCGGACTGTGGCAGGGCCCCCTGAAACCCGTCAACCGGCTGGCCCTTGAAGAAAGCATAAACCGTCGGGATCGACTGGATCTGCAACTGGCCTGCGATCTGTTGGGCCTCGTCAACGTTGATCTTGACCATCTTGACCGCGCCTTTGGCCGCGCGCACCGCGTCTTCAAGCATCGGGCCAAGGGTCTTACACGGGCCGCACCACGGGGCCCAGAAATCGACAATCACCGGCACCGTTTGCGATGCCTCGACAACATCGGCCATGAAAGTCGCTTCGCTCGTGTCTTTGATCAGATCGGCATCACCGGCACCGGCGGGGGAAAGGTTCAAATCCATCATATCAAAATCCTCGCTTGGGGTTGCCCTTTATATGAGGGCGCGTCTGTCTATTTCAAAGGTCGAATGTCGCAAAGACCGGGGCGTGGTCGCTGGGCTTTTCCCAACCACGGGCGTCGCGCAACACGCGGCTGGAATGTGCCGCGCCCGAGATATCGGGCGTTGCCCAGACGTGATCCAACCGGCGGCCCTTGTCTGCCGCATCCCAATCCTTGGCGCGGTAAGACCACCAGCTGTACAGGTTGCCTTGCGGGATATCCTGCCGCGTTACGTCAACAAAACCACCGGCGTCCTGCGTCTCGGCAAGCTTTTCGACCTCTATCGGTGTGTGGCTTACCACCTTGAGCAGCTTCTTGTGATCCCAGACGTCATCCTCGCGCGGTGCGATGTTCAGGTCGCCTACCAGAATGGATTTCTCGGGTTTGTCGCCGTGGAACCAGTCGCGCATGTCCGCCAGATAATCGAGCTTCTGGCCAAACTTCTCGTTCACCTCGCGGTCGGGCACGTCGCCGCCAGCGGGCACATAGAAGTTATGCACCGTCACCCCGTTTTCGAGCTTTGCCGCGACATGGCGCGCGTGGCCCAGCGTCGCAAAGTCCTGATCACCGGCATCCACCAAGGGCAAACGCGACAGGATTGCCACACCATTGTATCCTTTTTGCCCTCGCGCCACCATGTGGGTGTAGCCCGCTTCGATGAAGGCCGCGGTGGGGATTTTGTCGACCGGGCTTTTGCATTCCTGCAAACACAGCACATCTGGCCCATGTTCAGCCAGCAGCTTGAGCACAATCGGTTCGCGCAACCGGACAGAGTTGATATTCCATGTGGCCAGCGTGAAAGGCATGAGGCAGCTCCCTTGGGTCAGATCGCGCGCACCCTACCGCGAAATGCGCAGCGTCCACCATGCCGAATTCCCGGGACTTCCGGGCTGCGGACAAAAAAAGACCGGGCACAAGGGCCCGGCCTAGTCCAACAGGGAGGTATGTATCATTTCCCGGATACAAACTTCGGGTTCAAACCGATCGACGGGTCATGAAAACCCCGTCTCTCGCAGGAATAACCAGTGGCGCCCGATTGGGTTCCAAAATTATGAAATAATTCTGTATCCACCTGATTCAGTTAGCAAAATTCTTGCGTTCGAAGGATCAGGCTCGATCTTCTGGCGCAGACGGTAGATGTGGGTTTCCAACGTGTGCGTCGTGACACCGGCGTTATAGCCCCAGACCTCGTGCAAAAGCGTGTCGCGCGGGACGACGCCCGCGGCAGCACGGTATAGAAACTTGAGAATATTCGTCTCTTTTTCGGTCAGCCTGATTTTCTTGTCGTCTTCGGTGATCAGCAACTTGGCCGACGGCTTGAACGTATAGGGCCCAAGCTGGAAAATCGCCTCTTCGGATTGTTCGTGCTGGCGCAGCTGTGCCCGGATGCGCGCCAAGAGAACGGGAAATTTGAACGGTTTGGTGACGTAATCATTCGCGCCCGCATCAAGACCCATGATCGTATCCGCGTCACTGTCATGCCCCGTCAGCATCAGAATCGGGCTTTTCACGCCCTGGGTACGCAGGTCGCGACACAGGTCACGCCCGTCGATGTCCGGCAGCCCAACATCCAGAATGACCAGATCATACAAGGCTTCGGCGGCGCGGGTTTTGGCGTCTGCGCCATTGCCTGCTTCGAATACATCAAAGTCTTCGGTCAGCAATAATTGCTCGCTCAGCGCGTCGCGCAGGTCGTCGTCATCATCTACGAGCAAGATTTTCTTCAGCTGGGCCATATCAACTCATCCTCTACAACTTTACTTTAGATGTGTTCACAAAGCCGTGCGTGCAAGAGTAGCAGGTGTTTGATCACACGACCGTGCGAAATTGTCGCGCAATGTTTCAATCCGCCGGTTTCTGCAGTAAGAAATGTGACAACATAACATGAAAGATTTCAAATCATGGTTTTTGGGCCCGATATAACCGAGCAACTGGCACGCGCCCGTGCGGACCTGCGTTTGGGCGTTCCCATTGTACTTGCGGGATCGCGGCCGGTTCTGGTTATGGCTGCCGAAACGCTGACGCCCGCGCGGTTGACCGGGCTGCTGGCCATGGGTGGCGAACCGGTGTTAGTGATCAGCGCCCGGCGCGCCGAAACCCTGAAAGCGCGCGCCTACGATGGCAGCTTTGCGCGCGTCCTCCTGCCACGGGACGCCACGTTGCGATGGGTGAAATCCATCGCGGATCCGGCGGACGATCTGCGCAGCCCCCTGAAAGGTCCGCTGGCCTGCGCACGTGGGGGCGATGCGACGCCGCACGGCTTGGCGATTGATCTGATCAAGTCAGCGCGCCTGCTGCCCGCTGCGGTGATACTCGACCTTGCGGATGCAGGTCAGTTCGCCCAGCGAAACGGCCTGACGATGATCAACCTGAGCGCGGCACAACCGATCCTTGCCGCGCGCAGCCCCTTGCATCCGGTGGTCAATGCGCGTCTCCCGATGGAGGTGTCAGAGGCCGGACGTCTGCATATCTTCCGCCCCGACGACGGCGGGGAGGAACACTACGCCATCGAAATCGGCCGCCCCGACCGCAGCAAACCCGTGCTCGCGCGGCTGCATTCGGCCTGCTTTACCGGCGATATCATGGGCAGTCTGAAATGCGACTGCGGGCCGCAGTTGCATGCCGCGCTGACCCAGATGGGCAAGGAAGGGCACGGCGTGTTGCTGTACCTCAACCAAGAGGGGCGCGGCATCGGGCTGACCAACAAGATGCGCGCCTATTCCCTTCAGGATCAAGGCTTTGACACGGTCGAGGCGAACCACCGTCTGGGCTTTGAAGACGATGAACGGGATTTTCGATTGGGGTCGGACATCCTGACATCAATGGGGTTTTCGTCGGTGCGCCTGCTGACCAACAACCCCCGCAAGGTCGAGATGATGGAGGCAAGCGGCGTCAAAGTCGCAGAGCGCGTCCCTCTCAAGGTCGGCGAGAATAGCCACAACCACGCCTACCTTGCCACAAAAGCCGCCAAATCCGGGCACCTTCTGTGACACCCGACGATCTGGTCCTTACGCCGCGGGGCGTCCGGTTTCAGGGGCAACTTTACCCCTGCACCATCGGCAAAACCGGTATCACCCGCAATAAGCGCGAGGGCGACAAGGCGACGCCCGCGGGCATTCACCGCATTGTCGGCATGCTCTACCGTCCCGACCGCATTCCCGCCCCTGTGCCATGGGCGATGCCGATCGGCCCGCGTGATCTTTGGTCTGATGATGGCACGCAGGGCGACTACAACAGCCTTGTGCAGGCCCCCTACCCGCACAGCCACGAGGTTCTGCGCCGTGCCGACCCCCTATACGATCTGGTGATCCTGACAGATTGGAACTGGCCCGATGCCGTTGCAGGGCGCGGGTCGGCGATCTTTATCCACCAGCAGCGTCGTCCGGGGTATCCCACCGAAGGCTGCGTCGCCTTTTCACGTGCGCATCTGCACCAGATCGCCGTGCGGCTGACCCGGTACAGCAGGTTGATCGTCTAGCCTGCGGTACGTTCCCCGAAGATGGCGGAGCCGACGCGCACATGGGTCGCCCCAAGCGCGATGGCCTTTTCAAAATCGCTGCTCATCCCCATCGACAGATCCCGCACCCCGTTGCGCGCCGCAATCTTGGCCAGCAGCGCGAAATGCAGCGCCGCTTCTTCATCGACCGGCGGGATGCACATCAGCCCGCACACGGGCAGATCAAGTGACAGACATTCCTTGATAAAATCGTCGGCATCCGCTGGAAGAACACCGGCCTTCTGATCCTCTTCGCCCGTGTTAACCTGCACGAAAATCTCAGGACAGCGCCCCATTTCCTGCGCCAGCCGCGCAAAGGTTTGCGCCAGTTTGGGGCGGTCAAGCGTGTGAATGACGTCAAATAATTCGAACGCGCTACGTGCCTTGTTGCTTTGAAGCGGGCCAATCAAATGCAGCTTTACGCCGTCAAACTCCTGCCGGAAAGCGGGCCATTTGCCTTCGGCCTCCTGCACGCGGTTCTCGCCGAAACAGCGGTGACCTTCCGACAGCACCGCCGCAACGCGCGCGTCCGGCTGCACCTTGCTCACGGCGATCAGCTCAACGCTGCCCGGCGCGCGGCCTGCGTCGGTTTCGGCTTTGGCGATGCGGGATGTGATGTCGTGCAAGCTCATGTCAGTCGGCCCTTGTTGTTGAGGGCGCACAGAACAACAGCTTGGCGCAAAAGAAAAGGGGCAGACCAACGGCCTGCCCCTCTTTTAGACTGTATCGTTCAACTTAGAAAGTGAAACGAACACCCATGTCGGCACGGATTGTGTCGTTGCCGCGGCTGATGATACCGCCACGCAGGGACACGCCGCCACCCAGATCATGGTGAGCGCCGATACCGTAGGAAGTTTCTTCGAAATAGTCAGCGTCTGCGATGTAAACATCGAGATTTGTCGCTGCGCCGATGTCGAAGGACGCGGTCAGGGCGTAGTGGTCGCCATTGCCGTCTTCGTCGGTAAGACCGTTGTCATCACCATTGTCAGCATATGCCAAGGAAACTTTGGCAGGGCCAACGTTACCTACGACGGACAGAGCGTAATCAGTGTCAGACTCGGAGTCGGAGTCCTGAGCAGCGGCAGCAAATGTGATGCCGTTGTATGTGTACGCAACGTAGCCTGCAACACGGTCGTTTGTGTCGGAAGCAGAGATGTGTACTTTCAGGTCGCCCATGGAGTACAGAACTTCAACACCGTTGGAGCCGGCTGCGCCGTTACCACCGGAGGAATACGCGTCGCCGCGGAAGTTGTATGCAGTGTACTCATACGACAGACCGGTCAGGCCCAGATCGATTTCGTACATGCCAGGCATGGATTCCAGAGCGCCGTAGATGTTACCAACGCCAACTTCGAAGCCACCGGAGCGTGCGAAGAAACGAACGCCGTTAATACCTGTGCCAGCTGGACCGCTAGCTACGGGGAAATCGTCTTCATTACCCGCGATCTCGTCAGGACCATCGTCGATCGAGACGTTGTCGTCGGAGTTGTTCTGCTGGATACGTGCACGTGCACCGAATGTAACGCCCATGTCGGACTCAGCAGTTGCGTCGATCTGCAGACGGAAACGGCTTGTTACGTTGGTTTCATCGTCGCCCGATGCTGTTTCTTGGTGCAGAACACCAAAACGGCCGTAGCCGCCGAATGTAACGTCTGCAGCTGCAACGCCAGCGGTCGCAACCAGAGCTGTTGTAGCGAAGAGAACTTTTTTCATGAGTTATCCCTCGGTTTGAATTCATATGCCCATACCGGGGAATCCGGTAAAGGTATGAGAGGTGTTTTCAGCGTTTGCCCTAGTTTTGGCAAGGATCGCGGAAGCCTTGGCATCATTGGAAAAAACTGTGATGCAGCTATGTCACAGTTGTGCAACCCCGCAGAATGCACGGACGGACCAAGAACGCAGATGCACAGGTGCCCTGTACACTAGTATATACTGACATTGCGCTTGCCCACAGAACCCTGCTTGGATAGACCTGTGCGCAAACAGGCAAAGGACGGTCGAGATGGTGCGCAGTTCGGTATTCAAATCTACACTAGCCCTCGTGGTGGTCTCAGCGCTTGGCGCATGCGGTGGCCTGAACTTCGGCCCGCCCAACGACAACGACCCGAACCTCGGGCTGTCTCCGACGAACCCCAACTATGTCGAGACAAACCCAGACAACACCATTTGGGCGATCTTCAACCGCAAAGACAATGACACCAGCGTGTCGGTCAACAAATACCTGTGGTCCGCGTCGCTCGAAGTTCTCAACTTCCTGCCCGTGCAATCCATCGACCCCTATACCGGCGTGATCGTGACCGGCTATGGCACCCCCCCGGGGGGCAGCCAGTCCTACCGCGCGACGGTCCTGATTGATGATCCCGCGCTTGATGCACGGTCGCTGAACATCGCGCTGCAAACCCGTGGTGGCCGCACGGTCAGCAAAGCAACCTCTCGCGCGGTCGAAGACGCGATCCTGAGCCGTGCGCGTGAAATGCGCATTGCCGACGCCAAATTCTAAGCCCGCACCCGTTTATTCCCCATTATCACGCCGGGCCACGCGCTAGTCGCTCGCCCGGCGTTTTTCGTTGATAAGGTCCGCCAAGATGCCCTCCTACTCCCCCGCCGAAATCGAAGCCCGCTGGCAAGCCGCCTGGGAAAAGAACGATGTGTTCCAAGCGGTACGCAACGCCGACAAGCCAAAGTATTACGTGCTTGAGATGTTTCCCTATCCGTCGGGGCGCATCCACATGGGGCACGTGCGGAACTATACGATGGGCGACGTGATCGCGCGCTACAAAATCGCGACGGGGCATAACGTGCTGCACCCGATGGGCTGGGATGCCTTCGGGATGCCCGCTGAAAACGCCGCGATGGCCATTGGCGGTCACCCCAAAGACTGGACCTATGGCAACATCGCCGACATGCGCGACCAGATGAAACCGCTGGGGTTGTCGATCGACTGGTCGCGCGAATTTGCTACCTGCGACCCCGAATATTACGGCCAGCAGCAGGCGCTGTTCCTCGATTTCCTGTCGGAAGGGCTGGTCTATCGCAAGAACGCCATCGTGAACTGGGATCCGGTCGACATGACCGTTCTGGCCAACGAACAGGTCGAGGCAGGGCGCGGCTGGCGTTCCGGCGCGCTGGTGGAACGTCGCGAGCTGACGCAATGGTTCTTTAAAATCTCCGACCACTCGGAAGAGCTGCTTGATGCGTTGGACACGCTTGATAACTGGCCCGCGAAGGTCAAGCTGATGCAGGCGAACTGGATAGGCAAATCGCGCGGTCTGCAATTCGCGTTCTCGACCATCGACGCGCCGGAAGGTTTCGACCGGATCGAAGTCTACACCACACGCCCCGACACCCTGCTTGGCGCAAGCTTTGTCGGCATTTCCCCCGATCATCCGCTGGCCAAACTGCTCGAGAAAGACAGCCCCGAAATCGCGGCCTTCTGTGCCGAATGCCGTAAGGGCGGCACAACCGAAGAAGCGATCGAGACTGCCGAAAAGCTGGGGATGGATACCGGCCTGCGTGTGCGCCACCCCTTCGATACCGCGTGGGAACTGCCCATCTATATCGCGAACTTCATCCTGATGGACTACGGCACGGGGGCGATCTTTGGCTGCCCCGCCCATGACGCACGGGACTTTGAATTCGCCACAAAATACGGGCTGCCGATCACGTCGACCTTCTTGCCGTCCGAGGACGCGGACCCAAAGCTCGCCGCGCCCTTCGTGCCGGCGAAATCCGAAAAAGTGTATTACAACGGCGGCTTTGCCGGCGAGAAATGGCAAACCGGCGAAGAGGCGATCATTGCGGCCATCGACGCCTGCGAAGCGCAGGGCGTGGGCCAAGGCGTGACCAAATACCGCCTGCGCGATTGGGGCCTGTCCCGGCAACGCTACTGGGGCTGCCCGATCCCGGTCGTGCATTGCGACACCTGCGGCGTGGTGCCCGAAAAGAAAGAGAACCTGCCGATCGAGCTGCCCTATGACGTCAGCTTTGACACGCCCGGCAATCCGTTGGACCGACACCCCACATGGCGCGACTGCGCCTGCCCGTCTTGCGGTGCGCCCGCGAAACGCGAAACCGATACGATGGACACATTCGTCGATTCCTCTTGGTATTTCGCCCGCTTTACCGCGCCACGCGCTGACACGCCGACCAATATGGCGGATGCGGAATACTGGATGAATGTGGACCAATATATCGGTGGCATCGAACACGCGATCCTGCACCTGCTGTATTCGCGCTTCTTCGCCCGCGCGATGCAGATCACCGGCCACCTGCCTGAAAAAGCGATTGAGCCGTTTAACGCGCTGTTCACGCAAGGCATGGTAACACATGAGATTTACCAGACCCGCGACGCAAATGACCGCCCCGTCTATCACCTCCCCGAAGATGTGACCGACGGTAAACTCGCCGATGGGACAGAGGTTGAAATCATCCCTTCGGCCAAGATGTCGAAGTCGAAGAAAAACGTGGTCGACCCGCTGGGGATCATCGCGAACTACGGTGCGGATACAGCCCGCTGGTTCGTCCTGTCCGATTCGCCCCCCGAACGCGATGTCGAATGGACCGCATCCGGGGCAGAGGCGGCGTATAAGCACCTAAACCGCGTGTGGAACATCAGCAGCCGCATCGCCGAGATGGACGATAGCGCCGCAGGCACCGGCGACGACGATCTGCTGCGCGCGATGCACAAGACCATCCACGATGTCACGATGGGTGTGGAATCCTTTGGCTTCAACGCCGCGATTGCCAAGCTTTATGCCTTTACCGCGACGTTGCAGAAATCCAAGGCGGGCAAAGCCGCACAGCGCGAAGCGATCATGACGCTGGCCCAGTTAATCGCCCCGATGACGCCCCACCTGGCAGAGGAAATCTGGACCGCGCAAGGCGGCGACGGTCTGATCACTACCTCGACCTGGCCGCAAGCAGACGAGGCGATGCTGGTCGACGATACGGTGACCCTGCCGATCCAGATCAACGGCAAACGCCGCGCGGAAATTCAGGTACCTGCCGATATGCCAAAGGAAGAGGTTGAAAAGATCGCGCTGAGCCACGAAGCTGTCATTCGTACCCTTGATGGGGCCACGCCTAAAAAGGTCATCGTTGTGCCCGGACGGATCGTCAATGTCGTTGCTTAACCGCCGTTTTCTTATCGCATTGCCACTGCTGGTCCTGGCGGCCTGCGGGTTTCAACCCGTTTACGGCCCCGGCGGCACTGGCACGGCGCTGCAAAACGCGGTGCAGGTCGACGCGCCGAATGATGCCTATTCCTACACGCTCGTGCGCGAGATCGAGACGCGGTTGGGCCGCGCCGCCAGCCCGCGATATGCTTTGGCCCTGACCGTCGATACCTCGGAAGAGGGGTTGGCGATCGACAGCGAAGACAACACCACACGGTATAATCTGGTCGGCAAGGTCGATTTCGCCCTGCGCAACCTCAGCAGTGGTCAGATCGAGGTATCAGGAAATGTCGAAAACTTTACTGGCTATTCCGCGACCGGTTCGACTGTTGCAACGCTCGCGGCAGAACGTGATGCCCAAAAACGCTTGATGGTCATGTTGGCCGACCAGCTGGTCACCCGCCTTTACGCGGCCGATCTGACCCCATGAAGCTGCCCCCACGCGACGCGAATGCCTATTTCGCCAAGCCCGATCCGACGAAGACCGGGCTGCTGATTTATGGCGGCGATGCGATGCGCGTCGCGTTGAAACGGCAGAGTTTCCTGAAAAACCTGCTGGGCCCCAATGCCGAAGAGGAAATGCGCCTGACCCGTATTCAGGCCGCTGACCTGCGGCGGGATGCGCCCATGTTGCTGGACGCAATCAAGGCGGTAGGTTTCTTTCCGGGGCCGCGCGCGGCTTTTGTGGAAGACGCCAACGACAATATCGCCAAAATCCTGACCGATGCACTGGCCGACTGGCAGCCGGGGGACGCGCAGATCGTCGTGTCGGCGGGGGATCTAAAAAAGACCTCCAAGGTGCTCAAGGCGTTCGAGGCGCATAAGAACGCTTTCGCCACCCCGATCTACGACAATCCGCCCGACCGGGCAGAGATTGAACGCGTGCTTGCCGAAGCAAAGCTCAGCCCCGAGGCGGATGCGATGGGGGCGCTTAGTGAATTGGCGCGGGTGCTTGATCCAGGCGATTTTCGTCAAATGGTCGATAAAATCACGCTCTATAAGATCGGCGACGCAGGCCCCCTCACGGCAGAGGATGTGGCCAACTGCGCCCCCACCTCGACAGAGGCAGAGGTCGACGACATTCTCCACGTCGTGGCAGAGGCGCGCGCGGGCGACATCGGCCCCGTGATGGCCAAGCTGCAGGCCCAAGGGGTAAACGCCGTGACGCTGATCATCATGGCGACACGTCATTTCCGCACTCTTTACCGCATCGCGAGCAATCCGGGCGGCCAGATCTGGGGCGTGCGCGACCGTGATCGCGCCATGCGTCAGGCCAAAAACTGGGGCGCGGCCAAACTAGAAACCGCATTGACCGTGCTGACAGACACCGACCTGACGCTTCGGTCAGCAGGCCAACACGCGCCGACGATGGCGCTGGTCGAACGCGCCTTTATCCGCCTCGCCATGCTGGGGGCACAACGCTAAATTCAGGTTAATTCTTGGGAGGGAATGTCGATGTATAAGGTAATCGGGGCAACCAAAACGCGGGCGATGCGGGTGATGTGGATGCTCGAGGAGTTGGGCCAGCCCTACGATCACCTGCCCTGTGCGCCACGTTCGGACGAGGCCAAGCAATACAACCCGTCCGGCAAAATTCCGGCACTTGTGGACGGCGACGACGTGCTGACCGATTCTGTCGCGATCATGCAGTATCTGGCGGACAAGCACGGCGCGCTGACCGCCCCCCCTGGCACCGCGGCCCGAGCGCATCAGGATGCGCTGACCTTCTGGCTGATCGACGAAATGGATGCGATCCTTTGGGCTGCGGCGAAACACAGCTTTGTCTTCCCGCAGGAACAGCGCGTCCCCGAGATCAAGGATAGCCTGAAAGCCGAATTCGCCCGCTCTGCGGCGATCCTGTCAGAGCGGTTGGACGGACCGTTCCTGATGGGGGAGGAATTCACCATACCGGATTTGCTGGCGACTCATTGCATCAACTGGTCCATCGGCGCGGGATTTGCGCGGGTGGATGACAAGCTGGGAAATTGGGCCAAGTCCATGCGTGACCGCCCCGCGTTCAAGGCCGCCGCCACCCGCGAAGGTTAATCCCGCTGCGCCCAAGCGGCAGCGTGTTGGCCGGCCCATCGGCCTGTCGCAAGACAGGCCGAGATCAGATACCCGCCCGTCGGGGCCTCCCAATCCAGCATTTCGCCTGCAACGAAAACGCCGGGGCGGGCGTGTAGCATCAACCCGTCATCCAGCGCATCAAGCTTTACCCCGCCTGCGGTTGAAATCGCCTCGTCCAGCGGGCGCAGGCCTGCGTGTTTCACCGGCAGCGCTTTAAGCAACCTCGCCAAGTCAGTCGCGTTCCCCGGCAAGGGGCGCGCCATTTCCTGAAGCAGCGCAATCTTGGCCACGTCCAGTTTGAGCGTTTTGCGCAGATAGTTTGCCACGCTCATCTTGCCACGTGGCTTAGCCAGCTTTTCGACCAACGCCTCGCGGGATTGATCCGGCAGCAGGTCCAGCATCAGCGGATGCCCTTCACGCAGCCCGCGCGACACGGTGTAGATCCCGCCGCCTTCCAATCCGCGGGCGGAAATCACCGCCTCCCCCCGCGATCGGTAGGTGCCGGATTTCAAGCCGATCCCTTTCAGCGCCGCGCCGAAATGCGCCTCCATATGGGGCGACCAGTTCATCGCGATTCCTGCATTGGCAGGCGCAAAAGGCGCGATATCGACGCCCGCGTCGCGCAGCGGCAAAGCCCAGGCACCGGTGGACCCCAAGCGTGACCAGCTTGCCCCCCCCATGGCCAGCACAGTGACATCGGCCGGCAAGCCTTTCATGCCGTCTGGCGTATCGAACACCGGCGCGCCGTCTTCCCATCCGGTCCAACGCCAACGGGTGTTCACCGCAACGCCTGAATCGGCCAGCCGCGCCAGCCACGCACGCAGCAGCGGCGACGCCTTCATCACGGTCGGGAAAACCCGCCCGGTAGAGCCGGTGAATAGGGTTTGCCCCAATCCCCTGGCCCATTCCTGCACCGCCGTAGCATCGAAACTGTTGAGAATGGGTTCAAGCGGTTCTTTCGCCGTCGAAAAAGCGTTCAGGAATTTGGCGTGTTCTTCGGCCTTGGTGATATTCAGCCCCGATTTACCCGCCATCAACAGCTTGCGCCCGACGGATGGCTTGTGATCGCAGACCGTCACCGCCAAGCCTGCCGCGGCCATCATTTCGGCCGCCATCAGCCCTGCAGGCCCCGCGCCGATGACAACCCCGCGGCGGGCGGGCAAATTTTCTGATGTCATGACGTGCTCTTCCATTCGGGTTAAGGATATAGCTGTGAGTTACAGCGGCACCATTAACTTGACCTTAAACCAAATGCACGACGATCGTGCTTATTCCAATAAAAGGGCAGAATATGCGCATCATTTTAATCATCTCGGGCCTTACACTGCTGGCAAGCTGCGGCGTGCCCTTTGTCCCGTTCATCTAACCGCTTGACCTAGGGCATCTCGGCAGGGGTTTCGGGCGGGGCGCACATCGCTTTGATCCCAGTGGCAATTTCGGGCGTGGCGGCAACGGTATCGGCGACGATATCGCGTGCGCTTTGCATAAGCTCGTCGGCTGGCACAATACGATCGACCAAGCCGAAAGTTAATGCCTCTTCGGCGGTGATCTTCTGCCCGCCCATCAGAATAAGCTTGCTGCGCGCAGGGCCGATCAAGGCTGCCATACGTGCGGGGTCGCTGGGTTGCGGCAAGAAGCCCAGCTTCATCACCGGATAGAAAAATTTGGCCCCGGGCACGCAGATCCGCAGATCGCTGGCCAGCGCCATCCCCATAGCGCCCCCCGCCAGCGTCCCGTTCAGCGCGCAGATGCTCAGCCCCGGCAGCGCGGCAATCGCGCCCGACAGCCTCTCCCATATGTCAGAGACAGCGAGCCCCGCGCGCGCCTCGTCCAGATCGGCACCGGCGCTGAACACTTTGCCAGTACCCGTCAGGATCACCGCGCGGGCGGCTTGGGCGTCCTCCATGAACTCGGCCAGGGCGACCAGCATCTCGTGGGTGAGAGAATTCGCCTTGTCCGGCCGGTTGATCGTCGCGACCCAGACAGGGCCTTCGCGGTCGAAATCGATCATACCAGACCAATCGCTTTGCGGATGCCCTCGTCGCGCAGCGAGATTTCCTCGCCACAGTATGTGTCGGCCTCGGCGCTGCACATCCACAACAGGGCCCGCGCGGGCCAATCGGCGGGAATGTGATCTTCCCATGCCAGTTCACTGACGGGGTTGATGCCGCTTGCCTTGATCTCGCGCTGCATCTGGGTTGCGACCGTGCCCGGCGACAGACCGATGGCGCGGATCCCGTTCGCGGCTTCCTCTAGGTGGATCGACCGGCCCATCATGTTCACCGCCGCTTTGGACGCGCAATAGTGGCTCCAGGCTTCAATGGCGTGATGCGCGGCACCCGAGCTGATGGTCAGGATCGACCCGCCGCCTGCGTCTTTCATCACGGGCAAGACAGCGCGCATGCCGTTGTAGACGCCCTTGAGGTTGATATCGATGACCTGCGACCATTCGTCAGGGTCCGACGCGGAAAGATGCGAGATCGGTTCGATCACACCGGCGTTGTTGATCAACACATCGACGCCGCCAAAGGCCCCCAGCACCGTTTCCACCGCCGAGGACATCTCACCGAAACGGGCCACGTTGCAGGGGATCGCGATGGCTTGCTTGCCGATTTCGCCCGCCAGATCGGCAATCGCGTCCTGAGACCGCGCCATCAGCACGACATTCGCCCCTGCGTCTGCAAAAACCCGTGCCGCTTCGGCCCCGATCCCGCGGCTGGCACCGGTGATCATCACGGTTTTACCTGTCATATCCATCGTATAATTCCCTTCGTCATCAATAAGCCCCGCACGGGGCCTGCCGTACACGGCGTTTGGTGACATCGTTAGCAACAACATCCGCCAGCGCCAATCAAAAGCGCCCCCGCGGGCGGAACATCGCAGATTGGCGCGGGTCGCTTTGCCTTGTAAGGTGGCGTCGGGCGCTTACCTTTAGCGCAACCGCGCTGTCACCGGATAGCCGCCCGCGATTTGCGACAAAGGAATTTTTCATGATCCGCCCTCTCTTCGGCAGTGCCGCCCTCTCAGTTCTTTTCACCTCGTCCAGCGCTTTGGCGGATGTGACGCCGCAGGATGTGTGGCGTGACTGGCAGGACCATATGCAAAGCATGGGCTATGCGCTGACGGCCACCGAAAAGGTATCCGGGGATACGCTCGCGGTGAGCAATGTCCGCTTTGATCTGACGAGCGAGCCTGATCTGGGCCAAATCTCGATGTCGCTTGAACAGCTGAGCCTTGTGCAAAACGACGATGGCACCGTGTCGGTGGTCATGCCCGACGCAATGCCCTTGGTGTTCGAAATCACCCCGACCGACCCGGATGAAGACCGCGTGCGCGCAGCGCTGACCGTGAACCAGACTGGCCAGGACATGCGCGTGAGCGGGACGCCGACCGACCTGAGCAGCGCCTATGCTGCCGGTCTTCTAGGCTTGACGCTGGATCAGATGACAGTGGGCGACGAGACCTTCGGCCCCGACAACGCCACGCTGAATGTGGTGCTGAACAACGTCGAATACGCCTCTAAATCGGTGCTGGACGATATGCGCGCCTATGCGCAGGACGGGTCTATCGCGTCGATGACGTTTGACATGCGCTTCAAAGACCCCAAAGAGCCCGCTATCGCGACGATCAACGGCACCTCGACGGATATGACGTTCGACGGCGACGGGCGCTTGCCGCTTGGTATTGCGCAGGCCAGTGATATGGCCGCCATGCTGCGGGCAGGCATGACCGGCGCGGGCACGTTCACCAGCGGCAACAGCACCATGACGGTCGACATCGAAGATCCCGAGAATGGCAATATGTCTGCCGCTGTCGCCTCTGAAGGGGGGCGTTTGACGGTGGAAACCAGCGCCGACGGCATGAGCTATGCCGGTTCGCGTCAGGGCATGGCGCTGTCAGTGCAGCCGCAGCAGTTTCCATTCCTTCTGTCCTTCGGCCTCGATAATGCAGCGTTCAACCTAAGCGCGCCGGTGCTCAAGACCGACGATGCGCAGGATGTGGCCCTTGGGCTGAACCTCGAAGGGTTCACCATGTCAGATATGGTCTGGGGCATGATCAACCCGCAAGGCACCCTGCCCCGCGATCCGGCCAACCTGTCGTTGGATGTGTCCGGCAAGGCGCGGCTGCTGATGGATTACTTTGACCCCGAGGCCGCGACCAGAATGGCCGAGACCGGACAGGTGCCAGCACAGCTTGATAGCGTGAACCTGAATGCGCTGATCGTGGATGCACTGGGGGCCAAGCTGACCGGTAATGGCGCGGTCACGTTCGAGCATGACGAGAACGACCCCTCGGCGCTCAAGCCGTCGGGCGCTGTTGACCTCAAGCTGGTGGGCGGGAACACCTTGATTGATACGCTGGTGTCCTCGGGCTTGCTGCCCGCGCAGATGGCGATGGGTGCGCGTATGATGATGGGCATGTTCGCCGTCCCGGCCGAGGGTGAGGACGATACGCTGAAATCCAAGCTCGAATTTACCCGCGACGGGCAAATCCTCGCCAATGGGCAGCGGATCAAGTAACCCTTTGCGACCACGGCCCTCCAGCGACTGGCGTCCCTTGCACAGCTGCGGCAGGGGCGCTAGCAGTCTTTCACCCATTCAAGGAGTATCCCCCCATGTCGCAATCCATTGAGGCGCTGACCAAGTCGTTGCTGCATGCCGCCCGTCAAGCGGGTGCGGATAGTGCTGATGCGATGGCCGTGCGCGGGACGTCGGTGAACGTCGATGTGCGTGGCGGGGTGCTGGAACAGGCCGAACGGGCCGAGGGCGTCGATATCGGGCTGCGGGTTTTTGTCGGGCAACGCTCTGCCAACGTTTCTGCTTCCGACACATCGGACCGCACGATCGAGGAAATGGCGATCCGCGCGGTGGCAATGGCGAAAGAGGCCCCCGAAGATCCCTACATTGGCCTTGCCGATCCCGACCAGTTGGCGACGGATTGGGATGTCGAGGCGCTTGAGCTTTACGACCCCGCGCCCGAGCCTTCGCCCGAAGCGCTGCAGGATGACGCCGCCCGCGCCGAGGCCGCAGGGCTGGCCGTCAAAGGTGTCAGTCAGGTGCAGTCCGCGGGCGCGGGCTATGGCGCGCAACAGGTATTTATGGCGGCAAGCAACGGGTTCGAAGGCGGATACCGCCGTACCGATCGCGGGCTGTCCTGCGTTGCAATCGCCGGCACCGGCACAGGGATGGAGCGGGACTATGACGGCGACAGCCGCATCTTCCAGACCGACCTGCGCAGCCCCGAAGACATCGGCACCAAAGCCGGTGAGCGCGTTCTTGAACGCATGGGTGCACGCAAACCGCCCACGGGGGCCTATCCGGTGTTGTTTGACGAACGCATTTCCTCGGCGCTGATCGGGCATCTTCTGTCGGCGATCAGTGGCACGGCGATTGCACGCGGTGCCTCGTGGCTGCGCGACGCTATGGGCGAACAGGTGCTGCCAAAGGGCATATCCCTGATCGAAGACCCGTTTCGCCCCCGCGTCGCAGGTTCGCGCCCGTTCGATGGCGAAGGGCTGCCCACGTCGCCCCGCACCATTGTGGACGACGGGATGTTGCAGGGGTGGACCCTTGATCTGGCGACGGCCCGCAAGCTGGGGCTAACCCCGACCGGCAACGCGGCACGCGGCACCGGATCGAACCCCGGTCCGGCCACATGGAATATCGCGCTGTCCCAGGGCAATGCCACCCGCGCAGACCTGATCCGTGATATGGGCACAGGTCTTTTGGTGACGTCGATGATCGGGTCGACCATCAACCCCAATACCGGCGACTACTCTCGTGGGGCGTCCGGTCTGTGGATCGAAAACGGCGAGATCACCCACGCGATCAACGAATGTACCATCGCGGGCAATCTGCGTGATATGCTGCAATCAATCGTACCGGCCAATGACGCGCGCGCGCATCTGAGCCGCGTTGTGCCGTCGCTTCTTGTCTCGGGAATGACCCTTGCCGGCGCTTGATGACCTCTCCCTTTTGATCGAGGCCGCACGCCGCTCGGGCGAGATTGCGACCTCTTTCACCGGCAAGACCGCGCAGCGTTGGGACAAGCCCGATGATGCCGGTCCGGTGACCGAGGCTGACCTTGCGGTGAACGCGATGCTGCACCAAACGCTGACGGCGGCACGCCCGGATTATGGCTGGCTGTCCGAGGAAAGCGACGACGGTACGCGCCGGCTGGGGCAGCGTGATCTGTTCATCGTCGACCCGATTGACGGCACACGCAGCTTTATCGAAGGGTCTGACACCTGGTCCCATTCCCTTGCCATTGCGCGCGACGGGAGGATCACGGCGGCGGTGGTGTTCCTGCCCATGCTCGACCGCCTCTATGCCGCGGCGGCGGGGGCCGGTGCCACCCTGAACGGGCAAAGCATCTCTGTCTCCAACATCGCCACATTGCCCGAGGCGACCGTGCTGGCCACGAAACCGGTGATGGAAATGCAGCATTGGACCAAGGGCGACCCCGGCTTCAAACGCGCGCACCGTCCGTCGCTGGCCTATCGGCTGGGGCTGGTGGGGCAGGGTCGTTTTGACGGCATGGTCACGTTGCGCAAAAGCTGGGAATGGGACATTGCCGCAGGGGCGCTGATTGTCACCGAAGCAGGCGGGCAATGCACCGACCGCACAGGGCAACCCCTGCGGTTCAACAACCCCGACCCACGCCTGAACGGTGTCGTCGCGGGGGGCGATGCCGTCCATGCGGCGCTGCTAAGCGGCCTTGCCCAGACCCAAGCCACCCCTTAGATTGCCCCCAAGGCCATCTGTTTGAAAACAAAGGACCGCGATATGACCCAACGCTTGCACCTCGTCTTTGGGGGCGAACTGATTTCGCCCACCGGTACCGCGTTCAAAAACGTCGATGACATCCATGTCGTCGGGATTTTTCCGAACTACGCCAGCGCCTATGACGCCTGGAAAAACGAGGCACAGCGCACGGTCGATAATGCGCATATGCGGTATTTTATCGCGCATCTGCACCGTCTGCGCGACGAAGAGGCTGCGGCCTCCTCTACCGAAGAGCTGGGGTAAACTCTTATGGCGCGGTCGCTTGGGCTGTCGGCCTATCGCGCCTTCACCGGTCGCGGGGGCGTGCCGCCATTCACCCCCGTGGCCAAGCGCCCCACCGGAGAGCTGGTCTGGTGCCACGCCCCCGAACCTGGCAGCTTGTTCGCGATACAGGATCTGGCCATTCGTCTGTGCCGGAGCCGTCCGGGGCTGAGTGTTCTGATCACCGTCCCCCAAGCCTTGGTGCCGGTCGACCTGCCGCCGTGTAGCGAAGCCGACGTGCTGATCGATACCCTGCCCGAAGACCACCCGACGCTTGCCAAAAACTTTATCGACCACTGGCAGCCCGACGCCTGTGTCTGGGCATGGGGGCGTTTGCACCCGAATATGATTGCAGAGATGACCACACAGGCCTGCCCGATGTTCCTGATCGATGCCGACAGCGACGGCTTTGACGGGCGGCGCGACCGGTGGCTGCGCGATCTGACCCGCGATCTGCTGATGCATTTCTCGGCGATCATGACGCGGTCGGAGGCGGGGATGCAGCGGCTTGTCCGGCTTGGGCTCGCCCGCAAGGACATAGAGCTGACCCCCGCCCTTCAGGCCGGAGGCCGCGTGTTGCCTTGTATGGATTCCGATCTGGCCGATCTGTCAGCTGCGGTCGTGGGTCGCCCGATCTGGTTCGCCAATCAGGTGCTCGAGGGTGAGCTGAGCACCGTGCTCACCGCACACCGCCAAGGGCTCCGCCTGTCACACCGGCTGTTGCTGATCCTCGCGCCCGCAGACCCCAAGCAGGCCGATGTTTTCGCGCAGCGGATGGAGGATCAGAACTTTCGCGTGCTGCGATGGGGCGACGCGGGCTATCCCGACGCCTCGACCCAGGTGATGATCGCCGATGATCCGGCAGAGATCGGCTTGTTCTACCGGCTGGCCCCTGTGTCCTTTCTGGGCAACTCCCTGATCAACGGCAGCGGTGGCTGTGACCCGTTCGAGGCCGCAGCCCTGGGATCGGCTGTGCTGTACGGGCCGAAAGTCCGGCGGTATCTGCCGCTTTATACCCGGCTGGCTGCCGAGGGGGCCGCGCGGATCGTGAATGATGCCACAGCGCTTGGCACCGCCGTGAACCGGCTGATCGCGCCAGATCAGGCAGCGACGATGGCGCAGGCGGGGTGGGATGTGATCAGCCGCGGTGCGGCCGTCACCGACAAGGTGATCGACCTTGTGCAAGAAACGCTTGACCAGCAAGAGGCCACCTCATGAAACGCGCCCCCGCCTTTTGGCACCGTCCCACGCCCGATTGGCGCGCGCGCCTGTTGCAACCTCTGGGCGCGCTTTATGCGCGTGCCACCGCCCGCAGGCTGGCGGCGGGCACGCCGCTGCGTCTGGATATTCCGGTGGTCTGCGTCGGCAACATCAACGCCGGGGGGACGGGCAAGACGCCAACGGTCATGGCCGTCGTCGAACACCTGCGCGACAGGTATCACACGCCCCATGTGGTGTCGCGCGGTTACGGCGGCACACTGAAGGGGCCGGTGCAGGTTGATCCGTCGCGCCACAGTGCCGCACAGGTGGGGGATGAACCGCTGCTGCTGGCCGCCTTTGCCGATGTCTGGGTTGCGCAGGATCGCGCAGCGGGGGCGCAGGCTGCGGCGGAAGCAGGGGCATCGGTGATTGTGATGGACGACGGCTTCCAGAACCCCGCGCTGCATCAGGATCTGTCAATCGTGGTGGTAGATGCGGCCAAGGGGTTCGGCAACGGGCTGTGCCTGCCGGCAGGCCCCTTGCGCGAACCCCTTGCTACGGGTCTGGCGCGGGCGGATATCGTGCTGTCCATCGGGGGCGCTGCAGATCAGGCGCAGTTTGACGCGACCGACCTGCCCGGCGGGCTGCCGCATGTGCGCGCCGAACTCGCCCCCCTGCAAACGGGGATGGATTGGTCCGACACCCGCGCGCTGGCATTTGCAGGGATCGGCCACCCCGAGAAGTTTTTTGCCACCCTGCGCGATCTGGGGGCAGAGATTGTCCACGCCGAAGCGCTGGAGGATCACCAGCCGCTGAACCCTGCGCTGATGGGACGGCTAGAGGCGGATGCCGCCCTGCGCGGCGCACAGCTGGTCACAACAGAAAAAGACGCGGTGCGTCTGCCCGCGTCTTTCAGAATGAAGGTGATAACCCTGCCCGTGCGACTGAAGTTCGATCCTGAAAACGCGCTATTTGCAGCGCTGGATCGACTGCCGAAACCGGCATAACCGCCAGAGCTTCCAGCGAAGCCCGGGCGGCATCTCGGGGCGAACCTAGTCGTCCTGCCCCAGCTTTGGCGCGGCACGATGCAAAGCCAGTTCAGCGCCCGAGAATTTGAACGGCGACCGGATGCCCGGCACCCCGTCCAGTTCGACCTTCATGCCGCGCGCGATGACTTGGGGGTCTTCGAACATATCGGCCATGTCGTTGATCGGCCCCGCCGGCACGCCCTCTGCCTCGCAGGCGGCAAGCAGATCGTCGCGGGTGCGTTGGCTGGTAGCCCCGTTCAGACGGCGGATCATCTCGGGCCGGTTGGCGACGCGGTCGGCGTTCTTGGCATAGTCTGCCGAGGTCGCCATATCATCCAGCCCCAGCATCCGGCACAGCCGTTGGAACTGCCCGTCATTGCCCGTGGCGATGATCAGATGCCCGTCAGAGGATGTGAACACCTCGTAGGGGGTCAGGTTCGGGTGTGCATTGCCCATCCGCGTCGGCGCATTGCCCGTGGTCAGATAGTTCATCGCCTGATTGCCCGTCACCGCAACAGCGCAATCCAGCAGTGCCATATCAATATGCTGGCCAACACCGGTCTGGCTGCGCTGGTGTACCGCTGCCAGAATGGCCGTGGTGGCATAGACGCCGGTAAAGATATCGGTGATCGCCATGCCGTGTTTCTGCGGCTGGCGGTCGGGTTCACCCGTGATCGACATCAGGCCGGACATGCCTTGGATGATGAAATCATAGCCCGCGCGATGCGCATAGGGGCCGTCTTGCCCGAAACCGGTGATCGAACAATAGATCAGCTTGGGGAACTGCTTGGACAGGCTGGCGTAATCCATCCCGTATTTGGCAAGCCCGCCGGTTTTGAAATTCTCGATCAGGATGTCGGCATCGGCCAAAAGCTCTTTCATCTTGGCCTGACCTTCATCGGTGGTCAGATCGACAACAACCGAGGCTTTGCCCCGGTTGGCCGAATGGAAATACGAGGCGGATTTATCTTCCCCGCGCTCGATGAACGGAGGCCCCCACTGGCGGGTGTCGTCGCCCGCCGGGCTTTCGACCTTGATCACCTCGCAGCCGAGATCCGAAAGCGTCTGACCGGCCCAAGGGCCTGCCAGAATACGTGCCAGCTCAATAACCTTGAGCCCTGCCAGCGGGGCCGCCATTATTCTTCCAGCGCCGCGTCGATGATCTCTTTCATCTCGGCATAGGGCATGTTGGAGTATTTCTTGCCGTTGATGATGAAGCTTGGCGTGCTGTTGATGTCATCCGCCTTCTGGTTTTCTTCCCACCATGCGACCAGCGACTGTGCTTTTTCACCGTCTTGCAGACAGGCGTCCAGTTCAGCATTGTCGAGCCCGGCCAAACGGCCGATTTTGCGCAGCTCTTCGACGATCGCGGCAGGCTCTCCGGCGCGGACCCATTCGGACTGACCGGCATAGATCATGTCGGTGATGCCAAAGAATTTATCCTCGCCACCGCAGCGCGACACCATCGACGCCCAAAGGCCGTAGCGGTCAAAATAGACCTCGCGGTAGGTGAAGCCGATTTTGTCGTTGTCGATGTAATCCGCCTTGAGCTGCTGGAACGGGCCTTGGTCAAAGGCGGCGCAGTGCGGGCAGGTGTAGGATGCGTATTCGATGATCTGGACCGCTGAATCGGGGTTGCCCAATGTCATGTCCTGAATTTCGGTGGTTGCAGCAGGCGCATCTGCCTCTGCCGTGTCGGCTGACTGCGCGTTGGCCGCGCTGACCAGCGGGTTAATCGGTGTGCTGTTCACGGCATTTGTACCGCTGAAAGCGTACCAGCCACCTGCGGCAGCTACGGCAACAGCCGCAAGGATGGGGAATGTCGGTTTCATGTGATTTCCTTTTTCAGCGTTTGGTCTTGTTCAATATGTTCTCGCCCAGACGTGCAAGTGCATCGCGCAGGGCCTCGTTCGCGACAGGGCTGACGGTTTGGGCAGCACGTTGTTGCAAGACGGGGTCGTTCGGCGGTTCGGGATGGGTCTTGGGTTGCGGCGCAAAAGCGACCTGGCCTTCGGCAAAGCCGGTGGCAGCCGTCTGGGTCACCCGCACCCGCGCAATCGCGTTGAACCCGTAGATGGCGTTCACCTTGGCGCGCAGTTGTTCCTTCTGCATCTCCAGCATGGGCGCATTTGCCCCTGTTGTCAGCAAGGTCAGCGTCGCCCCCATACCGCCCCGGCCATAGCTGACCTCGACAGGGCGCGAGATGGCCGCGACGTCCTGACCGACGATTTCGGCCCATTGGGTCAACAGACGGGATTGGGCAAAGCCACGAGTCTCGCTCGCTTGACGGATCTTGGCCGAAAGCAGGCTATCCGTCCTTTTGAACCCTTTTGTACTGGTACGCCGTGGCGCCATGACTATCTTTCCCGAATGACTAGCCACAACATAGCGATCCCGCCTCGTATCACCAGCCATACCCAACCGAAAAGGTTATAAACATTGCGTGACACCGACCCCTCCGGCGACCTCCCGCTGATCCTTCTGGAATGGTACGATGTCCATGCGCGTGCGATGCCGTGGCGCGTGCCGCCAGCGGCGCGGGCGGCGGGCGTGCGCCCCGATCCCTACCGCATCTGGCTGAGCGAGGTGATGCTGCAACAAACCACCGTCGCAACCGTCCGCGACTACTTCCAGCGGTTCACCGCGCGCTGGCCGACGGTCGCTGATCTGGCAGCGGCTGCGGATGCGGATGTGATGGGGGAATGGGCCGGATTGGGCTATTACGCCCGTGCCCGCAATCTGCTGAAATGCGCCCGCGCTGTGGTGGCCGATCATGACGGCCACTTCCCCGCCGACCACGCGGCCTTGCTGAAGCTGCCGGGAATTGGCCCTTATACCGCTGCGGCCGTATCCTCCATCGCGTTTGATCTGCCCTTCACCGTGCTGGATGGCAATGTCGAACGGGTGATGGCGCGGCTTTATGACATCCACACCCCCCTGCCCGCTGCCAAGCCCGAGCTGATGACACGTGCTCAGGCGCTGACCCCAACCACTCGCCCCGGAGATTACGCCCAAGCGGTGATGGATCTGGGGGCCACGATCTGCACCCCCAAATCCCCGGCCTGCGGCATTTGCCCGTGGCGCGATCCCTGCCTTGCCCGCCGCAATGGCACGGCGGCCGAACTGCCCAAGAAGACACCGAAGAAGCCGAAGCCGATCCGGCATGGCACGGTCTATCTGGGGCAGCGCGCGGATGGCGCCTGGCTGCTTGAGACGCGCCCCGAGAAAGGGTTGCTGGGCGGTATGCTCGGTTGGCCCGGCACGGACTGGATCGAGGCAGAAGGCCCACGCCCCGCAGGCACACCGCCTGCCCCTGCCGACTGGCAGCCCCTTGCGGGGGAGGTGCGGCACACGTTCACGCATTTTCACCTGATGCTGACCGTCATGCACGCGCCCCTACCGAATGACACGGTGCCAGCACGCGGACACTTTGTCATGCGGGATGATTTCCGCCCGTCGGACCTGCCCACGGTGATGCGCAAAGCCTATGACTTGCTACGTTAGCGGCGGCGCGGCATAGTTTATCGCAGCCAAAGCTGTGCCCGACCCCTTGGGCCAGATAACCCGAAAAGGCAGTGCAGCATGACCTCGCCCACCACAAACATAAGCACCGACCAGCTGTCGCAGTTCCGGCGTGCGCTGCCTTTTGCCCTGTCCTTTGCGCTGATCCCGCTGGTCTGGATATCCGCCACCGTCGGCGGCTGGACCGTGATCTTGATGCCGCTGGTCACATGGTATCTGTTTTCGATCATCGACGCGATCGCGGGGCTGAACCTTGATAACGCCGATCCGGACGCATCAGACGGCGACCTGTTCTGGTATCGCATGATCACGACCGCGTGGATGCCGGTGCAGTTTCTCACGCTCTTCGGCTTGCTATGGTACGTGCCACAGGCCGCGCATCTGTCCGGCTGGGAGAAAGCCGCCGTCTTCTTCGGCGTCGGCGTCATGACGGGCACCATCGGGATCAACTACGCCCACGAGCTGATGCACCAACGCAATAGACGCGAACGCTTCTGGGCCGATGCACTGCTGGCGATGGTGCTGTATTCGCACTTCCGGTCTGAACATCTGCTGGTGCACCACCGCTATGTCGCCACCCCGCGCGATCCGGTGACCGCACGCTATAACGAAGGGTTCCACCGCTTTTACCCGCGCGTCCTGCGGCAATCGCTGGTGTCCAGCTTTCAGGCCGAAAAAGCGATGCTGGCACGCAAGGGCAAACCCTGGACCGACCTGAGCAACCCGTTTTTCAAATACTGGGCGCTGCAAGCAGGCTGCCTGATCCTCGCCCTGATCCTTGGCGGCTGGGTCGGGCTGGGCCTGTTCCTGCTGCAAGCGGGCGTGGCGATCTGGCAGCTTGAGCTGGTGAATTACATCGAACACTACGGTCTGACGCGCAAACATCTGGGTGACGGCAAATACGAACACGTCCAGCCGCACCATTCGTGGAACGCAGCGCATATGGCGTCCAACTGGCTGCTGATCAACCTGCAACGCCATTCCGACCACCACTATAAACCCGACCGGCGGTTTCCCGTGCTGCAAACCTATGGCGACGCAGAAGCGCCGCAGCTGCCCTATGGCTACCCCGTCATGACAATGGCCGCGATGATGCCCTGGGTCTGGCGGCGTGTGATGAACCCACGGGTGCGGGAATGGCGCCGGACCTACTACCCCGAGATAACGGACTGGGCCGAGTATAACGCAGGCAAGACCCCCTATCCCCGCTGAACATCGCTGAACCTTCCTGACCGCCTGAAACGAAAAAGACCCCGCCAATGAAAGGCGGGGCCAAGGTGAGTGTCCTTATGGGCACGCCTTCTCATGAGGCGGCAAGGACACCGGCGGTGTTCGTAAATAGGGTGTGAAAGTGGGGAGAGGCCTAGTTGGCCATCTCTGCCCGGATCTGCTGGCGCAAGATATCGATCGGCACGCGTTTGCCGTCTTTCTTGTAGCACCAATATGTCCAACCATTGCAGCTCGGCGCTTTCTCATAGGCCGCACCGACTTGGTGGATCGATCCTTTGACCTCGTTCCCGACAAGCGTGCCATCGGCACGGACCTTGGCGGAATACCGGCCGTTCAGGGAATAAAGCTCTTCGCCCGGGCGCAGCATGCCACGTTCAACCAGCTGGCCAAACGGCACGCGCGGCTCGGCGCGTTTCGAGGTGGTGGTCTGCAACGCTTCCTTATCGAACTTGCGCACGGATTTGATCCGCTTTTCGGCAACCTTGCGATACGCCTCTTCCCGTTCAATCCCGATAAAGTCTCGGCCCAGCATCTTGGCAACGGCGCCTGTGGTGCCAGTGCCAAAGAACGGATCAAGCACGACATCACCGGGGTTGGTGGACCCCACAAGGATACGGTGCAACAGGCTTTCGGGCTTTTGCGTCGGATGCGCTTTATCGCCCATCTCGTCCTTCAGACGTTCGTGGCCGGTGCAGATCGGCAGCACCCAATCACTACGCATCTGGATGCCTTCGTTCAGCGCTTTCAACGCTTCGTAGTTGAAGGTGTATTTGGAATTCTCGTCCTTGCCGGCCCAGATCATGGTTTCATGCGCATTGGTAAAGCGCTTGCCGCGAAAGTTCGGCATCGGGTTCGACTTGCGCCACACCACGTCGTTCAAGATCCAGAAACCCGCATCCTGCAATGCGGCACCAACGCGGAAAATATTGTGATAGCTGCCAATGACCCAGATCGCGCCATTTGGTTTCAACAGACGCCGCGCGGCTTTCAGCCATTCGCGGGTAAACTTGTCATAGACGGCAAAGCTGGAAAACTGGTCCCACGCATCATCGACCGCATCCACCTTTGAATTGTCGGGACGATGCAAGTCGCCACGCAACTGCAGGTTATAGGGGGGATCTGCAAAGATAAGGTCCACCGACTCTGCCGGAAGCGCATTCATCGCTTCGATACAGTCGCCAGAAATGATCGTGTTTAAAGGGAGTGCTGCCGCACCCTTGGTCATCGTCTTCATAATAGCTGCCTCTTGCCCGGCACATTGTGTGCTCTTGGTTATCCACAAGATGCCCCGACAGACGATTCCTGGTCAATTTCTTTTTTGAATCAAGTGGTTAGTTATTTATCTTGATACAACATGTTGTGTACGGGTTTGAACAAACGTCTATGGTGTGGGGTCACACCAATTTTCTGCAACGCCTCCATGTGCTTTTTCGACCCGTATCCCATGTTGGTTTCCCAGCCATATCCAGGGTGCTGTTGCGCCAAGGACAACATGACACAATCTCGACATATTTTGGCCGCAATTGAGGCCGCGGAAATCGACTGCGACCGGGCGTCTCCCTTGACCACGGTTTCGGCAGGCAAGGTCAGATCGCGCGGGATCATATTGCCGTCGATCAACGCATAATCGGCGGGGGTCTTCAGCCCCTCCAGCGCGCGCAGCATGGCAAGGTGGCTCGCCCTCAGGATGTTAAGCTCTTCAATCTCTTCGACCGAGGCATGGGCAACGCTGACATCCGCAACCTGCAAAAGCTCTTCATACAGGCGTTCTCGCGCAGGTTTGGTCAGCTTTTTTGAATCGTTCAGCCCTTCGGGAATGCGATCCGGGTCCAGCACCACGGCAGCGGCAGTGACCGGCCCCGCCAAGGGCCCGCGCCCCACCTCGTCCACGCCGGCGACCCGCTCAAAGCCGCGCGCATGGGCGGCCCGTTCAAATTCAAAATCTGGTTTCATGACCCGTGAAAACCCCAACCCGCGCCAAAGCTCAAGCCCCGCTCAAGCGAATTGTGACCTTGCGAAGACTGCGATGTCACAATCGCAAAAGATATCCACAGCACATAAGAAAGGGAGGGATGCCCGAACATCCCTCCCTTCCCCACCCGAGAGCATCGAAATGCCCCCGGTATTGGCACGCTGAGATTAACCGCGCGCCAAACTGTATCCCGCGCCGCGCAGGCAGCGGGCGTCATATCCATAGCGGGTGCCCCGATGGGTCCGGATCTGCTGCGCGCATTGCTGCGGCAGACGGTTGGCATGACGGAAATTATTCTCAAGACAGCGGCGGCCGAACATCAGCACCTGACCGCGACGCGTGTCGAAGCTCTGGAAACACTGTTTGGGCAGCAGCTTGGCGCTGGCATGGGTGTGATGCTGCTTGCGCTTGTAGCCCTTGGGCAGCGGACGCGGCTCTACCCGGTGGCGCGATTGCGGCGCGCGGTAGACGGGCACGCGCTCGGCCCGTGGGGGGCGTGGGGCGCGGTACACAGTGTTTGGCGCATGGCGGTGCTTTGATACTTCCTGCCGGGCACGTTCCTCGTCGCGCTTGTTCTTGTCGTGAATGATCTTGCCGACAATGGCCACGCCCAGAACACCGACCGCGATTTTCGCCAGATCCCTGTTGCGGTCGCCCGCGGCGGCGGGGGCAGCAGTAAAGGCGGTGATAGCGACGGCTGCGGCTGCAATCGAGGCGATGAATTTATGGTGCAATGTAAAGCGCATTGTCTGATCCTTTCGGTTGGGGGCAACATGGGAAGCACCCCATGCAAAGCCATCAAGAGCGAGGCCGTGGGATCAAACTGGCCGCACCCCCCTCAGACAGGCAATAACACCCCCCTGCTATCGAATAACAAAGCGGTACAGACCCAATGGATATTGAATATCCGCCCAGATAGGCGCAGTCTGATCGTCATGAAACACATCCTCCTTTCCCTGGCTGCTGCGGGGCTTCTGGCCCTCTCCGCCCCTTCTGCCCAAGCGGCGGAATGTTTTGCCGATTACAAGGCAAAACAGGAAAACCCCTTGCGCCTGCATTATGGTGTGGCGCAGGTATCCGGTGACTGCAGCCGTGCCTCGGCGCAGGCCCAATTGACGGACCGGCTGGCTGCAAATGGCTGGACGTTGCTGACGATCGTCTCTGTCTTTGGCAAGGATGGCCTAAACCAAAGGAAAGCGAGTGCCGGACCAAATTTCCTCCGCTTCTGAGATGCGCCGCACGGGCGGGCGTTTTGTCGGCGGTGGTATCGCGGCCGTCGTGGCGATCATTCTGATCGGCGCAGGGCTGTTGCTATGGGCCTTGCCCGACGCCAATGCCTTTAACGCGCAGGTTGAACGCATCTTTGTCGAGAACGACGATCTGACTACCCAGGCCGAAATCAAACTGCTTGAAATTCTCGCACAATCGGGCACGGCGTTTTCCGAAACCCTGTCGAGCTACCGGATCGTGATCATCGTGCTGCTGGTCTTTGCGACGGCCATGCTGGTCGCGGCGCTGGTGTTCCTGATCATGCTCGTGGGCTTCAACCGCCGCATGGCGCAGATCGAACGGGTGGGGATACAAGTAAACTCGCTCCTGATCAGCCGCGAGGAAAACACCGTCTATCTCAACAACCTCGGCTTCAAACTGACCGCCGCCGCGATGGAAACGATGTCGGTCCTTGCCGAAGCGCGCATGGATGACGACGTGCTCTCAGGCTCCGAGATCGAGGGCATGATCTCGGGCCGGACCGCCGCTGACTGCGACGAAGCAGCAGGGGCCACGCGCATCAAACGTCTGCGCGATACATTGGGCAACCAGATCGTGTCGGAACTGCTGGTCAAGAATATCGCGCGGCGCGGCTATATGCTGGCCATCGACAAAGACGTGATCAAGGTCATCTGACCTCTTCATTTTGCCCTGAAAACTCCGGGGGAGTCGCGCCTGCGCGACGGGGGCAGCGCCCCCTCTGCCCGGCCTCGTGCTATTCGCGAGGGTATCCCCGCCTTGTCGACCCGCGCTTTATCAGCTCCACGCCAAGCCGGATATGCGGCGTTTGGATGGCCGCGCGGTCAGCGATTGCGTCCCGAAGCAGGGTCATTGCCCCTGCGCCGACCTCATAGCGCGGCGTCGCGACAGAGGTAATGCCGGGGTTCAGGTGCCGCGACATTTCAAGGTCGTTGAAGCCGCAGATACCCAGATCGTTGGGGACGTTGATGCGACGGCGTTCGGCCTCGAACAGCGCGCCGGCGGCGAGGTCGTCGTTATTGCAGAACACGGCATCGGTGTCTGGCGCTTGTGCAAGAAGATCGCTCAGCAGTTGCCCGCCCATACCCACCGAGGACGGGTGGGTCGTCGTGATCACGCGGGTCGGATCATACACGCCGCGCGCCTGCGCTTCGGCTGTGAAACCCGCAAGCCGCGCCTGCGAGCGCGGGTCCATTCGCGCGCCCAGAAATCCGGGCTTTTTGTACCCCGCATCGATCAAGTGCCGCGTGCCTTCGACCGCACCATCGTAGTGTGAGAACCCGATCATGAGATCAATCGGAGAGTCCGACACGTCCATAATCTGCACGACGGGACAGGGGGCGGACTTGAGCAGGGTCCGTGCTGCGTCGGTTTGGTCGATCCCTGCCACAATCAGCCCCGCCGGACGCTGACGCAGGAAGGTACGCAAAAGGTTTTCTTCTTTGCTGGGGCTATAGCGGAAATTACCGATTTGCACCGATAGGCCTGACCCGTCGATCACATCGTAAACGCCGCGCAAGACGTCAGAAAACACCGCGTTGGTCAGCGATGGGACCAGCAGACCCACCACATTTGTCCGCTCGGACGCAAGCGCCGAAGCGGCTTGATCCGGTACATACCCAAGCAGTTCGATCGCCGCCTGAACCTTCTTTCGCACACCGGCCGAGACCATGTTCGGGGCGCGAATCGTCCGCGATACCGTGATAGCGCTGACACCGGCCTCTGCCGCGACTTCACTCAACGTAACCCGCTTGTATTTAATGTTCTTTTCCATGCGATAAAACCTATCACGCGCGTAAGTCTTTGTGAATAGTTGACAGATGACAGCGCTGTCATTAGCGTCCGCCCATCGTCACCGTTTACGGTCACGACTTTTTAGGGAGGATAAACACATGCGCTTTACCGCTAGGCTTCTGGCCGCAACCGCACTTGTCAGCGCCGGGCTGGCCGGTGCCGCTGCTGCACAAGATTTTTCGCTCAAGTTCCAGTCATCTGATCCGGCAGGCAACGCCAACTTCTTGCTGCAACAAGAATGGGCCAAAGACGTCGCCGCCAAAACCGACGGCCGCGTCGAGGTCGATCTGCTGCCAGTTGAAACAATCGTCGCCCATACTGAATCTCAGGATGCCGTGGCGGCTGGCATTATTGATGGCCACGTCACTGATACCTCTTATTTCGCAGGGAAAGAGCCGGCGTTTGGCCTGATTGCCAATCCGGTCGGGGCATGGTCAGACCCGCAGCAGATGTTCGACTTTATGGAGAACGGCGGCGGCAATGAGCTGATGAACGAAATGCTTGAACCCTACGGTTTGCATTTCATCGGCGCGACGACCCCCGGCCTCGAGGCGTTTCTGTCGAAGGTGCCGCTGGACGGTGTGGACGATCTGAAGGGGCTGAAAATGCGCGCGCCCGAAGGTATGGTGCAGAAAGTCTTTGCCGCAGCGGGCGCGTCTCCGGTCAACCTGCCTGGCTCCGAGGTGTTCACCTCGCTTGATAAGGGCGTGATCGACGCGGCGGATTATACCGTCTTCTCGACCAACCACGCGCAGGGCATGCATGACGTGGCGAACCATCCTGTATATCCCGGCTTCCACTCCATGCCGCTGGTCGAGGTGTCGATCAACAAAGGTGTATGGGATTCGATGCCCGAGGATATCCAAAGCGCATTGGTGGAGTCCGTAAAAGACTTCCGGCAGCTCCAGGTGTCGACCTTGGCCGAACGTGATATGGCCGCGGTGAAAGAAGCCGAAGCCAACGCCGATATCACCGTGCACAATTGGTCCGATGAAGAGCGTGCGAAATTCCGCGCCTTCGCCAAAACCGAATGGGAGAAAGCGGCCGAGGCATCCGACGCATCGCGCAAGGTCTATGACACGCTGACCGCCTATCTCGAAGAAAACGGGCTGCTGAAATAAGCGCCGAAGCACCAGCACCCTTCCGGACAGACCGGAGGGGTGAACGCTCGGGAGGGGCACATGCAAGACAGGACAGATCCCAACGTCGCGGCCAGCGCACCCGTGGATATTGACGCACCCAAGGGGGCGATCCCAGAGGCCGGGCTGCTAGGGCGCGGCATCGACCGGATCGGCATCCTTTTTGCCTTTGCGATCCTCGCCTCTGCCGCGATCCTCGGGATCGAAGTGGTCTTGCGCTATGTCTTTGACGCCCCGACGATCTGGGCGCATGAGACGGTGATCTTTCTGAACGCCACCGCTTTTGTTTACGGGGGGCTTTATGTGGTATCGCGGGATGCGCATATCCGTGTGGTCCTGATCTATGATTACCTATCAGCCCCGTGGCGGCGCATTTTCAATGTGGTGATTTCGCTGGTCTGCCTCGTGGCGACAGCCTTCTTCGGCTGGGCCGCATGGCAAAGCCTTGTGCGGGCGGTCTGGACGCCAACCGGCGCGATCCGGCTGGAAAGCAGCGGCAGTGCATGGGATCCACCCACGCCGGGGATGCTTAAGATCTTTCTCTTTACAATTCTCGTGGTCATGGCCGTGCAGTTCGCTGTGCTTGCTTGGAACTACATGACAAAACAGGACCGGTGATGGACCTTCTCACAGCGCTGTTCGACTTTAAGGCCATGGGGATCGAAGTGGCGACAGGGGCGATGTTCGTCACCTTGTTCCTGCTGCTGATCACCGGCATGCCACTGGCTTTCGTGACCCTGCTCGTGGCGCTGATCTTTGCGCTTGGCTGGTTCGGGCCAATGGCCGTGCCGTTGATCACCAGTCGCATCTTCAGCTTCGTCAATTCCTTCGTCTTCGTGTCCGTACCGATGTTCGTATTGATGGCCGCGATCCTTGATCGGTCGGGCATTGCACGCGATCTGTTCGACGCCATGCGCGTGGTCGGTGGCCGTCTGCGGGGCGGCATCGCGATCCAGACTTTGCTGGTCGCCGTGGTGCTGGCCGCCATGTCCGGCATCATCGGGGGCGAGGTGGTGCTACTGGGTCTGCTGGCGCTGCCCCAGATGTTGCGGCTTGGCTATGACCGGCGTCTGGCCATCGGCGTCTGCTGCGCGGGCGGGGCCTTGGGGACAATGGTGCCCCCGTCCATCGTGTTGATCATCTATGGCCTGACGGCGTCCGTCTCTATCGGGGATCTGTTCACCGCGTCCTTCCTGCCCGGTCTGATGCTGGCAAGCTTCTATATCATCTACGTGCTGGTGCGGGCCTACATGAACCCCGACATTGCCCCGATCCCGGAACCGGACGAGATCTCGACAGCCGAGAAGATGCGTCTGCTCAAAGGGTTGATCTTGCCAATCATGGTGGTGATCTTTGTGCTGGGGTCGATCTATGGCGGCATTGCCTCGGTCACCGAAGCCTCTGCCATCGGGGTGATCGGCGTGACCCTGTCCACGATGATCCGCGGCGAATTCACCACAGAGCTGATGGTGGGCGCGGCCAAGCGAACCCTCGCGACCGTCGGGATGATCGTCTGGATCGGGATCGGTGCCTCGGCACTGGTCGGGGTCTTTAACCTGATGGGCGGCATCACCTTTGTCTCTAACCTGATCACCGGCGTGTCCGACAATCCAACCGTGATTGTCTTGTTCATGATGGCGATCCTCTTTGTCCTTGGGATGTTTCTGGACTGGGTAGGGATTGCGTTGCTGACCATGCCGATCTTTGTCCCGATCATTCGCGATCTTGGTCTTGATCCTGTGTGGTTCGGTGTGGTCTTCGCCATGAACATGCAGGTCAGCTTCCTGTCGCCGCCCTTTGGTCCCGCCGCCTTCTATCTCAAGTCGGTGACACCACCCGATATCTCTTTGGGAGAGATCTTTCGTTCTCTCCTGCCCTTCATTGCCCTTCAAATCCTCGCGCTCGCTATTCTCATTGCCTTCCCTGGCGTGACCGGCCGCTGAAAGACGAATTATGACCGACACCAAATCTCTGCGCTCCCGTAAGTGGTTCGACAATCTCGACGATCCGGAGATGACTGCGCTCTATATTGAACGCTACCTGAACTACGGGCTCACTCTTGAAGAACTGCGGTCAGGCAAGCCGGTGATCGGGATCGCGCAGACCGGCAGCGACCTGAGCCCTTGCAACCGCCACCATATCGAGCTGGCCAAACGGACCCGCGACGGGATCATCGCCGCCGGAGGCATCCCGATGGAAATTCCGGTGCATCCTATCCAGGAAACCGGCAAGCGTCCGACCGCGATGCTGGACCGTAACCTCGCCTATCTTAGCCTCGTCGAAAGCCTGTATGGCTATCCGATCGACGGCGTCGTGCTGACCATTGGCTGTGACAAAACCACGCCAGCGCTGCTGATGGCAGCGGCGACGGTGGGCATGCCCGCCCTGGCCTTTTCGGTCGGGCCGATGCTGAACGGCTGGCATCGGGGCGAACGCGCAGGATCGGGGTCGGTGATCTGGCAGGCGCGGCAAGAGCTGGCGGCCGGCACAATCGACGCCGAAGAATTCCTCGAGATCGCGGCCTCTTCCGCCCCCTCGGTCGGGTTCTGCAACACGATGGGCACCGCGTCGACGATGAACTCCCTGTCAGAGGCTTTGGGCATGCAGCTGCCCGGCGTTGCCTCTATCCCCGCACCTTACCGCGAACGCGGGCAAGCGGCCTATCATACGGGAAAACGTATCGTTGATATGGTCCATGCCGACCTGCGCCCGGCCCAGATCATGACCCGCGAAGCCTTCGAGAATGCCATTGTCGTCAACTCCGCACTAGGCGGTTCAACAAATGCGCCGATCCACCTCAATGCCATCGCCGCGCATCTTGGCATCGCGCTGAGCAACGGAGACTGGGAGGAATTCGGCCACGCCGTGCCCCTCCTCGTCAATATGCAGCCGGTCGGCACCTATCTGGGCGAAGACTTCCACCGCGCGGGGGGCACAGCCGCTGTGATCGGTGAATTGTTGCGGGCCGGGCTTTTGCCACATCCCGATGCGCTGACTGTAACCGGTCAAACGATCGCCGAACTCTACACCGACACGCCGATCCTCGATGAGGATGTGATTCGCCGCGCGGCGTCACCGTTGAAACCCAATGCCGGTTTCCTGAACATGCGCGGCAACCTGTTCGACAGCGCGTTGATGAAAACCTCTGCCATCGATGCGGGTTTTCGGGCGCGCTATTTCTCGAACGCGCAAGAGGCTTTCGAAGGCCGTGTCGCGGTATTCGACGGGCCAGAAGACTTTCACGCCCGCATCGATGACCCAGCGTTGGGGCTGACCGATGACAGTGTTCTGGTGATGCGTGGCGCAGGGCCCAAGGGCTATCCCGGCGGGGCCGAGGTGGTGAACATGCGCCCGCCAAGTTATCTGATCAAACAGGGCGTCCGCGCCCTGCCGTGTATCGGCGACGGGCGGCAGTCGGGCACCTCTGGCTCGGCGTCGATCCTGAATGCGTCGCCGGAAGCTGCGGATGGGGGCGGGCTTGCGCTGTTGCAAGACGGCGATCCGATCCGCATTGACCTGAAACAGCGCCGCGTGGACGTGCTGCTGGATGAAAACGAGCTTGCCGCGCGCCGCGCTGCGCTGGACGCTGCGGGGGGCTATGCGCAGCCAGAAAGCCAATCCCCCTGGCAAGAGATCTTCCGCGAGAAAGTACGCCCCTTCTCCGAAGGGATGGTCTTTGAAGGTGCTACCGAATACCGCGACATCACCAGCCGCGGCCTGCCGCGCAACAACCACTGACCCCATGCGCGACTTCGAAATCATCTGCATTGGCGAACCGCTGGTCGAGTTCAACCAGATCGACGGGACGCAGTGGCATCAGGGGTTCGGTGGTGACGTGTCAAACGTCGCCATTGCCGCTGCCCGTCTCGGCGCGCGCAGCGCCATCGCAACGCGCTTGGGCGACGACGGTTTCGGGCAAGAGCTTCGCAATCTTTGGAGCCGCGAGGGCGTCGATGCCTCCTGCGTTGCGACGGACGCATCAGCCCCGACGGGGCTCTACTTCGTGCGGCACGGGTCGGATGGGCACCGGTTCGAGTATCGTCGCGCAGGCTCTGCTGCCAGCAGAATGACCGCAGACAGCTTGCCTGTTGAGGCCATAGAGCGCGCCCGGTTCACCCATCTGTCCGGCATCACTCTGGCGATCAGTGCCAGCGCGCGCGATGCCGGTCTGGAGGCGATGCGTATCGCACGGGCGGCCGGACGGCAGGTGTCTTTCGATCCGAACTTGCGGCTGGCGCTCTGGCCCCTCGAGCAAGCCCGTTCCGTGATTACCCAAGCGCTCGGGCTGGCGGATATCGCGCTGCCGGGTCTGGATGACGCGCGCCAGATTACGGGTCTGGACACCCCCGAAGACATCGTGCGGGCATTTCACAAAATGGGGCCGGACATCGTCGCCCTGACCCTCGGAGAGGACGGCGCGCTTCTGGGGCACGCCGGAGCGATAACGCATATTCCCGGCGTTCCGGTCACAGCCGTCGACGCCACAGGTGCCGGAGACTGTTTCGACGGGGCCTTCCTGACCCGCCTGTCAAAAGGCGACACCCCCGAAGCCGCTTGCCACTACGCCGTCGCGGCCTCTGCGCTGTCCGTCCAGGGCTATGGGGCCGTCGCCCCGCTGCCCACAGTTGCCGACATGGCGGCGGGTTAGGCAAACGTCTGCGCGACGGGGGCAGCGCCCCCTCTGGACACTCCGTGATGCTTGACCCTAGGGTACGCTGAAACAGCACCAAGGATCATGCCCATGCCAGCCCCCTTCAACGCATTCAAACAGGCTTTGAAACAAGGCGACACCGTCTTTGGCTGCTGGTTGGGTCTTGCGGACACCTATAGCGCCGAACTGATGGGGACCGCCGGTTTTGACTGGCTGGTCATTGACGGTGAACACGCGCCGAACGACCTGCGCTCTATCATGGCGCAGCTTCAGGTGCTTGAAGCCTCTGACAGCCACCCCGTCGTGCGCGTCCCCGTGGGCGAGACTTATCTGATCAAACAGATGCTGGATGCGGGGGCGCAGACCTTGCTGGTGCCGATGGTCGATAACGCCGATCAGGCCCGCCAACTGGTGCGCGATGTCACCTATCCGCCTCACGGCGACCGCGGTGTCGGCTATGCGCTGACCCGTGCCGCGCGTTTCTCACAGGTCGCGGATTACGGCACCACGGCGGATGATGAGATCTGCCTGCTGGTGCAGGTCGAAAGCGTGAAGGGCCTTGAGAACCTGAATGCGATCCTCGCGGTCGACGGGATCGACGGCGTGTTCATCGGCCCTGCGGATCTGGCGGCTGATATGGGGTACATGGGCAATGCGCTCCACCCCGAGGTGCAAGACGCGATCATGACCGCGCTGCACAAGATACACGCGGCGGGTAAGGCACCGGGCATCTTGTCGACCCACGACGACATGACCCGCGACGCGCTTGAGGCCGGGGCGCAGTTTGTTGCGGTCGGGGCGGATGTTCTGCTGCTCAGCCACGCGGCGCAAGCGCTTGCGGGCAAATGGCGTGACACACTGACATGACACGTGGGGTAGCTTTGTTGGGGCTGGGCTATGTGCTCAGCCAGTTTTTCCGTGCCTTTCTGGCCGTGCTCAGCCCGTCACTGCGGGTTGATCTGGGGGCCACGCCCGAAGACCTCGCCTTTGCGTCGGGGCTTTGGTTCTTCTCCTTTGCGGCGATGCAACTGCCTGTGGGATGGGCGCTGGATACAGTCGGGCCGCGGCGCACGGCGGCCAGCTTGCTGCTGGTGGGCGGAGGCGGCGGGGCGGCATTGTTCGCGGTGGCGACGCAGCCGCTGCACATCAATCTGGCGATGATCCTGATCGGGATCGGCTGTGCGCCGGTGTTGATGGGAGCCTACTATATATTTGCGCGTGAATTCGCACCAAGCCGCTTTGTCGTGCTCGCCTCTGTCATGGTGGGCATCGGCACGCTTGGCAATCTCGTTGCCTCCTATCCGATGGCGATTGCGGCAGAAACGATCGGCTGGCGCGCGTCACTTTGGGGGCTTTGCGCCATCACCACGCTCACGGCGGTTGGCATCTGGAGCGTCGTGCGCGACCCCGCTACCCCCGAAGGGGAACAACGCGGCAGCCTTCTTGGCGTGTTCAAGATCAAGGCGCTGTGGTTCATCTTTCCCATCATGAGCGTCAGCTACGCCCAGGTCGGCGCGTTGCGCGGGCTCTGGATCGGTCCCTATTTCGAGGATGTCTTTGCTGCGAACGCTCACCAGATCGGCTGGGCGACCCTATTGATGGGGATCGCGATGGTGGCAGGCAGCCTCGCCTATGGCCCGCTGGACCGCGTGATCGGCAGCACGAAATGGGTGATTGTCGGGGGCACGGCGCTGAACCTCGCGGCCTTGGTGGCGCTTATGCTTTTCCCCGACAGCGGCATCATTCTTGCCACGGCGCTGATGGCCGCTGTCGGTTTCTTTGGCGCGACCTATGCGGTGATCATCGCCCACGGCCGCAGCTTTATGCCGCCGCAGCTCGTCGGGCGGGGCATGACCCTTTTGAACCTGTGCAGCATTGGTGGCGTTGGCGTGGCGCAGTTCCTGTCGGGGCGCGTCTATGCCGCCAGCCAGCCCGCCGTCACCGCGCAGGCCCCCTATGTGATGATTTTCACCCTGTTTGCCGCGCTCATGGCAGCGGGTCTGTTCGTCTACCTGTTTTCCCGCGATGCAGGCGAATAGGCCGCGCCCCCTTCCCCCGCGGGCCCAAGCGGTATAAGAGGCCCGCACCATCACATTTTAGTATTGGAGTTTTAAGATGGGTTATCGCGTCGTCATCGCGGGTGCCACAGGCAATGTGGGCCGTGAAATGCTGAACATTCTGGCCGAGCGCCACTTCCCTGTAGACGAAATCGTGGCACTTGCCTCGCGCAAGTCTATGGGATCCGAAGTCAGCTTTGGCGACAAGACGCTCAAGACGAAAGACTTGGATACGTTCGACTTCACGGGCTGGGATATGGCGTTGTTCGCCGTCGGTTCGGAAGCGACCAAAAAATACGCGCCCAAGGCCGCCAAGGCCGGTTGCGTGGTCATCGATAACTCGTCGCTGTACCGCTACGATCCGGATATCCCGCTGATCGTGCCAGAGGTGAACGCCGACGCGATCCACGATTATTCCAAGAAAAACATCATCGCGAACCCGAATTGCTCGACCGCGCAGATGGTTGTCGCGCTCAAGCCGCTGCACGACCGCGCCACAATCAAACGTGTTGTCGTGTCGACCTACCAGTCGGTGTCCGGTTCGGGCAAAGACGGCATGGACGAACTTTGGGACCAGACCAAATCGATCTACAACCCCACCGACGACAAGCCCGCGAAGAAGTTCACCAAACAGATCGCCTTTAACGTGATCCCGCATATCGACGTCTTCATGGACAGCGGTGACACGAAAGAAGAGTGGAAGATGATGGTAGAGACGAAGAAAATCGTCGATCCCAAAATCAAGGTCACAGCGACCTGTGTCCGCGTTCCGGTCTTCGTGGGCCACGCCGAATCGATCAACATCGAGTTCGAAGAGCATCTGGACGAGAACGAGGCCCGCGACATCCTGCGCGAAGCCCCCGGTATCATGGTCATCGATAAGCGCGAAGACGGTGGCTATGTCACCCCCGTTGAATGTGCGGGCGATTTCGCAACCTTCATTAGCCGCATCCGTCAGGACAGCACGATCGACAACGGTCTGAACCTGTGGTGTGTCAGCGACAACCTGCGCAAGGGTGCCGCATTGAACGCCGTGCAGATCGCGGAACTGCTGGGCCGCGAAGTGTTGAAAAAAGGCTAAGCGCCCCCTGATCTTTATGTCGGGAAAGGCCAGTGCGATGCGCTGGCCTTTTTCATGTCCGGCATGTTCAGATCAACGCTGCCGCGGGCGCTCTGGCCATCAGGCGGCGCTCTGTTTGTCTGACAGCGTGGCAAAGTCGAACCACAGCTCTTGTTGCCGGTATCCACCCTTGATCAGATGTCCGCGTCGTAGCACCTCGGGAAAGTCATCGGCCCAGTCACGGTAGCGGTCATTGCTCACGACAACCGCCCCCATCTCGCGCGCGGCGGTCAGGATGAAGGGATCGGCCGGCGATCCGCTTGGCACGACCATCACCTGATCCACCGGCAGCTTCAGCATCGCCGCCAGCGCCGCATCATCTTTGTAAGCGTTCGTCAGCAGATGCCCTGCGTTGGCATCAAAGACCACGCCTGTCTTGAAGCCAAGGTCTTTCAGGGTCCGCACCACGTCCTGCACTGGCGTGATCAGCGGCGTGCCGCCCCACCAGTACATGACGTTTGACCCGTCAATCACCACTGCCCCACGGGCACTGCGCCGGGATTGCCCCGCCAACCAGACCCGCGCCTCCCGCAGGAGCAAGATGGCGCTGGCGATGGCACAAGGCCCCGCCAGCAAAACCAGATCCCCCCAAACCGGCTGGGAGGTCGCGATGACCGTACCAATGATCGACACGGTCAGCAAAAGCGCAGGAACGATCACGCGCAGGTGCCGCCGGAACCGTCCCTGTCAGACCAGCCCATTATACGGGCCGGAACATCTCTTTATCGGCGCTATAGCACTCAAGCCCGCCCTCGCCGATGTTGTGCCACAGGCCGTGCAACGTCAGCTCGCCCGCTTTGACCTGCTGCGCCACAAAGGGGAACGTCATCAGGTTCTCAAGAGAGGTCATAACAGCGTGTTTCTCAAGCTGGCGCGCCTGCTCTTTCGGGTCTTCGATGTCCGAAACCGCATCGTATTTCGGGCGCAGGATATCCATCCACCGACCGACAAAGCTGTCTTTGGCATCCAGCGCCGGCGCGTTGCCTTTGCACATGTCCAGACAGCCCTGCACACCGCCACAGCTGGAGTGACCGAGCACGATAACATGCGCGACCTTCAACGACTGAACCGCATATTCAACCGCGGCTGACGTCCCGTGCTGCTGCCCGTCAGGCTGATAAGGTGGCACCAAGTTGGCGATATTACGGTGAATAAAGAATTCACCCTGATCCGCCCCAAAGATCGATGTTACATGCACGCGGCTATCGCAGCACGAAATTATCATCGCACGAGGATGCTGCCCGTCGCTGGCCAAACGGCGGTACCATGCCTCGTTTTCAGCGTAACTGGTTGCTTTCCATCCGTGATACCGTTGAACCAGATAATTCGGGAGCGGTTTCGCGTTATCCATCTCTGTCTCGCCTTTACTAAATTTTAGCCAAATTACTCTGAATTCGCATCGTATTCGAGCGAAAACGCACACGGCCGTAAACGAATTGGACATCAATTGGCCGACATAGTGCAGATGCGCTGTGGGGGCGTAATGATGAGGTGACTCTAATGTATGTATTGCAAATGCGGCCAGTCGAACAAGTCCGCGTAGATCAGGAACGTCTGGGTATCCTGTATGACCAACTGGGTGAATCAGGGGCCGAAGATGTCGTCTGTCGCGCGATGGAGGAATTGGCCCTGCGCATGTCCCACTGCGACCGTCTGTATCAGGCATCCAACTGGCTTGAGCTGCGTAAAAACTGCCGGTCGCTGATTGCGATTGCCGAACAGGTGGGGCTGCAAAAGCTGGCAAACGTCGCGGGGGATGTGATCTGCGCGATTGACCAGAACAGTCACGTCGCGATCGGGGCGACGCTCACACGGCTGATCCGCATCGGCGAACGGTCGCTGACCGCGATCTGGGACACGCAGGATGTGACCCTTTGACGGGCTTGCAGCGCCACAGGATACGTCTAGGCTGCGCGCGACTATCACGCACGAAAGGCCCAGCCCTATGTCCGCTCTCTTCGCCGACCCCTCCGCCGCTGCGATCCCGCTGCATCTGATTGCGTCCGATGCCCTGCCTGATTGGCTCGACGGGCAATCCGATGCCACACGCACTTGGGTCGCGGCACAGGGGTTTACCGGCGCGTTGGGGCAGGCATTGACGCTGCCGGGCGAAGATGGCGCGCTGCGCATGGCTCTGGCGGGCTACGGCACGGCCAGCGCCCGCAAACGGGGGCGCTTCCATCTGGCAGGTGCCGCGGCAAAGCTGCCCAAGGGCGACTATGAACTGCACGCCGACCTGGCCGCGGCAGAGCTCGCGGTAGAGGCTCTGGGGTGGCTGCTCGCGTCCTATCGGTTTGACCGCTACGCCTCGCAATCTCCGATGGCCGCCCGCCTTGTTGCGCCCGCTGGGATCGACGCCGATCACATCCGCGCCCTCGCCGAAGGGGAAATGCTGACCCGCGACCTGATCAACACGCCCGCCTCGGATATGGGTCCGCCCGATCTGGAAGCCGCAGCGCGCAAACTGGCAGATCAACACGGGGCGCGGATCTCTGTCATCACGGGCGACGATCTGTTGGCACAGAACCTGCCGCTGATCCATACTGTCGGCCGTGCCGCCGACCGCGCGCCCCGGCTGATCGACCTGACCTGGGGCAAAACCGGGAAAAAGCTGACGCTGGTGGGCAAAGGCGTGTGTTTTGACACCGGTGGGCTGAACCTGAAACCCGGCGCGTCGATGGGTCTGATGAAAAAGGACATGGGTGGCGCGGCGGCGGTGCTGGGTCTGGCGCATATGATCATGGCCACGGGGATGGACCTGCAACTGCGCGTGCTGATCCCCGCGGTTGAAAACGCAGTCTCCGGCAATGCTTTCCGCCCCCAAGACATCCTGACCTCGCGCAAGGGCCTCACGGTCGAGATCAACAATACCGACGCCGAAGGCCGGTTGGTGCTGGCCGATGCGCTGGCTCTGGCGGACGAGGACAAGCCCGACCAGATTATCTCTATGGCGACGCTGACCGGTGCCGCACGGGTCGCCGTGGGCCCCGATCTTGCCCCCTATTTCAGCGACGATCCCGATTTCGTCGCCGCGTTGGAATCCGCTGCCGCCACCCACGCCGACCCCGTCTGGCGCATGCCCTTCCACACGCCCTACGAGCCGCTGATCGAACCCGGTATCGCCGATCTGGATAACGCCCCCTCTGGCGGGTTCGCAGGCTGTATCACCGCCGCGCTGTTTCTGCGTCGCTTCGTCACCGACAGCCCCTATGCGCATTTCGACATCTACGGCTGGCAACCAAGCGCCGCCCCTGCCCGCGCCAAAGGCGGCGTGGGTCAGGCCACACGCGCGCTGCATGCCAGCCTCGGGGCGATCTTGTCAAAATGACCGACCGACGCCTGCATCCCGACCCCGAGCGGATCACCGAAAAGACGTCGGCGCAGATCACCCTACCGGTCGTTGATCTGAACCGCAGCCCCGACGGCCCCCGCGACCGACAAGCGCTCTTGGGTGAGGCGCTGACCGTGCTGGATCGCACCGATGGCACCGCCTATGTGCAACTGACCAAGGACAACTACTGCGGTTACATATCCGAAACCGCCATCGGCCCTGCGGTCCCCCCGACTCACGTCGTCACCGCACCCGCCACCCACGCCTATACGCGTGCCGATCTGAAATCACCGGATATCAGCAGCCTCAGCTTTGGCAGCCGGGTTATGGTGACGGGAACGGAAGGCCGATTTGCCCAGACCTCGCTTGGCCATATCCCGACCCAACACCTCGCCCCGCTGCCGCACGCTTTCCCGGACCCCGCCGCCGTCGCGGAGCTGTTTCTCGGCACGCCCTACCTCTGGGGCGGGAACAGCCGCTGGGGGATCGATTGCTCGGGCCTCGTTCAGGCCGCCTTCCTCGCCTGTGGCATTCCCTGCCCCGGTGACAGCGACCAGCAGCAGACCAGCTTTGCCGACCCCGTGGCAGGTGCAGGCCCCGTCCCGCGCGACATTCAACGCAATGACCTCCTGTTTTGGAAAGGCCATGTGGCGCTGGTCCGCGACTCCGCCACCATGATCCACGCCAATGCGCATCATATGGCCGTCACCCGCGAACCCATCCAGGACGCGCTGACCCGTATCGCCAAAACCGACGGCCCGCTGACCGGGCACAAACGCCTAAGCCCTTCCAAATGGCCTTAAATCCATCCGCCCCCTCGACCAGCGCGGCGGTCTAGGGGTCGACGGCGCGGATCATCTTGCGTTCCAGCACGCGCAGCACGGCAGCCAGATCCTGACCGCGGCGCAACACCTGTCCATTGGACCCGATCACCGCGTACATCCCTTGCTTCAACCGCAGCTTGGGGCGTTTCTCGATCCGGTAAAGCGGCATCTCTGCAGTGCGTCTGAAGATTGAAAACACCGCGACCTCGCGCAGCGAAGAGATTCCATAGTCGCGCCATTCCCCCGCCGCGACCATGCGCCCATAAAGCGACAGGATCGGGCCAAGCTCCGTCCGGTGAAAGGAAACCTGTTCGGGCGCGCGTTCATTCTGCGGGTGTGAGGGATGAATATGCACTGTCATGTTTTGACAGTTGCGCCCTTCGCCGCTCAAATCAAGAGAGCCACCGATCAATTCTCTTGAAAGCGTTACATTATCTGTGCAAGCATCCAAATTGTGAAACATAAAGGCCCGCTATGACCCCGCAACTCCGCGCCGAAAAATCCGCCGCTGCCATGTGGTCCACCGATACGGCCAGCCAGTTTTTGGGGATGCGCATCGACCATATCGCCCCCGGCGCGGCGGATCTGTCGATGGTGGTCACCGCGGCCATGTTGAACGGCCACGGCATCGCCCACGGCGGGTATATCTTCACCCTCGCCGACAGCGCCTTTGCCTTCGCCTGCAACAGCTACAACCAGCTTGCCGTCGCCCAGCAGAACCAGATTTCCTACCTCGCACCGGGGAAGGCTGGCGAACGGCTGCACGCGGCGGCGCGCGAACTATCCAGAACCGGACGCTCCGGCGTCTATGACGTGACTGTCACGGGGGAGGACGGGCGCACCATCGCCTTGTTCCGTGGCCTGTCACGCACCATCAAAGGCCACCATTTCGAGGAGGAAATGACCCCATGAAAGACCTCACGCCTGCCCGATCATCGCTTGACCCGATCGAGCTTGCCAGCCGCGATGAAATCAGCGCCCTGCAATTGGAGCGGCTGAAGAAATCCCTGCACCACGCCTATGCGAATGTCCCTTTCTACCGTCAAAGCTTTGATGCCGCAGGGGTCCACCCCGACGATCTGAACGACCTGAGCGATCTGGCGAAATTCCCCTTCACCGTAAAGACAAATCTGCGCGACAATTACCCCTTCGGCATGTTCGCCGTGCCCCGCGACCAGTTGGCGCGCATCCATGCGTCCTCGGGCACCACCGGCCAGCCGACGGTTGTGGGCTACACCAAGAATGACCTCGCCAATTGGGGCAGCGTCATGGGGCGGTCCTTGCGCGCGGCAGGGCTGAAACCCGGCGACATGCTGCATAACGCTTATGGCTACGGGCTGTTTACCGGAGGGTTGGGGGTGCATCTGGGGGCGGATAGCCTTGGACTAAGCACCGTACCGATCTCGGGCGGGATGACCCCGCGACAGGTCCGCCTGATCGAGGATTTCAAACCCGACGGCATCACGGTCACACCCTCTTATGCGCTGTCGATCCTGGATGAATACGCCCGTCAAGGCATCGATCCGCGCCAGTCTTCGTTGCAAGTGGGTATCTTCGGGGCTGAACCCTGGACCAATGCCATGCGGCTCGAGATTGAACAGGCGTTTGATATGCACGCTGTCGATATCTATGGTCTGTCCGAGATTATGGGCCCCGGCGTGTCCTGCGAATGTGTCGAAACCAAAGACGGTTTGCACATCTGGGAGGATCATTTCTACCCCGAGGTCATCAACCCCGAAACCGGGCAGCCCGTGGCCGATGGCGAACAGGGGGAGCTGGTCTTTACCTCGCTCACCAAAGAAGCGTTTCCCATCATCCGCTACCGCACCCGCGATTTGACCCGCCTGCTCGCCGGCACCGCCCGCAGCATGCGCCGGATGGAGAAGGTCACCGGCCGCAGCGACGACATGATCATCCTGCGCGGCGTCAACGTCTTCCCCACCCAGATCGAAGAGGCGCTGATGGCCACCCCCGGTCTCGCCCCGCATTTCCAGATCGAGCTCAGCAAGCCCGACCGCATGGATCAGATGCGGGTGCTGTGCGAATGTGTCGACGCCACCGTCGACGATGCCGCCCGGCAAACAGCGGCACAGCAGCTGGCCGCGCAGATCAAGGAAACCGTGGGCATCAGCGTGATGATCGACGTCGGCGATGTGAACACCATCACCCGTTCCGAAGGCAAAGCGGTGCGGATTATCGACAACCGGCCCAAGGGCTAAGCCGCGTAGCGCGCCAGAAATACATCGACCGCGCTGTCTACCACGCGGTCGATCTCTGCCTGAGAAATCCTGTCGATGATCCCAAAGGTCAGTCGCAGCCAGACATCCCCCTTGCAAAGCTCTCCGAATTGGTCGGCTGCAAGTAGCGGGTCCTCCATACGCAGCTGCCCACGGGCGACAGCGGTCTCGAAATACCCCGCCATCTCGCGCCGGACCACAGCTGGGCCGGAGTTATAAAAGCGCTGGCCAAGCTCGGGGAACCGATCACATTCGGCCACGCATAGGCGAAACATCTGCTGACCAAAGGTCGATGTGATGAACCCCAGCAGATGCCGACCGGCCAGCCCGAGCACCACACGCGGCGGCGCATCTGTGTCGATACTGTCGAAAGCCTGCCGCGACTGGCGGGCACATTCGGTATCGGCGACCTCCATGAACAACAGACGTTTGTCGGGGAAATAGCTGTACAGCGTCGCCTTGGACACGCCGGCGACACGGGCAATCGCGTCCACGCTCGCGCCCTCAAACCCGTCCGCCATAAAGACATCACGCGCCCCCGCAAGAACCTGATCGAATTTACGGCCCTTGCGAACCTGGGTCTGGTCACTGGTCATGAAGGCTCCGGCAGTTTGAAAGGCAGAGTATAAACTGAACCGTTCAGTTCCAAGTCCCAAATGCAGCCCCCCACCCCAAAGCCTGTGTATTTGCGTCACAGCACTGTTGCCCCGTTGCACGAAGCACAGCCAGCCGCTACCAATTTCCCATGCTGGCGATCTTTCTCAAGACACTTCCCTTTTTCGCGCTGATCGGCTTGGGCTATTGGGCCGGGCGCACGCGGTTCTTCACCGCAGAGGCCACGGCCTATCTGACCAAATTCGTCTTCTACTTCGCCCTCTCTGCCATGCTGTTCCGCTTTTCCGCCAACCTGTCCTTGGCCGAGGTCTGGGACAGCCGCCTTGTCGCGGCCTATCTATGGGGCACGGGCTTTGTCTATGGCATCGCAACGCTGACAGGCTTTCTGCGCCGCCTCGATGTCCCCGCCACCGCGATGGAGGCCCAATGTGCCGTGATCGGCAATACCGGCTTCCTCGGCGTGCCCATGCTGACCCTGCTGCTCGGGGCAGAGGCAATCGGCCCCGTCGTGCTGGCCTTGGCGGTGGATCTGATCGTGTTTTCCAGCCTCATCGTGATCCTGATCACCGGGGCGCGCGATGGTCAGCTGAGCCTCCGCGCCCTGCGCACGATTTCCGTGGGGCTGGTGAAAAACCCGATGATCTTCGCCATGACCCTTGGCTTTATCTGGTCCGGCCTTCAGATCCCGATCCCTGATCCGATGAACGAATTTCTGGCCATCCTCGGCGGGGCCGCGACCCCCGGCGCGCTTTTTGCCATCGGGGCGTCGCTGGCGACGAAATCGGCGGAAAAGCTGCATGTCGCGGGCTGGCTATCGTTTTGCAAACTCGTGCTGCATCCGGCCTTTGTGGGTTTTGCCGCGCTTTGGCTGTTCAACGTCGATCCGTATAAGGCGGGCGTGATCATCGCCACCGCCGCGCTGCCGGTCGCGGGCAATGTCTATATGCTGGCCCAACATTATAACGTCGGGCCGCAACGTGTGTCTGCCGCAATCCTTGTCTCGACACTGCTCAGCATCCTCAGCGTCAGCCTTGTCATCGCGTGGGTCACCGCGCTTTAGCCTTCACCCTTTTGCAAATACTCAGCCAGCGCAGCGTCCTGCCCTTGCCGCGCAGACCGAGGGCCGATAGCCATAGACCAACCAGACACAGGAGACGCCCGATGAAAACGATTTCCGAAAACGCCAGCTTCCGAGGCACCCAAGGCGTCTATTCCCACCGCTCCACCGCCTGCAACTGCGACATGACCTTTGCGCTGTTCCTGCCCGAAGAAGCGCAGCAGGGCCCGGTGCCCTTGATGTGGTTCCTATCGGGGCTGACCTGCACCCATGAAAACGCGATGACCAAAGCGGGGGCGCAGGCATGGGCCGCGGAACACGGGATCGCGGTGGTCTTTCCCGACACCTCCCCCCGCGGTGACGATGTGGCCGACGACGACGCCTATGATCTGGGCAAGGGCGCGGGCTTCTATGTGAACGCCACCCAAGACCCATGGGCACCGCACTTCCAGATGTGGGACTATATCGCCGACGAGCTGTCGGCGCTGCTGGGTGAAAACTTCGCGCTGGACATGGACCGGCAGGCGATCTGCGGCCATTCTATGGGCGGGCACGGGGCGCTGACGCTGGCGATGAACCTGCCGGGGCGCTTTACCTCGGTCTCGGCCTTCGCGCCGATTGCGCATCCAACCAGCAGTGACTGGGGCCGCAAACAGCTGGCTGGCTATCTAGGCAGTGACGAGACGACCTGGGCCAAATATGACGCGACGCTTTTGATGGCGGAGCGCGGCTTTGACGGGCCGATCCTCATTGATCAGGGCACCGATGACCAATTCCTTGATCTGCTGAAACCCGAAGCATTGGCCGAGGCAATCGCGAAAGCCCGCCAGAACGCCACATTGCGGATGCAGCCGGGCTATGATCACAGCTATTTCTTCATCTCGACCTTCATGGAAGACCACATCGCCTTCCACGCCGATGCGCTTTATGCGCGATAGGGCGCGGCGATGACGGTGCTTTATATCGACGCGGACGCCTGCCCCGTGAAGGCAGAGGCGGAACGCGTCGCCACCCGCCACAAGGTGCGGATGTTTGTGGTGTCCAACGGCGGGCTGCGTCCCTCGCAGAACCCGCTGGTCGAAACCGTGATCGTCCCCGATGGACCCGACATCGCCGACATCTGGATCGCCGAACGCTGCGGCCCCGGTGACGTCGTGGTGACCGGCGACATTCCCCTTGCCGCCCGCTGCGTCGAAGCCGGCGCGCGGGTGCTGAAACACAACGGCGAAGCGCTGACCGCAGCCAATATTGGCGATGTGTTGGCAACGCGTGATTTGATGGCCGACCTGCGTGCCGCGGACCCGTTTCGCCAGGGCGGCGGCAAAGGGTTTACAAAGGCCGACCGCTCCCGTTTTCTGGACGCGCTAGAACGCGAGCTTCGCGCGGCACAACGATAGGGCAAGGGCGGCGCAGGTGCCCCCACCGACCCGGCAAAAGGAAGAGCACATGAAACCAGCAGCAGTCGTCTTTGACATCGGAAATGTGCTGATCGAATGGCAGCCTGAACGGTTCTATGACTCCGTGATCGGAGAGGACCGCCGCCGCGCCATGTTCGCCGAGGTGGACCTGCACGGCATGAACGATCTTGTCGATAGCGGCCAGCATTTCACCGACACGATCTATGCCGCCGCCGAAGCCAACCCCGACTGGCGCGATGAGATCCGCATGTGGCATGATCGCTGGATCGAAATGGCCGCCCCCGTGATCCCCCGCTCTCTCAGGCTGAAAGAGGCGCTGCAGGCCAAGGGCGTGCCGGTGTTTTCGCTGACCAATTTCGGCATCCAATCCTATGATCATGCGGCAGAACACTATCCTTTCCTGCGCGCCTTTGATCGCGATTTCATCTCGGGTCATATGGGTATGATCAAACCCGATCCCGCGATCTATGCAGCGCTCGAGGAAGGATCGGGCCTGTCCGGCGACGCGCTTCTGTTCACCGACGACCGTATCGACAATATCAACGCCGCCAACGCCCGCGGCTGGCAGACCCATCATTTCACCGGGCCGGACGGATGGGCTGACAGGCTCGTCGCTGCGGGGCTGTTGACCGAAGCAGAGGCCGCATGACCCAGTTCGACATCATCCCCTTTGACGCCGGCGACGCGCTGCTGGACTGGATCGGCCTGACCGACGCACTGGCCCAGGGGCACAACCTGCCGCGCGCCGAGATCGCGGATACGTTTTTGTATCGGGGCAAGGATACCTTGCTGAACCGCGCCGCATGGATCGACGGGCTGGGGTTGGCGGTGAAATCCGCCACCATCTTTCCCGACAACCCCGCTAAAGGGGCACCGATGGTGAACGGCGGCGTGTCGCTTTACGCAGATGATCACGGCGCGCTCGAGGCTTTGGTAGATTTCCACCTCGTGACCAAATGGAAAACCGCCGGTGACAGCCTGCTCGCCGCGCGCAGGCTTGCCCGCCCTGACAGCCGCAAAATCCTGATCGTCGGCGCGGGCACCCAAGGGCGCGGTCTGCACGCTGCCTACCGGGCGGCGTTTCCCGATGCCGCATTCACGGTGTGGAACCGATCCGCCCCCAATGCTCAGGCGATGGCACGTGATATCGAAGGGCTGCGCATCGCCGATGATCTTGAGACCGCCGTGCGCGACGCGGACATCATCACCAGCGCCACCATGTCGACCGAACCGCTGATCAAGGGCGCGTGGCTGCAACCCGGCCAGCACCTTGACCTGATCGGTGCCTACCGCCCCGACATGCGCGAGGTGGATGATACGGCGCTGACCCGTGCCCGGGTCTTTGTCGACAGCCTCGACACCACGGTTGAACATATCGGCGAGTTGAAGATTCCGATCGCCCAAGGTGTGCTGAGCGCAAGTGACATCGTCGCGGATTACTATGATCTCGGCGCGTTCACCCGCCGGTCAGAGGATGACATCACCCTGTTCAAAAACGGCGGCGGCGCACATCTCGACCTGATGACCAGCCGCTATATCCTTGACCGGTGGCGCGCTCACAGATGATCTGGTTTCTTCTCATTGCGGCTCTGATCATCGCAATCCCGCTTGTGATCGAACGCAACCGTGCCGAAATGGAGGACGCGGACCGCGGCAGCGCCCTTGGCCAATTCGCAGAGCTGCCCGACGGGGTTACCCATTACGCGTGGACCGGCCCCGTCCAAGGCCCTGTTGTCGTTTGCATCCACGGGCTGACCACCCCCAGCATCGTCTGGCGCGCGGTCGCCCGCGGGTTGGCGTCGATGGGGTACCGGACGCTGACCTATGACCTTTACGGGCGCGGCTATTCCGACCGTCCGTCCGGCCCGCAAGATCGCCAGTTCTTTATCAAACAGCTGCAAGACCTGCTGGAAGATCAGGATGTCACCGGCAGCTTTACCCTGCTGGGTTATTCCATGGGCGGCTCTATCGCGACGTGCTTTGCCGCCGCTTTCCCCGAACGTGTCGAACGGCTGATCCTGCTGGCGCCCGCAGGGATGGGGCTGGCGCCGAACAAGCTGGTCGACTTTATGGCCAAAACCCCGCTGGTCGGCGATTGGCTGATGTTGGCGCTGTTCCCGCCGACCTTCCGGCGCGGCATCAGGGCCGAACGTGACATCCCCGTGCAGGTCCGCCACATCCACGACCATCAGGCCGAACAGCTGGACTATAAGCACTATGTTCCTGCGGTGCTGGCCAGCCGTCGCGGTATTCTGGCGGATGTGCTGCGGGATGAACACCGCGCGATCCGGACGCATGATATCCCTGTGCTGGCGCTTTGGGGGCAGGACGATCAGGTGATCCCCGCGTTAGCCATCGGCAGCCTTGCCGAATGGAACCGCGCCGCCGAACACGAGGTGATCAAAGGCGCGGGCCACGGCCTGCCCTATACCCATGCGCCCCAGATCATTGCAGCGATCAAGGCACATATCGACACGGCGGATAAAGCGACGGATTAACTCGTCACCAGCCCGGGCAACCGCTTCTCGCGGATGGGCAAATGGATCAGCGCGCTAAACGCGCCCACGGCCACACCGATCCACCACACGGCGGTGTAATCGCCGTAAGCGTCATACATCCGCCCGCCCAGCCAGACCCCCATAAAGCTGCCCAACTGATGGCTGAAAAACACGATCCCATAAAGCGTGCCCATATAGCGCAGCCCATAAATATGCGCGACCAGCCCGCTGGTCAGCGGCACCGTCGCCAACCACAATGCCCCCATCCCGATAGAGAACAGGATGACCGACACCGGCGTGATCGGCAGCAGGATAAACAACGCCGCAATCACGGTACGTCCAGTATAGATCGCAGCCAGCAGGTACTTTTTGGAATAGCGTTTGCCCGCCCACCCCGCCAGCAATGTTCCGGCGATATTGGCCAGACCGATCAGGGAAATCGCCACCGCACCCAGGGCAGAGGTTGTTGTGATCCCGATGTTATGCAGCACGCCACCCGCAAGGATCGGACCGCAAAGTTCGGTCACGAAGGCAGGAAAATGCGCGGTGATAAAGGCCAGCTGATAGCCGCAGGAAAAGAACCCGATAAAGATGAAGGTAAAGGTCGGGTCGCGCAGCGCCTTGCCCAGGATTTGCGACAGGCTTTCCTCCAGTTCGGCCTTGCTGGCCATCGCGGGGGCGCGCATCAACGGCAGCGTCAACAACATCGCCATGATCGCGCCCGCAAAGACAAGGAAGGTCGCCTGCCAGCTGAGGAACCCCAGCAACCATTCCGCCACTGGCGCACCAAAGACCTGACCTGCGCTACCCGCCGCCGTGGCAATGGCCAGCGACATGGACCGGTTCTCGGCCGTTGAGGCGCGGCCCACCACGGCCAAAATCACGCCAAAGCCCGTTCCCGCGATCCCGAAACCCACCAACCACGCATAGGTTTGGTGTTCAATCGGTGACACCGAATTGGCCGACAGCACCAGCCCCACGGCATAGACCACGGACCCGATGATAATGGCGCGGCGGTCTCCGATCTTCTCGGCCATCGCGCCAAAGATCGGTTGGCCGATGCCCCAGGCGAGGTTCTGGATCGCGATCGCCAGCGAGAACTCGGAGCGGAGCCAGCCGAACTCTTCCGCGATGGGGATCTGAAAGACGCCAAAAGAGGCACGCACGGCAAAGCTCACCATGATGATCAGACACCCGACGATCAGCACCGGTGTGAAGATTGACGTATTTTTTTCCATGATGACCCTCGAAGCACGTGCCGCCACCGTAGCTTTGAAACCGGGGCCGTCAATTTCAAAACTGCGCGCCTATCGGCCTGCGGGGGTTCTTTCCAAAGCCTGTGGCACATTGTAAGCCAAAGGCATGACTGATTTACGCACCATTTACGATAACCGCGTTGCCGACGGCAGCCTGTCGCCGGACCCCGCGCAAGAGGCCGTGCTGCCAGAGCTTGACCGCATTCGCAGCGCCTTGATGGCCCCGCAGAAAAAGGGCTTTTTCAAGCGCGCGCCCGAGCCACCGCAGGGGCTGTATCTTTGGGGTGGTGTGGGTCGCGGCAAGTCGATGCTGATGGATATGTTCGCGGCAAATATGGGCGATGTGCCAACGCGGCGGGTGCATTTCCACGCGTTCATGCAGGAAATTCACAGCGCGATGCATGAGGCGCGTAAAACTGGCGTCGACGATGCGATTGCGCCAGTCGCGGCCGAAGTCGCGAATAGCGTGAAGCTGCTGGCCTTTGACGAGATGCAGATCACCGACATCACTGACGCCATGATCGTGGGCCGGCTTTTTGAGGCACTCTTTGCGGCTGGTGTGGTGGTGGTCACAACGTCGAACCGGATACCGGATGACCTCTATAAAGACGGTCTGAACCGCCAAATATTCCTGCCCTTCATCGAATTGATCAAAGAGAAGATGAAGGTGATGGAGCTCGCCAGCCCGCGCGACTACCGACAGGATCGGTTGGCGGGTACGAAATCCTATTTCACCCCCGTCAACCCAGAGAGCCGTGCCGCGATGAATGCCGTCTGGGAGGATCTGGCTGGCGGCCCGGGGGAGGAGCTGATCCTGCGGGTGAAGGGGCGCGATGTCGTCGTGCCGGAGTTTCGCAACGGTGTCGCCCGCGCCAAGTTCCACGCGCTTTGTGGTCGGCCCCTAGGGGCGGCAGACTATTTGACATTGGCAGAGGCCGTGCGCGTGTTGATGCTGGATGATATCCCCAGTCTTGGCCGGTCAAACTTCAATGAAGCCAAACGCTTTGTGACCCTGATTGACGCGTTATACGAGGCTAAGGTGAGGCTGATCTGCTCGGCCGCGGCCGAACCCGAAATGCTATATCTGGAGGGGGAAGGCACCTTCGAGTTCGAGCGTACGGCATCGCGTTTGCGCGAAATGCAGGGGGAAGGCTGGGGCGCTTAATTGCGCCGCCGCCCCGGGGCGTACCCATCCCGCTGCAGATCGACTGCGGCCAGATAGAGTGGCGCGGCCTGATTGTGGTAAAAGGCGACGGATTGGCGGATCTGCTGCCCGTCGTGAGCATGAGCTTGATCGCCGTCAGTCTGGCGGGCGGCCAAAGCCTTGCGTTCAGCGACAACAACCGCCGTCAGCAAACCTGCCGTATTCAGCGCACCAGAGGCTGTCGTAAGCGCCGGTGGTACTTTGAAATCGCCTTTGGCCGCCGCGCTGTTCAGCAAAGTATCAATATAGCTGTCCGACCGTTCCGTGCTGATCGCCCAGATCAGGTAGGATTCAAGCACTTGGCCGCGTTTGCTATCATCGAACGATTGGACGATCGCGCTGACGGCATCCCCCACGTCAAAGGAAGCGTCTTTGTGCATCTTGTTGAGCAGCGTCGCAGGCGACAGCGGCACAAAGGCTGGCCCACCGGAGGCCAGATACGCCACCTGTCCATTGGCATAGCCCTGCGCGGCGTCGTGGGCCGCGGAAGATAGCCAGTGATCGACGATAAAGGTCACACCGACAAAGATTGCGAGCAGACGGAGATGGCCGAACACCATCCTGCGCAGCGCAAGGAAATTCTGATACGTATTGGTCATTGCATTGGTCCCCCCAAAGGCAAAAATGTTACCCTCGGACCTTAGGACGCAAATTCCCTACAAATCGTAAATATAGCCAATTCTAATTGTTAAAAGGCTATCCGTTTTCCCGCAAAATTGCGCCTGCCAGATAGAGCGAACCGCAGATCAATACCCGCGCGTGGGGCACCTTCGCGACAATGGTTGCAAGCGCTTCGGCGACGCTAGGTGCCTCTTGCGCGGTCAGGCCGACGTCGATCGCTGCGCGCGCGGTTTCGGTGGCCGGCAACGTCGCTGCTTCACCCGGGATCGAGACGGCGAACAATTGTTCTGCATAACCGGCCAGCGGGCGCAGATAGCCGCCGATATCCTTGGTGTTCAACATGCCACAGATCAGGAATGTGGGGCGGGCAGGCATGTCTTCTAGCACCGCCGCGATGGCGTCGCCCGCAGCAGGGTTATGCCCGCCGTCCAGCCATAATTCGGCCTGCGGCGCTGCGTCGATCAGCGGCCCGTGACGCAGACGTTGCATTCGGGCGGGCCATTCGGCGCGGGTCACAGCGGCCTCGCAGGCGTGCGCGGAGGCCCCCAATTGTCGCAATGCTGCCAAAGCCGCACCGGCGTTGGAAATCTGATGCGCGCCCAACAGGTTAGGCTTGGGCAGGTCCAGCAGCCCCGAGTCATCCTGATAGACCATGCGTCCGGCTTCGGGGGCCACATGCCACTGCTGACCATAGGCAAAAACGGGGGCGTGGTGGCGTGCCGCCTGCGTCTCTATCACCTCGAGCGCGGCATCTTGTTGCGGGCCGACGATGCAGGGCACGCGACGTTTGATGATGCCGGCTTTTTCACCCGCAATCTCCGGCAGGGTCGTGCCCAGAAACTGTTGGTGATCAATCGACACCGGCGTGATCACGGTCAATGCGGGCTGGTCGATCACATTGGTCGCGTCCAGACGCCCGCCAAGGCCGACCTCAAGCAGGGTATAATCCGCCGGAGTACGGGCAAAGGCCAGTAGCGCGGCGCAGGTTGTGATCTCGAAATAAGTGATGCTCTCGCCGTTGTTGGCGGCGTAACATTCATCCAGCATCTCGGTCAGCGCGGCTTCGGAAATCAGCTCTCCGGCAAGGCGGATGCGTTCGTGAAAGCGCGCCAGATGGGGCGAGGTATAGGCGTGGACACGGTGGCCATCCGCCTCAAGCCCCGCACGGATCATCGCCTGTGTCGATCCTTTACCATTGGTACCGGCAATATGGATCACAGGGGGCAGGTCGTTCTGGGGGTTGCCCAAAGCGTTCAGCAGCCGCCACATGCGATCCAGCGTCAGGTCGATAATCTTGGGATGCAGCGCCATCATACGCGCCAGCACTGCATCCGATGTGTTCTGCGTCATTTCGCCTTGGGTTCCGCCGCTTCGGCTTTGGGGGCCGCATCGGGTTCTGGCGTTAGCGCATGGGCAATATCGCCGCCTTCGGTAGGCGCAGGCAGATCGCCGCGCACCGCGGGGGGCAGTTTCATCAGCATCCGCGTGATGTCGATCAACTCATCCCGCATCTGGGTGCGCGGGGTCACGCGGTCCAGCATGCCGTGGTCCAGCAGATATTCGGCGCGCTGGAAGCCTTCGGGCAATTTCTCGCGAATGGTCTGTTCAATCACACGTGGGCCGGCAAAGCAGATCAGCGCATTGGGTTCCGCAATCTGGACATCGCCCAGCATCGCATAGCTCGCCGTGACACCACCGGTCGTGGGGTGGGTCAGAACGACGATATAGGGCAGCCCCGCTTCTTTCAGCATCTGCACGGCGATGGTGGTGCGCGGCATCTGCATCAGGCTCAGGATGCCTTCTTGCATACGCGCGCCACCGGCGGCAGAGAAGAGCACCAGCGGGCATTTCAGCTTAACCGCTTTTTCAGCCGCGGCGATGATGGCGTTGCCGACATACATGCCCATGGACCCGGCCATAAACGAGAAGTCCTGACCTGCCGCGACGATCGGCGTGCGGCCGATTTCACCGGTGGCGACCAGCATCGCTTCGGCTTCGCCCGTTTGTTTCTGGGCGGCCTTCAGACGGTCGGGGTATTTCTTTTGATCGCGAAAATGCAAAGGATCCGGCGTCGGCGCGGGGACCTTGACCTCGGTAAAGATGCCGCCGTCGAACAGCGCCTTGAAGCGTTCACGCGGGGTAATCGCCATGTGGTGACCACAGCTGGTGCAGACGTTCAGGTTGTCCGACACCTCGCGGTGGAACAGCATGGTGCCGCATTCTTCGCATTTCGTCCACAGATTGTCCGGCGTCTCGCGACGCGAGAAGATGGAGTTGATCCGAGGACGGACGTAGTTGTTGATCCAGTTCATGGTGAACCTTTGCTTCCAGTTTCGCCTTCCAAATAAGCTGACGCGCAGTAAATTGCAATCAACGGCGGATCGCCAGCCGTGCGGCAAGCCAGCTGACCAGCATCAGCGCGAAATCGACGGGCAACCACGCGCGCAACGCGTCGACATCATTCATCCCGAAGGGGGTCAGATACAGCGCCAAACCCGATAGGTCATCGGGCAGAGAGGTAATGACGATCGCCGCGACATTATTGCAGAAATGCACTGCAATGGCTGGCCCCAGCGACCCTGCCCGCGCGGTCAGATCGGCCATCAACATCCCGAAGACACCGGCCCAAAGTGCTATGACCAGCGCATTTTCGCCGGCTTGGTCGGGAAGATAGTGCCCAAGCGCGAAAATCACGGCCGGCAGCACCATCCACACCAGCGGAGAGTTGAACCGTGCCGCCAGCTGCTGCTGGACATAACCGCGAAAGACGATCTCTTCGGCGCTGACCTGTACCAGCACCCCGAGCAGCGAAAACGGCAGCAGCATCAGCCATGTGCCAAGCGCGAGGTTGGGCACATAGGGCGCGCCAAGGTTCCACGGTGGCAGCAAATAGGTCACCGCACCAAGCAGCACCAGCATCTTGAGCACGGCCCAGAACTGCGGCACCACAAGCCCCGACGGGCCGATCAGGCCACGCACGGGACGTTTGTGGATCACCCGTGTCACCACGGCCACGCCGACGATCATCAGCCCGAAGCTGCCAAGCAGCAGGAACATCGCCATCGGCGTCTTGCCTGACAGCAAGCTGTCATAAAACCCGTCCGCACGCGGCCCCATCAGGTTGAACAGCGTGGTGAACATCAGGTTGTTAAGCAGCAGGTAGATCGCGGTTGCCGCAAGAAACCCCAAGATCAGCCGCCACAGCGCCGCCGAGGGGATCGCAGGGGCGACAAAGGCTTTGTGGGCAGCGTATCGGGTCACGCGGGGTCATCTCCTACGGGCGGGGGCAAGGCTTCGTCTTCGCGCGGGATATCCACCCGTGCCGCACGAAGCAAGTCGGCGGCGTTGGTCAGATGGCTTGATACCGTGCGTAGAAGGCTCAGCAGGATCACACGGTCGTTTTCAACCACCGACTTGAATTGATCCGCACCGATCCGAAGGAAACGGCTGTCTTCGACGGCCACAAAATCCATCTGCCGCGGCTCGTTCACGATGACCGCAAGGTCACCGATCAACCGCCCCTTTTCGACGGTCGAGACGTGATGCGCCAACCCTTCGGGGTCGCGCCAGCTCAGCTCTCCCTTGCCCGACAGACAGAGGTAGACCGCATCTGGCCGTTGGTCTTGAGCAAAGACCATCTCGCCCTGTGCGACGGTGTACCACTGCGCCGCAAAGGCCAGCAGGCGCTGGTTGCGCGGGTCGAGGTTGCCGAACAAGTCGTTGCGCGCGATGATCCGCAGTTTGCGTCGCAAATCGTCCGAGATGCTGTCGTCCTGACTGGGAGTATCAACCTGCGCCAGACCGTCAATGCGCCCGCCACGGATCTTGATGTACATGTCGAAATCGTCAGGATTGGCAAAGGAGCTATCCATGTAAATCTGGGTCGTTTCGGGCAGCAGTTCGCTGACCTTGTCGCGCAACCGTTGCAAGCTTTCTGCGTCATGCCCCGCAAGCGACTGGTTCAGGATCAGGATATCGGGTCGTTTCATCGCCGCGCGGCTGAATCCGGCGCGTTCCTGGAACATCATCGCGATATTTGACCCGCCGATGCTGACCGGCAGATCAAAGACGTTGAGCGCGACATCCTGTTGCAGCCCGTGTTTCTTGAACACGTCCGACACCACATCCAGAACCAGATCCGCCTGAAGCCCCGCCACGGCGGAAATCCGGCCATACAACACGTTTTCGAGTATCGTCAGACGCGGCAGATACTGGTCAGGTGTGATCGGCACGAACATATCCCGCGCCCGTTCGCGCATCTCGGCACCCTGCTGCTTACGGATTTTCAGGATCTCGTCCTTGAAGGTCGCAGGGAAAGCCGGGCCGATTTGTTCGGCCGTGAAGGCAAAGGGCACGGTAAGCAGCAACGAGAATTCATCCTCGCTCAGCGCTTCATCCCCTTTGGCGCGACGCCGCAGCGCGATATCGACCAGTTGTTCGTACAGTTCTTCCTCGATGCCGAGCGCGGTGAACAGCGGGTGGTCGGTGCCATCACGTCCAAAGGTCTGGTGCAACGTTTCTACCAGCGTCTGTGAAATCGCGATGCCCTGCTCGGCCAGACCCTGTTCGATGATCATCGCCAGAAAGCTGCGTTCAAGCGCCAGACCCGCCTGCGAGATGCTGCGGATGGGCGCGGCGAACATCAGGTTCCCCCCAAGCGGCAGCGCCGGGTTGAACCGATCGGGGTCGAAGCGGTGCACCACCTTGTCCAGCCCTTGCTCTTTCAGCCGCTCGTGCACCTCGTCGCGCAGGGCAACCACGCGGGCCGCAAGCTCGGGGTGTTTTTCCGGGTCCATCCGGTCGGCGGCCATGCGACGGAACATCATGTCCTGTGTGCCAACGGCGCTGGCCAGCTCATACCACCAGTCGTTGATGTCCTCGCGGGTGCTCAGATCGGCGAGCCCGGGGTCCAGCCAATCCGCCTTGGTGCTGTCCAGACTATTGCCCGACCGCTTTGTCTCGATCGCGGCGCGGTCGGTTTTCATGGGGTCCCAGAGGACGGTTTTCGGGCTCGACCGCAGAGGCATCAGCAGATTGTCCCCGACGGTGCCCTGAAACAGATAGGGGTGCGCATCGGAATAGCCGATCCGCGCCGCAAGCACGGCCTGATGCAGCTCTGCCAGATTATGCCCCGCCATCGTGATCCGCCCGCGGCTCGGCACGGCCTCGCGCACCAAAAGCTCTGCCAGAGCGTTGCGTTCGGATTGGTTGGGCATCTCAAGTGCGACGCGCGCGCCTTTGGGTATTTCGAGGTTCAGATCATCCAGGATCGTGTTCCCGTCCGGCGTGCGCAAAGACACATGTTCCAGCACAATTGGGCCGCGCAGATGCGGGACTTCATCGGGCTCGCCTTCGAACAGGCGCGCGTCGATCTCGCCGCGCGGGGCGAAACGTTCAATGACCACATCCCACCGCAGCGACATGTCCTGCGTCTGATTGTAATAGGTCAGCAGTTCCTTCCACGGGCTCGACAAATCCTTGTAGGCAGCCAAGGCCGCGACCAGCGCGCCCACCGTGATCTGCCCCTTGATCGCAAGATATCCCCCCACGGCATAGAAAAAGAACGGTGTCAGCTGGGTGATGAAGTTGTTGAGAAACTTCATGAAGAATTTCTTCTGATAGATCTGGAAGCGGACCTCGAACAGCTGGCCCAGCCGGTCGGTGAACAGCGCCAGACGGTAGCGCCAGCCGCCGTTGGTGCGCAGATCGGTGATACCGGCGGCGGTCTCGCCGATTTCCGACGACAGGTGCCGCACTTCCTTGATCCGCTGTTTGTTCAGCAGGTTGATCTGCCGCTGCAGCATCGGGATGAGATACGCCTGCAACGGGATCAATGCGACGCCCGCCAACCCGAACCACGGGGATTGCAGGAACAGGAACAGCAGGATGATCAGCATCTGCCCCGCTTGGAACACAGGTTGGGCGACCGCATCGCCCATCAACCCGCCCATCGGCTCTGCCTCCGAGGTGACCATCGACACCAGCTCGCCCTGACTGGTGTTTTCGAAATAGCTGCGCGGAAAACGCATCATCCGCGCGATCAACTGATAGCGGAAGCGACGCAGTAGCCGCTCTGCCAGCACCCCCTTCATCGTGTTCAAACGCATCTTCATCAGGCCGTGGATCAGCACCGAGAAAAGATAGGCAAAACACAGCACCATCAGGAACTGCACCTGACTGAACGACATCCCGAAAACGTCGATCACATCGGTCTCTGCCCCAATGGCATCGTTGATGATGCGCTTGGGCAGTTCGAGGGTGATGTAGAGGATCGGGAAGGTAATCAGCGTGAGGACAAGCAAAACAAGTTGGTCACGACGGGAGTATTTCCAAATAAAGGAAAAAATCGAATGCTCCATGCAGGGTCGCTTTCGCTAGGGGCGGCACAGAGCCAAGGATTATTTAACACCTAAGCCCACAGCCCGCGCTGTTCAACTGGTGGCTTGAGCCTTGCAGCGACAGGGCTGGGTGGCTATTCCGGTGTAAACGTCCACTCAGGGAGGCCTGCCACATGTCCACCAACACCCGCTTTGATAAATCCAGACTGCCAAGCCGGCACGTGACCGAGGGGCCAGAGCGCGCGCCGCACCGGTCCTATTACTACGCAATGGGCATGACCGAAGAAGAGATTCACCAGCCTCTGGTGGGTGTGGCAACCTGCTGGAACGAAGCGGCCCCCTGTAACATCGCGCTGAACCGACAGGCCCAGGCGGTCAAGGTCGGCGTCAAGGCGCAGCAAGGCACGCCGCGCGAATTCACCACCATCACTGTCACCGACGGGATCGCCATGGGCCACGAGGGCATGCGCTCTTCTCTGGCGTCGCGCGAAGCGATTGCCGACACGGTAGAGCTGACAATGCGCGGTCACTGCTACGATGCGATTGTCGGTCTTGCGGGCTGTGACAAATCGCTGCCGGGCATGATGATGGCGATGCTGCGGCTGAACGTCCCTTCCGTGTTCCTCTACGGTGGGTCGATCCTGCCGGGCAAAGTCCCGGAAGGGGCCGATGTGCCTGCCGATTTCGCCAGCCGCGACCTGACTGTGCAAGACGTTTTCGAAGCCGTGGGTAATTACCAGAACGGCAGCATGTCGCAAGCCGCGCTTGAAGTTCTGGAACGCGTCGCTTGCCCGACAGCCGGTGCCTGCGGGGGCCAGTTCACCGCCAACACCATGGCCTGCGTGTCCGAGGCAATCGGTCTGGCGCTGCTGAACTCCTCTGGCATGCCTGCGCCCTATGAATCCCGCGACGCCTATGCGGCGGCCTCGGGTGAAGCCGTCATGAACCTGATCGAAAAGAACATCCGCGCGCGCGACATCTGCACCCGCGAAGCATTCGAGAACGCGGCGCGCATCGTGGCCTGCACCGGCGGATCGACCAATGCCGGTCTGCACCTGCCCGCTATGGCCGCCGAGGCGGGTATCGACTTTAACCTCAGCGATGTATGCGACATCTTCCGCGACACGCCTTATTTTGTCGACATGAAACCCGGCGGGTCGCATGTGGCAAAAGACCTGTATGACGCGGGCGGCGTGCCTGTTGTGATGAAAGAACTGCGCAAGGCCGGCCTGCTGCATGATGACTGTCTGACCGCCTCGGGCCTGTCCATCGGTGAAGAGCTCGACAAGATCGAACGCGAGGCCGACGGCAAGGTGATCCACGCGATCGAAACACCGATCAGTAAGACCGGCGGCGTCGTTGGTCTGAAGGGCAACTTGGCACCCGAAGGGGCCATCGTGAAAATCGCTGGCATGTCCGAAGAAGACATCGTCTTTACCGGTCCGGCGCTGATCTTTGAATGTGAACAAGACGCGTTCGAAGCCGTGCAAAACCGGGCCTACAGCGAAGGCGACGTGTTCGTGATCCGCAACGAAGGCCCCGCTGGTGGCCCCGGCATGCGCGAAATGCTGGCGACCACGGCGGCCCTGTCCGGTCAAGGCATGGGCAAAAAGGTGGCACTGATCACTGACGGCCGTTTCTCCGGCGCGACACGGGGTTTCTGCGTTGGTCACGTCGGCCCCGAAGCCGCACATGGCGGGCCGATTGCCTTGCTCAAACAGGGTGACATGATCACGCTGAACGCGATCACCGGTTCGATCTCGGTCGATATCTCGGACGAGGAAATGGCAGAGCGCAAAGCGGCTTGGCCCGGTGCCCGCAAAACCAACTATCAAAGCGGTGCACTGTGGAAATACGCGCAGCTTGTGGGTCCAACCTATCTTGGTGCGGTGACGCATCCCGGCGCGAAGGCGGAAACACATGACTACATGGACCTGTAAAGGTCCGCTTGCCGCCTTTGGCGTGATGCTTCTGACCGCCTGCGAGGGCGGTCAGGGGCTTGGCGCGTCCTCGGGTGCCGCCAAGCCGCCGTTGTCACGCGCAAAAATGGCCGGAGGGGTCGAACTGGTCGCCCCCGATGGTTTCTGCATCGACCAAACCAGCCTCGAGGCGCGCTTTGCCGTGATTGCACGCTGTGACGGATTAGGGGCCCCTGCCTCTGCGGGGGCAGCACCGCGTGGGTTGATCACGGTCAGCCTGACCCAGTCCAAACCCGGCTCCCTGCCAAGCGCCCAGCAGATCGCGGCTGAAACCTCGCTCCAGAATGTGAGCAATGTGGAGAAAGGCGACCAAAGCGTCACCTTCCGCGCGCAGGGGCGTATTCCTGTCGGTGGGCTTTCCCCCAACCAATGGCGCGGCGTCGCACGGATGGGCACGCAAACCGCCGGTATCGCCGTCTACGGCCCCGAACGCGGCGAGATCGTCAGCCCCTCTGGCCGAAGGGTTCTGACACAGTTGATCACCCGCAGCATCGACGCCAGTGCACCTGCAAAAACTACCGTCGCGCAACGCAACTAGCGCGCCGGCCCCTTGGCCCATTTCATTTGTGCCCCCAGGCTACAGACGGTAGGGTACGACCAACAACCCATTCGTAATCGGGGCAACAGGCACATGCGCAAACTCGGGAAAAAGCTGATCGACAGCGCCTTGATCGCGCGGTTTACCCGCCGCTGGTCCGCCAAAGCCGACCGTGCCCCCCAAACAGAACTGTCTGTGCTGCGCAAACAAGCAGGTCAAGCACGCGCCTTGCGTCGGCATCTGGACAAGCTGATCTACACTGCCGAAGATCGGCTTGCCCTGCCCCGTATCGGTTCTAACAAATTCTCTCGGCCCCATAACACCGATTGGTCCTGGCGCCCGCAGCTGTGGCGCGCGCCCCTGACCAAATCGGGGCTGTCGTCGGTGCAATCCAAGGCGACCATGGGCGATGAGGTCACGATTTTCCACGACTGCACCCTGTCCGAACTCGGCATCCGGCAAATCCGCAACCTCGAAGAAAACCATCTGGCGCCCTATGGGCTTCGGCTTGAGGTCTACCGTTTCGACGGGTCTTTCCTGTCCCTGGTGCTGGACCTTCAGGATGATTGCGTCGACGGGATGAAGCGCACCCATGTCCTGCGCGTGGACGCTGTGATCGAGATGGAGAAACCGATCGAGATTTTCGCCCGCCTGAACATCCGCCACGGGCCCAACACCGAACAGATGGTGCAGGAACTGCCGCTGAACAAATCCGAGGTCACGGCAGAATTCGACCTCGCCTATTCCAACCTGAACGAAAAACGCGTCGAGAAAGCCTGGATCGACCTGATTTTCGAAGGGCCCGAAATGAACCAGATCATGCTGCGTGACCTGACCTTTTCGCGCCGCCCCCGCGCCCAGTTGTAGGAGCCCCGCATGAGCAACCTGACCCTCACCAAAACCCAGATGCGCGATGGCACATGGCAAGGGATCGTGACCGGCGCGGACGATAGCAAACCCGATCTTGCGGTCACCCACGGCGATGCCGATGTCGCGGGGGTGCAGTTGGAACACGACGCGTCCTCGGATCACTGGGTGCTCAGCATCCCTGTGCCCGCAGCCGCAATCGCCGATGGGCTGCATACATTGCTGGTGGTCGACCGCGCGTCTGGCTCGACATTGGCCAGCATCACCCTGATCGGGGACGAGGTCACCGGCCCCGATTTGCGCGCCGAGGTGGATTTGCTGCGCGCCGAGCTTGATATGCTGAAACGTGCGTTCCGGCGGCACTGCGTCGAAACGACCTGACGGCGCTTGCTTGCTTGCCCCTGTGACGCGATGTATCCCTTGGCAAGACTGAGCCCTTCAGAGGACCCTCGTGATGGCAGTGAAAAGACGGACTATCGGCGTGATCGGCCTTGGCAACTTTGGCTCTACGGTCGCAACCGAGTTGCAGCGTTTTGGCAACTACGTGATCGGCGTGGACCTGAACGACCAGCGCGTCAGCAACCATGTCGAAAAGCTGAGCCAAGCCGTGATCGTGGACGCCCGCGATGATGCCGCCCTGCGCGAGGCCGGGTTGGGCGACTGTTCGATGGCGCTGGTCGCCATGGGCAGTGATCTTGAATCAAGCATCCTGTCGGCCATCAACCTGAAACTGCTTGGCGTCGAGACGATCTGGGCCAAGGCCAAGACAAAAACGCACCACCGCATCTTGTCGAAACTGGGTGTCGACCGCGTGATCCACCCCGAAGTCGAAGTCGGCCAGCATATCGCGCAGGTGATCCACAATCCCTTGGTGCGCGACTATGTCAGCCTCGGGAACGGGTACCACGTGGTCAACTTCCGCATCCCCGAAGCGCTTGAAGGCAAATCGCTCGAGACGTTGTCATACGGCAAGAAGTTCGACCTGCGCTGTCTGGGCGTGATGCGGGGCACCGAATATATCGGGCGCGACGGGCTGGACTGCACGTTGCAACGGGACGATCTGTTGATCCTGCTCGGGCAGCGCACCGACCTGCGCAGCTTTGCGGCAAGCCTTTGAAGCTCTTTTCAAAGTCACAGAAAAGCGCGTGGCGGCTTCTGCCCCCGCCCGCCGTGCTTGTGTTGATCTATCTGACGATGGTGGTTCTGGGCGGATTGATCCTGTGGACTCCGCTGGCGAATACTGCGGGGATCACCCTGTCGGACGCGCTGTTCACCTCTACCTCTGCTGTTACGGTGACGGGGCTGGCGGTGGTCGATACTGGCACCGCCTTTACCGGTTTCGGGCAGGCGGTCATCGCACTTCTGATCCAGATGGGCGGCTTGGGGTTGATGACCTTTGCCGTTCTGGTGCTCTCCGCGCTTGGTATCCCTTTGGGGATGCCGCAGCGGATTATCCTGCGCGAGGACCTGAACCAGCCGAGCATCTACAATCTGACCTCGCTGGTGATGGCGATCCTGAAGATCGCCATTCTGGCAGAGCTTATCGGCGCTGCCTTGATGGCCTTTGTCTTCGTGCCCGAATTCGGTCTGGCGCAGGGGCTTTGGCATTCCGTGTTCCTAAGCATTTCTGCATTCAACAATGCGGGGTTCGCGCTGTTCCCCGACAGCCTAAGCAACTGGGTCAGCGATCCGATTATCAACGTTGTGATCCCCGCCCTGTTCATCATCGGCGGCATCGGGTTCATCGTGCTGGCCGATATCTGGGAAAAACGCAGCTGGCGACGGCTCAGCCTGCACAGCAAGCTGATGCTTACGGGCACGGTGGTGCTGATCCTGCTGGCTTGGGCGCTGTTTGCAGCACTGGAATGGCGCAACCCCGCGACCTTGGGCCAGTTCGGCAGCCTTGGCAGCAAGCTTTGGGCCAGTTGGTTTCAGGCCGTCACCCCACGGACAGCGGGCTTTAATACGCTTGATTACGCAGAGGTCCACGAGAGTACTGCCTTGATGACCATGACGCTGATGCTGGTCGGCGGCGGCAGCACGTCGACGGCGGGCGGCATCAAGGTGACCACGCTTATCGTGCTGATCCTCGCCACCGTGGCCTTCTTCCGTCGCAGCACCAGCCTACATGCCTTTGGTCGGTCGATGGGGCCGGATGAAGTGTTCAAGGTCATGGCGCTGACCACAATCAGCATCCTTCTGGTCCTGACGGGCATCTTCATCATGTCGATCAAACATGACGGAGAGTTCATCGACCTCGCGTTCGAGGCAACATCGGCCTTTGGCACCGTCGGCCTGTCGCGCGGTGCCACGGCAGAGCTTGATAGCACCGGCCGCGCGATGATCATGCTGATGATGTTTCTGGGCCGCGTCGGCCCGCTGACCATCGGGTTCTTTCTGGCGACGCAATCGGTGCCCCGCGTGCGCTACCCCGAAGGCAAGGTCTATCTGGGCTGAACACCCGCCCTTGGCCCAACAAAAAAGACCGGCCCGCCTATCTGCGGACCGGTCTTTGATGCGAAGGCGTGATCGCCGCGCTTACTTCTTCGGGCCCAATGCGGACAGACCCTTGAGGATGTCGATGGCATAGGCCAGCTGGTAATCCTCTTCCCGCAAGGACGCGGCTTTTTCGGCCTTGGCGCGGTCTTCCATGATCTGGTCGACCTGATCGTCGGTCAGGCTGTCGTTGTTCAGGCTGCCGCGCAGGTCTGCTTCGGACCGCAGGGGGCGTGCTGTTGCATCCTCTTCCTCGGTGTCCGCAGGCTGTGCCGGTGGCTGGGCGACGATGATGTCGGGGGACACGCCAAGTGCCTGAATGGAGCGGCCCGACGGCGTGTAGTACCGCGCTGTGGTCAGGCGCATCGCCCCTTCACCGCGTAGCGGCATGATCGTCTGCACCGACCCTTTGCCAAAGCTTTTGGTCCCGACGACAATCGCGCGACGGTGGTCTTGCAAGGCACCGGCAACGATCTCGGAAGCCGAGGCAGAGCCGCCGTTGATCAGCACCACAATCGGCTTGCCTTCGGCCAGATCGCCGGGGGTGGCGTTGGTGCGGTCGCCATCCGCGGCATCACGGCCACGGGTGCTGACGATCTCGCCTTCTTCAAGGAAAGCATCCGACACGGCGATAGCCTGATTCAGCAGACCACCGGGGTTGTTGCGCAGATCCACGACAAAGCCGCTGACATTCTCAATGCCGCCGGCGGCCTCGACCTGCTCTTCCAGACCCTCTTTCAGCTTGGGGTAGGTCTGTTCGTTAAAGGTGGTGACCCGCAGCACAACTGCGTCGCCTTCGGTACGGGCGCGCACCGCCGTCAGCTGGATGGTATCGCGCACCAGCGACACGTCGAAGGGTTCGGTCTCGCCTTCTCGCACCACGGTGATCTCGATCTCTGATCCCACCGGCCCGCGCATCAGCTCGACCGCGTCATCCAACGTCAGCCCCAGCAGGCTTTCGCCGTCCACATGGGTGATGAAATCGCCCGCTTCGATACCCGCTTCAGAGGCAGGCGTACCATCAATCGGGGAAACGACTTTGACGAAACCCTCTTCCTGCGTCACCTCGATGCCGAGACCGCCGAATTCGCCACGGGTCTGGTCGCGCATCTTCAGCGCGTCTTTCGGCGACAGGTAGCTGGAGTGTGGATCAAGCGAGGTAAGCATGCCGTTGATCGCGGCCTCTACCAGCTCTTCGGTGTCGACCTCTTCGACGTATTGCGCACGGATGCGTTCAAAGATGTCGCCGAACAGATCAAGCTGTTCATAAACGTTGCTGTTCTTTTCAGTTTCCTGTGCCAGCAAGGGGCCCGCAATCTGCGTCGTGGCAATTACCCCTGCCAGCGTACCGCCCACGGCAGCCATCACGAACTTCTTCATCGTTTATCCATCCTTATCAGTTCGGAACCAGTCTGACGGGTCCTGCGGAACATTGTTCTCTCTTACTTCTATATAGAGCGTTTCTGAACGCTCCACGCCAGCCCCATCACCATTTGGTGACAGCGCCTGTTGATTTACGCCGGCCGGACCGCCCATAAGGCCAATCGGCGTCTCTGCCCCGATCACCTGTCCTGCCTCGCCATAAACCACATCCAGCCCTGCCAATACAAACAACGCCCCGGCCCGAGGTTCAAGAATGACCACGTTTCCAAGGTCCAGCAGCGGGCCGGTGTAGCGGATTGTCGCCGCCGTGGGCGATGTCACGATGGCACGCGGGCGGGTCGCGAGGATAATACCGGGGCGCGTGACCCCCGCCGCATCGGTTTCATTGGCGCGGCGCAGGATCACGCCCTGTACCGGCAAGGTCAGGTCGCCCTTCCGCCCTTCGAAATCGGCGGGCGCATCCGCAATCGGGTCCGAGGTCATCTCGGAGAGGCCGCTGGCGAACCCCGATAGCGTCTCGGAGGTCGAGATCAGGATCGCGGTGCGCACCGGGTCTTCGTTGAAGCGTTTGGGCAGATCAGTCCGGTTGGCCATCGCCTGATTAAGCTCTGTCCGGGCGCGCTGGATTTCCGTCAGCCCGTCCTGCAAGCGCTGTGCCGCATCGGTCTGAAGCGCCCGCAGGGTCTGCACGTCTTCAAGATCCTGCCGCAAGACATCGGCGCGGGTGTTCAGGGCCGGTGTCAGCTCTGCCAGCAACATACCCGCGCGTGCCGTGCCGACGGGCCCTTCAGGATGCAGGAACAAGGTGGGCGACGGGATACCGCCGATGCTTTGCAACACGCCCAGCAACTGCGCGACCTCGCCATCGCGGGCTTGTAGCTTTTTGCTCAGCTGCGCCTCGTTGATGGCCGCCTGACGCAGCCCCTCGCGCATGGCCCCAAGGCCGGTTTCAAACGCCTGAATCGTCTGGGTCAGCGCCTGCACGCGGTCCCGCGCCCCATCTGCGGCGTCCAACTGGGCAGAGGCCGCTTCAAGGTCGGCCATCGCGCGGCGCGCCTGTTCTGCTGCCTCGGTCTGCGCAAAAACGCCGACGGGCCAGAACATCAGGGCAAGGGCGCAAAGGCGGATCATTCGAGCAGCGACTTTCCCGTCATCTCGGCCGGTTGATCCAGCCCCATCAACTGCAACACTGTCGGTGCCAGATCGGCCAGACGACCGCTGCGCAGGCTGGCCCCATCGGGCCCGCCGACAACCGCCACGGGCACGGGGTTGAGCGTATGCGCCGTATGCGCACCGCCGGTTTCGGGGTCAATCATCGTTTCGCAATTACCGTGGTCCGCGGTGACGATCATCGCGCCGCCGACATCCTCAAGCGCCTCAAGCACGCGCCCAAGGCCGGTATCCACCGCCTCGCAGGCCGCGATGGCCGCATCAAGATCACCGGTATGCCCCACCATATCGGGGTTCGCGTAATTCACGACAATCAGGTCGTAGCGGTCCTTGATCGCTTGCACGAAACGGTCGGTGACTTCCGCGCAAGACATCTCTGGCTGCAAATCATAGGTCGCCACATTCGGCGACTTGGGCATATAGCGGTCCTCGCCCGTTGTGGGTGTTTCCTCGCCCCCGTTCAGAAAGAACGTCACATGCGGGTATTTCTCTGTCTCGGCCAAGCGGAACTGCCGCAGGCCGTGCTGTGCGACCCATGCGCCAAGCGTGTTCACGATCTCGGGCTTGGGGTACATAGTGGTCATGAACGCCCCATGCGCGTCGGAGTATTCCGCCATGCCCATCACCGCAGACCACGTAGGCCGCGCACCTGTGTCGAAGGCGTCAAACTCCGGATCCGCAAGCGCCGACATGATTTCGCGCGCGCGATCAGCGCGGAAATTCAGGCAGAAGATCCCATCCCCGTCCTGCACGCCGGTGTAGCCCTCCAGCACCGTGGGCGTGATAAATTCATCGTTTTCGTCCAGACCATAGGCATCATTCACCGCATCGCGGGCGGTTGGGGCGGCACTGCCCTTGCCCTGCACGATCGCCTCATAGGCTTTGGCAACGCGGTCCCAGCGGTTGTCACGGTCCATCGCGTAATAACGCCCCGAGACGGTCGCGATGCTCGCCCCGTCGGGCAAGGCGGCTTGCAGCGTCTCGAAATAGCCCAAGGCCGAGCGCGGCGCGACATCGCGCCCGTCGGTCAGCGCATGGATCACCACCGGAATACCCTGCGCCCGCAGCGCACGCACCGCGGCAATCATATGCGTCAGGTGCCCATGCACCCCGCCATCAGAGACAAGCCCCATCACATGCGCCGTGCCGCCGGTCTGTTTCAGCGTCTCGGCAAAGTCCAGCAACGGTTGATGGGTGGCAAACGCGCCTTCCTCGATCGCAAGATCGATCTGGCCCAGATCCATCGCGACGACACGACCAGCCCCGATATTGGTATGCCCCACCTCGGAGTTGCCCATCTGCCCCTGTGGCAGACCCACATCAGGCCCGAAGGTGGTCAGCGTCGCTGAAGGGCAGCTTTGCATGATCCGGTCGACATGCGGGGTCTTTGCCAGAAGGGGCGCGTTGCCTTGAGGGTCATCGCGCAGGCCCCACCCATCCAGAATGCACAATACGACAGGTTTTGGGGTGTTCATCCTGAGACCGCTCCGCAGGTTTACAGTGGTTTTCCGTCTTTTAGCGGCTCTGTCGCCGATGGTGAACCTAATTCAACGCAGTTTACAAACTTGTAAGCAGAGGGCGGCCAAATCACACGGCGCACCCTTGCCCTGCCTGCGCGGTTTGGTCATAAGATGGGCGCATCAAAGCCAAGGACGACAGCATGACATCCCAAGCACCGGAAACCCGCATTGTGAACACCTGGCGCGTCGCCTGTGACGGCAGCGAAGGCGCCTTGGGGCACCCGCGCGTCTGGCTGCAAATCCCGCAAGACAAGGGCTGGGTCGAATGTGGGTACTGCGACTGCAAGTTCATCCACGCCGAGTTTGAGGGCAAGGTCTGACCAAAGCGTTACGATGGCTGGGCGCGCTTGCGCTTTTGCCCGCGTGCTTTGTGCTTGCCGCAGTGATCGGTGCCCTCTGGGCCGCTCCTGCCTCTGATGAACCGCGCGCGGTGCCAACGCGCGAGGTGCTGCTGGTCCACGGACCCATCCACTATGATCTGCTGATCCCGATTGATGATATCTCGGGCCCGCGGTTTGCCGCGCTCGAGACGCGGGGTCTGCCGCTATCGCACCCCGATGCGCGGTGGCTTGTCATCGGATGGGGGGCGCGCAAGTTTTATACGGAAACCCCCACCTATCGCGAATTGAAACCCGGCAATGTCTGGCGCGGGATTATCGGCGATGACGCGGTGCTGCGGATTGATGTCATTGGCCCCATCGCCCCGACCGCCAAACGCCGGACCGTGACGATGACCGAAGGCGCGTACCGCAGGCTGGTCGCGAATGTCTGGTCGGCGCTTGACCTCGGCCCTGACGGGCTGCCCCAACGTGTCGATGTGGATGGGTATACCGCCACCGATGGATTCTTTGCCGCCAAGGGACGCTTTAGCATCCTGCGCACCTGCAACGTCTGGATCGGCGACCAACTCCGCGCGGCAGGGCTGCGGTTCGGACGCTGGACGCCACTACCCTTGTCAGTGAGCCTCTCCTGGCGCCTTTACCAAAGCGAGCCCCGCTAGGCAGGGACGCTCCGCGGGGAGTTTATTTGGCAAAATGAAGCCGGTCGCGGGCAATTGGCCGCTGGAGAGTTTGCCGGCTTCGTGGCACAAGAAAGCTTGTCTGAAAGAGGAGCACCGACATGTCCGGCACATTTGGCAAAGGTCACCATCTGCATCTGATCGACGGGTCGGCGTTTATTTTCCGCGCCTATCACGCGCTGCCACCGCTGACGCGCAAGTCGGACGGGCTGCCGATTGGTGCGGTGGCGGGTTTTTGCAACATGTTGCACCGCTATGTCGAAGGCAACACAGGGCCGGATGCACCGACCCATGTGGCCGTGATCTTTGACAAGGGCAGCCATACCTTCCGCAATGACATGTATGACAAATACAAGGCCAACCGCGAGGCCATGCCCGAAGACCTGCGACCGCAGATCCCGCTGACCCGTACCGCCACCGAAGCCTTCAACATCGCTTGCAAGGAAAAGGAAGGTTTCGAGGCGGACGACATCATTGCCACGCTCGCCGTGCAGGCACGGGCCGCGGGCGGGCGCTGCACCATCATCAGTTCGGACAAGGATCTGATGCAGCTGGTCGGCGGCGGTGTTGAAATGCTGGATGCGATGAAAAACAAGAGCATTGACCGCGACGGTGTGTTCGAGAAATTCGGCGTCTATCCCGACCGTGTGGTGGATGTGCAGGCGCTGGCGGGCGACTCTGTCGATAACGTCCCCGGGGCACCCGGGATCGGGATCAAGACGGCCGCTTTGCTGATCAACGAATATGGTGATCTCGATGCGCTGCTGGAGCGCGCGGGCGAGATCAAGCAGCCCAAGCGGCGCCAGACCCTGATCGACCATGCCGACCAGATCCGCCTGTCCCGTGATCTGGTCAAGCTGGACGAAAACACGCCGCTGGACTTCACCCTTGACGATCTTGAGGTGCGCGACCCTGATGCAGATCAACTGCTGGGCTTTCTGGCCGAGATGGAGTTTCGCACCCTGTCCAAACGTGTGGCCGAGGTGCTGGGGAAAGAGGCCCCCACCATCGCCGAGGCACCGGTCGCCGCCGATGCCCCGGCCGCGGCGGATGTGCCCTTTGACGCAGAGCTCTATGAACACGTCAGTGACACAGCCGCGCTACAGGCCTGGATCGACCGTATCTATGAATTCGGCTATGTCGCCGTCGATACAGAGACCACCGGGCTGGACGATATGGTCGCGCAGCTTGTCGGCGTTTCGCTCTGTGTCGAACCGGGCAAGGCCTGCTACATCCCGCTCATCCACAAGGCGCGCGGCAGCGACGATCTGTTCGGGAGTGATGATCTGGCCGAGGGGCAGATCCCTACCGAAGAGGCGCTGCGCCTGCTGACCCCGATGCTGGAGGATCCCTCGATCCTCAAGATCGGGCAGAACATGAAATACGACAGCAAGATTTTCGCTCAGCTGGGGATCAACGTCGCGCCCATCGACGACACGATGCTGCTGTCCTACGCGATGCACGCCGGGCTGCACGGCCACGGCATGGACACGCTGTCTGAACGCTATCTGTCGCATACACCGATCCCGATCAAGCCGCTGCTGGGGACAGGCAAATCGGCCATCACCTTTGATAAGGTGCCGCTCGCCGATGCGGTGAAATATGCCGCCGAGGATGCCGATATCACTCTGCGTTTGTGGCAATTGTTCAAACCCCAACTTCACCGCGTCGGGGTGACGAAGGTTTATGAAACGCTTGAACGCCCGCTTGTGCCTGTTTTGGCGGCTATGGAACGCTCTGGCGTGAAGGTGGACCGCGATACGCTGAGCCGGATGTCCAACGCCTTTGCCCAGAAGATGGCGGGGCTTGAGGACGAGATCTATGAGCTCGCCGGGCGCAAATTCAACGTCGGCTCTCCCAAGCAGCTGGGGGAAATCCTGTTCGACGAGATGGGGCTGGAAGGCGGCAAGAAAGGCAAGACGGGGGCCTATGCCACCGGTGCCGATGTGCTTGAGGACCTCGCGACAGAACATGATCTGCCGGCGCGGGTGCTGGACTGGCGGCAGCTGTCCAAGCTGAAATCGACCTATACCGACGCGCTGCAGGATCACATCAACCCCGACACAGGCCGTGTGCATACGTCCTATTCCATCGCGGGGGCGTCGACCGGGCGGCTGGCCTCGACCGATCCGAACCTACAAAACATCCCGATCCGGTCCGAAGAAGGGCGGCGCATCCGCGAGGCCTTTGTCGCAGAGCCGGGCAAGGCGCTGGTCGCGCTTGACTATTCCCAGATCGAGCTGCGGATTCTGGCGCATATCGCCAATATCCCCGAGCTTAAGCAGGCGTTTCAGGACGGGATCGACATTCACGCGCTGACCGCTTCGGAAATGTTCGGCGTGCCGCTGGACGAGATGACCTCGGACGTGCGTCGTCAGGCCAAGGCGATCAACTTTGGCGTGATCTATGGCATTTCGGGCTTCGGTCTGGCGCGCAACCTGCGTATCCCGCGCGCCGAGGCACAGGGGTTCATCGACCGCTATTTCGAACGTTTCCCCGGCATCCGTACCTATATGAATGACACCAAGGCTTTCGCCAAAGAGCATGGCTTTGTGCAGACGCTCTTCGGTCGCAAGATCCACACGCCCGAGATCAGCGCCAAGGGCCCCCGCGCCGGTTTTGCCCAACGGGCGGCCATCAACGCGCCTATTCAGGGCACCGCCGCCGATGTGATCCGCCGCGCGATGATCCGCATGCCCGACGCGATCAGGGATCTGCCCGCCACCATGTTGTTGCAGGTCCACGATGAATTGCTGTTCGAGGTGGAGAAAGGGGCCGAGGACGATCTGATCGCCGCCGCACGCCAGGTGATGGAGAATGCAGCCGATCCGGTGGTCAAACTGGACGTGAAGCTCGACGTGGATGCAGGCGTCGGGGCGAGTTGGGCGGAGGCGCATTAATCGCCTCTGAAATACCCGCTGCGGCTAGCTGAGTGTCGTCCAGCCGAGGCTGTCCTCGGTCCGTGGGCCGGGGATATATTCGCCACTGACCCAGCCGCGATACCCCGCGCGGCGCAGGGCGGCGAAAAGCGCGGGGAAATCAACTGTACCCGCCCCTGGCGCGCTGCGATCGGGCGCGTCGCCAAGCTGCACATGTAGGATCAGATCTTTGTATTGATCGAACACCGCCACCGCGTCGCCGTGGATCATCTGGGCGTGGTAGCTGTCATATTGCAAACCGACGTTCGGCCGGTTCACAGCACGCAGCACATCGGCGGCAAGCGCGTAGTCGTTCATGAAATACCCCGGCATCGCGACGGGGTTCAGCGGCTCAACCGTCAGGGTAAGCCCCTTGGGCGCGATATCAGCCGCCCAGATCAGATTGTCGATGAAGGTTTGCCGCGCCAGCGCGCCTTGCCCGTTGCCCGCCATGACATGCAGATAGCGGACCTTGAGCGCGGTGGCATATCGAAACGACCGCTGGATATCGGCGCGGAAACGGGCCGCCAGTTCGGGCACCGCGGCAAAGCCCTGTGCGCCGCCGGTGTAATTGGGCGGCGGGGCGTTGATCAGGATCAGCTGCAAGCCGTTGGCGACACAGGCGCGCAGCGTCTCTTTGGCGGCCAGATCATAGGGGAAAAGCACCTCTACGGCGGTAAACCCCGCCTTTGCGGCGGCGGCAAAACGGTCAAGATAGGGCAGCTCGGGCCACAACAGAGTAAGGTTCGCGGCTGGCTTCATGAAGGATCATCCGGTTCGGGCCGCTATCGTCGCGCTGTGGCAGGCAGGATCAATCGGGCAGTTCGTCCGAGGGGATAATACCAAAGAAGCTGCCGCCCGACCATACGCCGAACCAGCCTTCGTGATGCACGCCAAGCTCGACCAGTCGGTAAAAGCTTTTGCGGTCGATCAGCGCCTCCAGGTTGCGGCGGACACGGACGTAGGGCGCGGGTTCACCATCTTCTGGGTCGCGCTCAACTCGGATAGGCAGTTCGGGGCCTGCGACGGCGATGTCTTCCAGGTTTGTCTGGAAGGTCAGCTTCTGGTCGGTGCCACTGCCTTCGGCCTCGAAATCGATGGCGACAAAGGGGGCGTCCTCGACCTTGATGCCGACCTTTTCAACCGGCGTCACAAGGAAATAATCATCTTCTTCGCGGATCAGAATCGATGCGAACAGCTTTACCAGCCCGATGCGTCCGATGGGGGTGCCTTGGTAGAACCACGTGCCGTCGCGTTTGATCTCCATGTCCAGATCGCCGCAAAACGGGGGGTTCCACTTTTCAACCGGCGGCAATCCGCGTGTTTTGGCGGCGGAAACAGACGCGGCAAGGCTTTCTGCTGTCGGGGTCACGGTTTTTTGTCCACTCATTGCTTTTGCCATTTCCTGTTCACACGATACACTTACATCTAACTGATATAACCCCGAGGACGCAAAAGTCATGACCCAAGCCCGCGATATGGTAGCAGAAATCGAGACGCTTGGCGAAAAGCTGGCCGAGGCGAAGGCGTCGATCAACCGGCGTTTCATCGGGCAGCAACGGGTCGTTGATCTGACGCTGACAGCGCTGCTCTGCGGGGGCCACGGGCTGCTGATCGGTCTGCCGGGTCTGGGCAAGACGCGGCTGGTCGAAACGCTGAGCACGGTAATGGGGCTGGATGGCAATCGGGTCCAGTTCACGCCCGATTTGATGCCTGCCGATATTCTGGGGTCAGAGGTGCTGGACACCGCCGCCGATGGCACCCGCGCGTTCCGCTTTGTCGAGGGGCCGATCTTTTGCCAGTTGCTGATGGCGGACGAGATCAACCGCGCCTCGCCGCGCACCCAGTCGGCTTTGCTGCAGGCGATGCAGGAAAAGACCGTGACCGTCGCCGGACAGGACCGCGCCTTGGGGCATCCGTTTCACGTACTCGCCACCCAGAACCCCATTGAGCAGGAAGGCACCTACCCGCTGCCCGAGGCCCAGCTTGACCGCTTTTTGGTGCAGATCGACGTGGCCTACCCCGACCGGGAGACAGAGCGGGATATTCTGCTGGCCACCACAGGGGATGCCGATGCGCAGGCCACAGCCGTCTTTACCACGGCAGAGCTGCTGGCCGCGCAAACGCTGCTGCGGCAGATGCCTGTGGGTGAATCGGTGGTCGAGCTGATCCTTGATCTGGTCCGCGCCTTCCGCCCTGACGGGCCTGATGCCAGCCCGCAAGTGCGCGATACCGTGGCGTGGGGCCCCGGCCCACGCGCCGCGCAAGCGTTGATGCTGACGGTGCGGGCGCGCGCTTTGTTGCAGGGGCGTCTGGCACCGTCCGCGGAGGATGTCATCGATATGGCCCGTCCTGTGTTGCTGCACCGTATGGCGCTGAACTTCGCGGCGCGCGCTCGTGGCGACAGCCTATCCGCGCTGATTGACACAACCGCTGCCAGCCTGATCGGGAAAAAGGCCGCGGCGTGAACAGCCCCGACACCCTTCGCATCCGATCAGAGGAGCAAGCCGCGCGTTTGCCCGCGCTGCTGGCCCGTGCAGAGCATCTGGCCGGTGCAGTCCTGCTGGGGGCCCATGGGCGTCGACGCGCAGGGGTGGGGGATGATTTCTGGCAATACCGTCCGGCACAGGCCGGGGATAGCCGTCGCAGCATCGATCACCGGCGTTCGGCAATGGGGGACCATGAGTTCGTGCGCGAACGCGAATGGCAGATCGCGCAGTCGGTCATGCTTTGGGTCGATCAGGGGGCGTCCATGCGCTTTGCCTCGACGGCTGCGTTGGAACAGAAGGGCGACCGCGCGCGGCTGATCGGGTTGGCGCTGGCGATCCTGCTGCAACGGGGCGGTGAACGGGTCGGGCTGACCGGCAGCGCCCTGCCCCCGCGATCCGGCAGGCCGCAGTTCCTGCGCCTTGCCGAAGCCCTGTGTCAGGACGACGCCGCCGACTACGCCCCGCCGGAACATCGCGCCATGATCCCCCATGCACGGGCTGTGTTCATCTCTGACTTCATGGGTGATCTTGCGGGGGTGACCACCGCGCTGACCAAAGCGGCGGACCGCGGGGTGCGCGGCGTGTTATATCATGTGCTGGACCCCTCGGAGGAGGCCTTCCCCTTCACCGGCCGCACCATCTTTGAAAGCGTCGGCGGCACGCTGCGCCACGAGACCTTGAAAGCGAACGACCTGAAAGACCGCTATCTGGAACGGCTCGCCGCGCGCAAGGCAGAGCTGCGGCATCTTTGTGCCCTGACCGGCTGGCAGTACGGGCTGCACCACACCGACAGCACCGCACAATCGGCGCTTTTGTGGCTCTATGCGGCGCTGGATACGCGCAGCGGGGGGGCAGCATGACCGTTCTAGGGGGCATCGGCTTTACCGCGCCGTGGATGCTGTTGGCGCTTCTGGCGCTGCCGATCCTGTGGCTGATCCTGCGCGCGGTGCCACCTGCGCCGATCCGACGCCGCTTTCCCGGCGTGGCGCTGCTGCTTGGGCTGAGCGATGATGAAAGCGTGTCGGACCGCACGCCGTGGTGGTTGCTGCTGCTGCGCATGCTGGCGGTGGCCGCGTTGATCATCGGGCTGGCCGGACCGATCCTGAACCCGCAAGAGGAACAGACCCAAGGTACCGGCCCGCTGCTGATCGTGCTCGACGGGTCGTGGGCGGGAGCCACACGTTGGCCGCAGCAAACCGAAGCGCTAGAGGCGCAGTTGACCCGTGCGGCACGCGCTGGACGCACTGTCGGTTTTCTGACCCTTACCCGACCAGAAGCACCCGCCTTTCAATCCGCTGACGCATGGCGCAGCCGCCTGGCCGGGTTTGATCCCGCCCCTTGGCAGCCCGCCCCCGCCGACATTGACCGCGCGATAGAGATCGCGGACACGCTTGGCGGTTTCGATACCCTGTGGTTCAGCGACGGGCTAGCCTATGCCGGGCGCGACGCGATGCTTGATGCGCTTCAGGGCAAGGGCAGCGTCGAGGTCTATCAGACTGGTGCAGACGTACTGGCACTGGCCCCCGCGACCTATGAGGACGGGGCGATTACCCTGACCGCCAAGCGCGCCCTCGCTGGTGCCGAGCGGTCGGTGACCATCACTGCGCAGGGCCGTGATCCCGCGGGCAATATCCGCGTCCTCGCCAGCGTTCCGGCCACATTCGAAGCAGAATCAACGCAGGCCAGCGCGGCCCTGTCCCTGCCCGCAGAGCTGCGCGCGCGGATCACGCGTTTCGACATCGCGGGCCAACGCTCCGCCGGGGCGACGACGCTGGTGGATGATGCGTTGCGGCGGCGCGAGGTTGGGCTGATCGCCGGACGCGAAAGCCGCGAAGGGCTGGAGCTGCTGTCCCCCCTGCACTACATCGAACAGGCATTGGCCCCCGCCGCCGATCTGATTGAGGGGGGGATTGGCGATGTGCTGCCCGCAAACCCAGATGTGATCGTGCTGGCCGATATCGCGACCCTATCGGAGGCAGAGCAGGCCCCCTTGATCGACTGGATCGAAGCCGGTGGCATGTTGGTGCGTTTCGCCGGTCCACGCATCGCTGCCAGCGACATCAGCCGAGATACCGAAGACCCGCTGATGCCTGTGCGCCTGCGTGCCGGTGGCCGCAGTGTCGGCGGCGCAATGAGCTGGGGCGCCCCGAAAACGCTGGACAGCTTCCGCGAATCCTCTCCGTTTTACGGGTTGGAGATACCGCAGGATGTGACCGTCTCGGCCCAGGTCGTCGCGCAGCCCGACCCGACACTGGCAGAGCGTGTGATCGCGTCGCTAAGCGATGGCACCCCGCTGGTCACCCGCAAGCAGGTGGGACAGGGGCAGATCGTATTGTTTCACGTGACAGCCACGGCCGAGTGGTCGACGTTGCCACTGTCGGGGCTGTTTGTGCAGATGATGGAACGGTTAGCGATTTCTTCATCTTCCGCCGGTATCGAGGCTTCGGACCTACAAGGCACGACGTGGACGCCCGTGCGCGTGATGGACGGGTTTGGCACATTATCTGACGCGGGTACGCTGCCCGGTGTGGACGGGGCTGATCTGATGGCCGCGCCTGCGGGCCCAGACCTGCAACCGGGGGTCTATGCCTCTGGCGATCGGCGCATTGCGCGCAATGTGGTGGTTGCAGATACCACATTGACCCCCGCGGCATGGCCAGCGGATGTGCCAGTACGTGGGCTTGATGTGGCCGATGAACAGCCGCTTGCTGGTTGGCTGTTGTCCCTGTCGATCCTACTGTTGCTCGCTGATGTCATCGCGTCGCTGTCCCTGTCCGGGCGGCTGCTCAGGCACAGCAATGCCGCAGGGCTGATCCTTGCGGCGCTGATCTATGCACCGACGCAGGCCGACGCGCAGGCGGACGACAGCTTTGCCCTGAATGCCACGGCGGAGATGACGCTGGCCTATGTGATCACCAGCAACGCGTCGGTTGACGAGATGTCGGATGCCGGATTGCGCGGGTTGTCGGATACGCTTTATTTCCGCACCTCGGTCGAACCTGCCAACCCCATCGGTGTGGATCTGGAGCGGGATGAGCTTGCCTTCTTCCCTATGCTTTACTGGCCCATCACCCCCGATCAGCCCCGCCCTTCGGATACGGCCTATCGCAAGCTGAACGACTATCTGCGCTCCGGCGGGATGATCCTGTTCGACACACGTGATGCGAATATCGCGGGCTTCGGGGCCGCCAGTCCCAATGGGCGCAAGCTACAAGACCTCGCCGCGCCGCTGGACATTCCCCCGCTTGAACCCTTGCCAGCGGATCACGTGCTGACCCGCACGTTCTATCTGCTGCAGGACTTCCCCGGACGGCACAGCGGACGCGATCTGTGGGTAGAGGCATCGCCCCCCGATGCCGAACAGGTAGAGGGGATGCCGTTCCGCAATCTGAATGACGGGGTGAGCCCGGTTGTCATCGGTGGCAATGACTGGGCTGCGGCCTGGGCGGTGTCGTCGAACGGCGCGCCGATGGTGCCCATCGGGCGCGGTTTCGCTGGGGAACGTCAGCGCGAGCTGGCCTACCGCTTCGGCGTCAATCTGGTCATGCATGTGCTGACCGGCAACTATAAATCCGATCAGGTGCATGTGCCTGCGCTGCTGGACAGGTTGGGCCAATGACATCAACCATCATCTTCGACCCGCTGATCCCGCTGCCGATGTTATGGGGCGTTGCCGCACTGGCGCTGGTGGCCGTTGCCTTGGCGGTGCTGCGTGGGTTGCAAGGCTGGGCGCTGCGGGGGGCGGCGATGCTCGTCGTTCTGGCGGCGCTTTCTGGCCCCTCCGTGCAGCAGGAAGACCGCGCGCCGCTCACCGATATCGTCGTGATGCTGGAAGACGAAAGCGCCAGCCAATCCCTCGCAGACCGGCCCGCACAAACCGCCGCCGCTGCAGAGACGTTGGCGGCTCAGATCACCGCGCGCGAGAATACGGAACTGCGCCGCGTGACCGTGCCCGATGGGGAGGGCGATAGCGGCACGCAGCTGATGACCGCCCTGTCAGAGGTGCTTGCCGAAGAGCCGCGCGCCCGGATCGCAGGCATCCTTGCGCTCAGCGACGGGCGCATTCACGACGCCGACCTGCCAGTCGATCTGCCCGCACCGATGCATCTGTTGATGACCGGAAAGCAAAGCGATTGGGATCGCCGCCTGTCCGTCCGCAACGCCCCTGCCTTTGCCATCATCGGCGAACCCGTGACCCTGACCCTGCGCATCGACGACCTTGGGGCCGCCCCGGAAAAAGACGCGCTGGCCCCGCTTGAAATCTCGGTCGATGGGGAGCCGCCGCAGACCTTCCGCGTCCCCGTGGGGCAAGATCTGGAACTTCCCGTCACCCTGCCCCACGGCGGGCGCAATGTGATCCGGTTCTCGCTGCCCGAGGCCGAAGGAGAGCTGACCGACCGCAACAATGCCGCGCTGATCCAGATCAACGGGGTGCGCGACCGCCTGCGGGTGCTTCTCGTCAGCGGGGAGCCGCATCAGGGCGGGCGTACGTGGCGCAATTTGCTGAAATCCGACAGCTCTGTCGATCTGGTGCATTTCACAATCCTGCGACCGCCGGAAAAACAGGATGGCGTGCCGGTGGACGAACTTTCGCTGATCGCCTTTCCCACCCGCGAGTTGTTCATGGAAAAGATCGAGGATTTCGATCTGATCATCTTTGACCGCTACAAACGCCGCGGCATCCTGCCGTCGCTATATCTTGAAAACGTCGCGAATTATGTGCGCGGCGGGGGTGCTGTGCTGGTCGCTGCCGGGGCGGATTTCGCGAGCGCCGACAGCATCTACCGCTCCCCCCTCGGAGAGGTCTTGCCCGCCACGCCGACCGCGCGGGTGATCGAACAGCCCTACCGCCCGCTGGTGTCCGAGCTGGGGCACCGCCATCCGGTGACCAGCGGCTTGCCCGAACAGGAAACATGGGGACGCTGGCTGCGGCAGATCGACGTGGCCGACCCCTTGGGCCATGTGGTGATGACCGGCGAAGATGACCGGCCGCTGCTGATCCTGAACCGTGTGGAAGAAGGGCGCGTTGCGCTCATGGCGTCTGATCATGCGTGGCTGTGGAACCGTGGCTATGAAGGTGGCGGCCCGCAACTAGAGCTGTTGCGACGGTTGGCCCACTGGATGATGAAAGAACCCGAGCTTGAGGAAGAGGCCCTGACCGCCACAGCCGAAGGCCAGACCATGCGCATCACCCGTCGCACGCTGGGGGACGACATCCCGCCTGTCACCCTGACCAACCCCGATGGCAGCACGGCAGAGATCACGCTTTCGCCAGCAGCGCCGGGTGTGTTCGAAGGGGTTTACGAAGGCCCCGAGATTGGTCTTTACCGGCTGGAAAATGGCGACCAAAGCGCGGTGATCGGTTTGGGCCCCGCCGCCCCGCGGGAATTTGTGGAAACGATTGCCAGCGACGAAACCCTCGCCCCCGTGCTTGCACCCCTGCGCGGTGGTGTCGCGCGGATCGAAGACGGCCTGCCCCGCCTCCGCGACATACGTGTCGGGCGCCCTGCAGCCGGACGTGGATGGATCGGGCTGACCCCTCGCAACGCCTATGAAACACGTGACGTGCGACAGATGCCGATCCTGCCCGCGTGGCTCGTCCTGTTGCTGGGCAGTGCCCTGATCCTTGCAGCATGGCTGCGCGAAGGGCGGCGTTAACCTTAAAAACAACGCCACCGCCCGATAAATCACGCACCGCTTAAGCAGTTGTTCACCCCAAGCCCCCCATGATCCCCCCGATAGGAGGGATTCGGAGCTTTGGATGAAACCAGCTGACCAGCTTGCCCATGAACAACGCCGCCGCGCAGAGGTGGAAGCGCTGCTTGAACAAACCCAGGCAGAGCTTTGTGCCGCTTACCGCAAGCTGGATGACCACGCGCAAAATGTCTCTGTCGAGATTTCTGAAACACGGGCGGAGGTTGAAAACATCCGCGGCGAAAACAAACGGGTGATGTCCGATCTATGTGCCGCGCGGGAACAGATCGAACTAACCCAACGCCGGCTGTGGCATTCGGTCGAAACCATCCACGACGGCTTTGCCTTTTTCAACAAAGACAATGAAATGATCATGGCCAATCGGTCTTATCTGGCCGTGTTCGACGGTATTGATGCCATCTGTCCGGGTGTCAGCTATTCTACCATCCTTCGCGTGCTCACCGATGAAGGGATCGTAAACATCGGGCGCCGCACGCCAGAGGAATGGCGCGCCAAGATGCTTCTGCGATCGCAGCAAAAGGCCCCGGCACCCATCATCATAAAGCTCTGGAATGGCGCATATATCAAGATTGTCGATCAAAGGGGAAAAGGCGGCGATATCGTATCACTCGCCCGCGACATTACCGAAACCGTGGAATACCAACGCAAGCTTGTCGATGCCCGCGCCACGGCCGAGGCAGCCAACAGCGCGAAATCCCTTTTCCTTGCCAAGATGAGCCACGAGATCCGCACACCGATGAACGGGATCGTAGGCATGACGGAGGTGCTTGGCGATACCGCGCTGACCCAAGACCAACGCCTATATGTCGACACCATAAAGACCTCTGGCGAAGCGTTGCTGGTCATCATCAACGACGTTCTTGATTTCTCGCGCATCGAGGCAAACCGACTGAGCATCCACCCCGCCCCCTTTGATCTGGAACGTGTCTTCCAAGAGGTACTGCTGCTTTTACAGCCCCTTGCGGTGCAAAAGGGGCTGGACCTCGCGCTGGATTACGACCTGTTCCTGCCGCGCAAGCTGGTCGGCGATGCAGGGCGCATTAGGCAAGTGCTTACCAACCTGGTGGGAAATGCTGTTAAGTTTACGCAAAACGGGCATATCCTGATCCGCGCCACGGGGCTGCCCGACGCGGGCTCTGGCAACGTACTGATCAAAATCTCTATCGAGGATACGGGCATCGGCATCGCGCCGGACATGATTGAACATATCATGGGGGAATTCACCCAAGCCAGCAGTGACCCCAGCCCCAATGCAGAGGGGACGGGACTGGGGCTCGCCATCTGCCAACGTCTGGTACAACTGATGGGGGGCGAGATTTGGGTCACGTCAGAGCATGGGGTTGGGTCGTGCTTCGGCTTCGAACTGCCCCTGAAGGCCCAAGAAGACAGTGCCGCGCCGCCGCTTAAGCCACCCCCATTCCTGCGCCATGTCCTGATTGTCGAAAGGGAAACGATCTGCCGATCGATCTTGCAGCGCAATCTGGAACATATCGGTGTGCGCGTGACTTCCTGTGGCACCGGTGAAGCAGGGCTGGCCGCACTGGACAGTAGCGTCGATCTGCTGCTTGTAGACGACACGTTGCCCGATATGGACGGGATCGAATTTGCCCGCGCGGTGCGCGTCACCGCCCCCGCGACCCAGGTAATCCTGTACAGTCAGACACCCGACAAAATCCGCGATAGTATGGATGATACGAGCGTGCGCCGGATCATGAAGAACCCGATCAGCGTCACCGAGCTACTGGCCGAGGTGTCAACGATGCAGCCGGTGCCTGTTGGTACCCGTCCGATGCGGGTCTTGGCGGCCGAGGACAATAAGACCAATCGTCTGGTACTTCGAAAGATGCTGCAACGGCTGAACATCGACCTGCAACTTGCCACTAACGGGCAAGAGGCAGTTGCGCTGTTTGAAACCTTCCGGCCCGATCTGGTGTTCATGGACATTTCTATGCCCAAGATGAATGGAAAAGACGCCGCCGCCGCCATTCGCGCGCTGGAAGGCGGGGCAAGCAGTTGCCCGATTGTCGCGCTGACAGCGCATGCCATTCAGGACGAAAAGGAAAGAATACTCGCCGCCGGGCTGGATCATTTCCTCACCAAACCCTTGCGCAAGGCGGAGCTTGTGGCGCTCCTTAACCGTTACTGCCCCAACGCGGCTTTCCCGCTGGAGGGTCAGCTGGTGGGATAGGGCCTTACAAATACAGGTTTTTCCGGCGTCGACAGCTCTTTCTGCCATGCGTACCCGCCGATATCGAAATCCTTGATCGCCTCGGCGTCGGTAAGCCGGTTCTGCACCACGAAACGCGCCATCGCGCCGCGGGCTTTCTTTGCGTAAAAGCTTACAATCTTGGGCCCTTTGCCGTCCGATTTATCTTCCATGAACTGTGGTGTCACAACCGTCGGCACCAACGCCTTAAGGTCGACCGCGCCGAAGTATTCCTGACTGGCACAATTCATCAACGCCTTGCTGTTCGTCTGTTCCGCCTGTTCGTTCAACGCTTCGGACAGACGCGCGCCCCAATAGTCGTACAGCGATTTGCCCTGCGGCGTTTTCAATCGGCTGCCCATCTCAAGCCGGTAGGCCTGAATGGCATCCAAGGGACGCAGCACACCATAAAGTCCCGACAGAATGCGCAGGTGATCTTGGGCATAGTCCAGTTCATCAGGGTCCAGGCTGGTCGCTTCCAGCCCCTGATAGGTGTCACCAGCAAAGGCAAAGGCAGCGGGGCGCACAACATCGGGGGACGGATTTTCCTCGAACGCGGCGAAACGGTCGCGGTTCAGCTTGGCCAGTTTCTCGCTCAGGTGCATCAATGATTGCAGATCACCAACGCTCAGCCCGCGGGCCACCTTGACCAAGGCGACTGCATCTTCCTGCAGGTCGGGCGTCGTCATAGCGATGTCGCGCGGGGTCCAGTCCATTTTCTTGGCGGGAGAGATAACGGTCAGCATGGATTTTCCTTTTTTGGTCGCAGCAAGAGCTAGCCCGCTTGTTGCAATACGTCCAGAAATGCGGGGCCAAACCTTTCGGTGCGTTTCTCGCCCAAAATGCGTTCGATGGCATCAAGGTTCGGCGCGTGCAGCTGCGCCACTTTTGCCAGCAGCGAGGTCGAGCAGCTCAACGGTTTTTCGCCGCCATCCGCCCCACGAGACAAGGTGGTTTGCACTTCGCGGAGTTGATCGAACACCGATCCTGCCGCGCGCCCCGCCAGCTTGCGCCGCGTCGGGTGCATCTCGGCGGCGGCCCCGTTGATCACCTCTAGAAACGCATCGCCAAAATTCTCGAGCTTTTTGGCCCCCACCCCGCCGATACGGGCCATAGCGTCCAGTGTATCCGGGCGTTGCTCGGCCATCTCGATCAGGGTGCGGTCGTTAAAGATGATATAGGCGGGCACTTTGGCGGCTTCTGCAAGCCCGCGTCGTTTCGCCTTGAGCGCAGAGAGCAGCGGCGCATCCTCGTCGCTGACCATCGCCTTGACCGCAGGACGGCGCTGCGATGCGGCGGCGCGGATACTGTCCCGACGCAGAGAGATCGACGCCTCACCGCGCAGAATTGGCAATGCGGCATCGGTCATGCGCAGCGCACCGTGACGTGCGGCATCGGGGCGCACCAGATCGTGCCCCATCATTTGCCGGAACACCGCCTGCCATTCGCGTTTGTCATATTCCTTGCCCACGCCATAGGTCGGTAAATCGCTGTGCCCGCGTTCACGGATTTTATCGGTTTCATTGCCCAACAGGATATCGATCAGATGACCTGCGCCAAACCATTCCTCGGTGCGCAGCATCGCCGACAGCGCCTTGCGCACGGCGGTGGTCCCGTCAAACACATCGACAGGTGTATCGCAAAGGTCGCAATTGCCACAGGTGACATCGGTTTCATCAAAGTATTTCAACAGGTTCGCACGGCGACACGCCAATGCTTCGGCCAGCCCCAGCAGCGCGTTCAGCCGTGCATGATCAGCGGCGCGCCGTTCGGGCGGGGCGAGCCCTTCGTCGATCTGGCTGCGGCGCAAACGGATATCATCAGGGCCGAACAACGTCAGCGTCTCGGCCGGCGCACCATCGCGACCCGCCCGCCCGATTTCTTGATAGTAGGCTTCGATGGATTTCGGCAGATCGGCGTGGGCCACCCAGCGGATATCCGGCTTGTCGATGCCCATGCCAAAGGCCACTGTCGCCACCACAATCAGCCCGTCTTCCTGCTGGAAACGGCGTTCGGCGGTGCGGCGGTCGTCCGCCTCCATCCCGCCATGATAATGCAGTGCCAGATGTCCGTCGTCGCGCAACGCTTTGGCCAGCCCTTCGGTCTTGGCCCGCGTTCCGCAATAGACGATGCCCGACTGCCCCCTACGCCCTGACGCAAAGTTCAGTATCTGCGCGCGCGGCCCGTTTTTGGCCGCAAAAGCCAGATGGATATTGGGCCGGTCGAACCCGCGCAGGAAGGCGCGCGGGGGGACACCGTCGAATAGTTTCTGAACGATCTCGGCTTGGGTTTCCGTGTCCGCCGTTGCGGTGAACGCGGCCAGCGGAACGTCAAGCGTACGACGCAATTCGCCGATGCGCAGGTAATCGGGGCGGAAATCATGGCCCCACTGACTGACGCAATGCGCCTCGTCCACGGCGATCAGCGATACGCCAACCCGTTTGAGCATGCCCGTAACCGACCCCGCAGCGAGCCGTTCGGGGGCCATATAGAGCAGCTTGAGCGTTCCGGCCTCAAGCCCTTCCCACACGGCATCGGTTTCCTCTGGCGTGTTTCCAGAGGTCAGCGCCCCCGCCCCGACGCCAAGCTCTTGCAGCGCGCGGACCTGATCGCGCATCAGGGCAATCAACGGCGATATCACCACCGTCACCCCGTCGCGCAAAAGTGCAGGCATTTGGAAACAAAGAGATTTACCACCACCCGTGGGCATGATGGCCAATGTGTTTTCGCCGGCGGTAACGGCCTCTACGATCTCTTGCTGGCCGGGGCGGAACCCGTCAAATCCAAAGACATCACGAAGTAGCGTGGCAGCGCCTGACATGAAAAACCCAACTGTATCTAACCTGCAGTTTGCAGAATCTCATAGTCGCGGGCGGGGAACAATCCCTGCCCGTGCGTCCAGCGGGGTCTTTGCCCCAGCAGCCACCCGATCAGTAGAACAGCGCGGCGTTGTTGATCAGCAGGATACGCAGAACGGCAACGGCGATCAGAACGACCAGCGGTGCCAGATCAAGCCCGCCCATTTGCGGCAGAAAGCTGCGGACCCGCCCATAAACAGGCTCCAACAAGCGATTCAGCCCATCCCAAACTTGCGCCACCAAAGGTTGACGAAGATTTAAAACCTGAAAATTAATCAGCCAGCTCATGATGACATGCGCGATGATGATGAACCAAACGATGTTCAGCAGAAGCATCAGGATCTGAAACAGGGATGTCATAAGGGGGCCTTTCGTTGCACAGCGCGAAAGTAGGTGCGCTGACATCAAAGAACAAGAGCGGCAGCGCCTTGGCACCGCCGCTCTTGGTAAAATCGCATCACATCACGCTTGCATCGCGTTGATGACGACAGAAAAATCCAGACTATCGACCTGAAGCATGGACCAATCGGCGAAATGCCGGGTCTCGATCGGCTTTTCATCGAGGATTTTGAAGCCGCTGTGACGACTGTCTTTCTGGATGTTTTCGATCAACTGGCGGATGGCGGCTTCTTCGCCCTCAAGCACCTGACAAAAGTTGCGTCCGTTGTAGGCCAAGGCACCGGTGACACCGTGTTTTTCATTCTCGCGCACAGCGACGGTAAATATGTCGGCAACATCCGCCTTAGAGACCGAAGGAACTGCGGTGCTGAAGTACAAAAGCCGGATCATCGACATACGGAGCCTCGTAAAATTATCCAAAACATTCTTAACGTTGGCACCCTGTGTAGGCAAAAAGGATTTGAAAAGCGACCCTTTTGAGATGTCTTATGACATACTGATGGGCAGTTCACGCTAGCGTTGCGCCCAACACCGCTCTTGCGCCGCGTAGGGCTGCTGCACTACCGTCCCTCAAAACAGGAGAAAGCAGTCATGGCAGCCACGTCAGCGCGCAAGAAAATCTGGGGCTGGTACTTCTTTGACTGGGCCAGCCAACCCTATAACACGCTTCTTCTGACGTTTATTTTCGGCCCCTATTTCGCGCAAACAGCAACGGCAAATCTGGTGGATAGCGGCATGGCGCTGGATGCCGCCAAGGCGCAGGCACAGGCCTATTGGGGCTACGGGCTGACGGTTGCGGGGATCATGATCGCGATACTGGCCCCGACCCTTGGGGCGGTGGCTGATTCATCGGGTAAACGGATGCCGTGGATCTGGCTGTTTTCGGGGCTTTATGTGGTGGGATCAGCCGCGCTGTGGTGGACCGCGCCGCAAGATTTCTCGGTCCTGTGGGCGCTCTTCTTCTTTGGCATTGGCCTGATCGGGATGGAATTCGCGACAATTTTCACCAACTCCTATCTGCCAGAGCTGCATCCCGACCCGGGAGAGCGCGGGCGGCTGTCGGGGTCAGGCTGGGCCTTTGGCTATGTCGGCGGTGTTGTGGCGCTGATCGTGATGATCGCGTTGTTTCAGGCGGGCAGCAATGGGCGCACGATGGCGGGGCTGAGCCCGCTTTTGGGGCTGGACCCCGCGACCAAAGCCGATACGCGCATCGTCGGGCCGCTGACCGCGATCTGGTACGCGGTCTTCATGATCCCCTTCTTTCTGTATGTGCGCGATACGCCGGTGACCGGCGCGGCGCGGTACCGCGTGGGGCAAGGGCTTTCTGATCTTTGGGTCACGCTGAAGAACCTGCCGCGCCACCCGTCGCTGCTGGCCTATTTGGGGTCATCCATGTTTTACCGCGATGCGCTTAACGGAATGTACACATTCGGCGGGATATACGCGCTTGGCGTATTGAACTGGAGCATTATTGATATCGGCGTCTTCGGGATACTTGCCGCGATCTCAGGCGCGGTGTTCTGCTGGGTGGGCGGGCGTGTGGATCGTGCGATCGGGCCGATGCCTGTGATCGTAACATGCTGTCTGATCCTGATTGCAACGGCCGTGCTGATCATCTCGCTGACGCCCAACTCGATTATGGGCATCACGCTGGCCGAAGGATCCTCCGCGCCCGACATCGCCTTTTACATCGCTGGTGCGTTGATCGGGGCGGCGGGCGGGGCGCTACAGGCATCGTCGCGCAATATGCTGACCCGTCAGGGCAACCCCGACCGCATGACAGAGGCGTTTGGCCTTTACGCGCTGTCAGGCAAAGCGACCTCGTTTCTGGCCCCTGCCCTGATCGCCATCGCAAGCGACGTATCCGGCAGCCAACGGATCGGGATCGCCCCTGTCGTAGGGCTGTTCATCATCGGCCTGGTTCTGTTAGTCTGGGTGAAACCGAACGGAGATTTCGCGAAATGATCCTGACACGAATCCTCACATGTACCGCGCTGGCCCTCACGCTGGCGGCTTGCGGCGGGTCACCGTCCAAGCCGAATGCGGAAGCGTCCAAAATCCTGCCGACCATCGGGTCGTCGGGGGGCGCGCGCAGCAACATTCAGGCCAAGAAGCTTTTTGGCGCGAAAGCCGACGGGTCACGGCAGTCTTCCGCCGCTTACGGCAGCTATTCAAAGGGCTGTGTCGCGGGGGCACAACAACTGGCGGAAACGGGGCCGACCTGGCAAGCGATGCGCCTGTCGCGCAACCGCAACTGGGGCCACCCAGAGATGATCGATTACATCAAAACGCTCAGCGCGAAGGCCGCGCAGCAACCCGGATGGGAAGGGCTGTATGTCGGCGATATCAGCCAGCCCCGTGGCGGCCCGATGCTGACAGGGCACGCCAGCCACCAGATGGGTCTGGACGCCGATTTCTGGATGCTTCCGCCCAAGTCGCTGTCTCTCAGCCGGGCAGAGCGTGAAAGTATTTCCTCTATCTCCATGCGTCGGGCCAGCGGTGCCTATGTGAACAGCAGCTGGACCCCGCAGCACCATCAGGTGCTCAAGGCCGCGGCATCTGACCCCCGCGTGGCGCGCATCTTTGTTTTCCCCGGGGCCAAGGTGCAGATGTGTGCAGATGAAAAGGGCGACCGCAGCTGGCTGCGCAAAATCCGTCCTTGGTACGGGCACCACTATCATTTCCACGTTCGGCTAAGCTGCCCCAAAGGGGCGACCGGCTGCGTCAACCAGGATCCGCCCCCTGCGGGCGACGGCTGCGCCGATGCGCGTCAGTGGCAGGCGAATATCCTGAACCCGCCCCCCCCAAACCCCAATGCGCCCAAGCGCAAGCCAAAGCGCGAACTGCTGCTTGCTGACCTGCCAGCGCAATGCCAATCCGTGCTGGATTCGAACTAAGTTTGCTACAGATCCTTTTTGCCCTCGGCTTTGCCTCCGCTGCTTTTGCGGCGGGTGCAAATGGCCCTATCGCGCAGCATCAGCAGTTGACGTGGGAGCATGACGCCCCCTGGTTCGGTGGCCTGTCCGGTGTAGAAATGCGCGCGGATGGCAAACAACTGACCGCGATCAGTGACCGCGGGCGGATCATCGTGGCCGTCCTGTCGCGCGACGCGCTTGGCACGCTGACGGGGATGGAGATCATCCATTCCGTCGCGCTGCGCGATAAGAACGGCGCGGTGATGGACAAACCCGAGGCCGACGCCGAAGGTCTGGCGATTGCGCCGGATGGCAGCATCTTTATCAGCTACGAAGGCGATCATCGCATCGCGCGTACCAACCTTGCCGACGGCACCCCGTTGCTATTCATCGCCCCGCCCGAGGGCGCAGTGCTGCGCGACAACGCCGGATTTGAAGCTTTGGCCGTTGATGCAACGGGCGCGCTTTATGCCTTGCCCGAGGATAACCGTGGCGATCAGATCCCGCTGTACAAATACCAAGACGGCACGTGGCGCATCGCGGCCTACCTCGAAAATGACAGCCCCTTTGTCCCCGTGGGTGCGGATTTCGACGACGAAGGGCGGTTGTATCTGCTCGAGCGTACGGTCACCCCGCTGGGGTTTCGCACGCGCCTGCGGCGGATCGAACTCTCTGGGGATCAGGCCAGCGCGGTGACGCTGCTGCAAACCCTGCCCGCGCGATACGACAACCTAGAGGCGCTGACCGTTTGGCGCGACGCCATCGGGCGCACGCGGGTGATGATGATATCAGACGATAATTTCCTCTCCGTGCAGGAAACCCAGGTGATCGAGCTGACGATAACGCAATAGCTTGCGCGGGTGCCCCGCCTTCCCTACAACGCATGACGTCTGCGATCCCCGCAGGCCAAGTCGCCGCACCCTTGCAAAAAACGGTTTCAAATATGACTCGCACCTACCTTCCCGGCATTCTTGCCATGGCTGCCATCGTTGTGGCCTCCAACATTCTTGTTCAGTTCCTCTTTGGCCAATGGCTGACCTGGGGCGCGTTCACCTATCCGCTGGCGTTTCTGGTCACCGACGTGATGAACCGCGTCTACGGCAAGGATGCCGCGCGCCGTGTCGTGCTGGTAGGCTTTGTCGTCGGGCTGGTCTGTTCGCTGATCGGGACACAGATCATGGGCGAATTCGGGCCGCTGGTGACCCTACGCATCGCGATCGGGTCCGGTGTGGCATTCCTCGTGGCGCAATTGGTCGATGTTGCGATCTTCTCTGCGCTGCGCGATGGCACGTGGTGGCGTGCGCCTTTGGCTAGCACGCTGGTCAGCAGCACGCTTGATACGTTGCTATTTTTCTCGATCTCATTTTCCGGTGTCCTGTCGTTCCTGCATCCTGCAACCGATGTGTCCTGGGCGGCCGAAATGTTGCCATTGCTCGGCAGCGGCCCGCTCGCGCCGCTTTGGGTATCGCTGGCCGTTGCAGACTGGTCTGTGAAACTCGGGATTGCGCTGATTGCCCTGATCCCCTTCCGCATCATCACTGCACAACTTTTGACCCGCAGTTGATAGGCACCCTTTTGTGAACCGGGACGGCTGCAGAAAACGTTTTGCGTTTTCAGATTACTGTGCCAGTCTTCAAGTGAGTTCAACAAATGTAAAGGAGGTGATCCAGTGTCAAGAACGGTATTGGAGCGAGGTGTCGGAACAGCTTGGGAGGTATCCCGTTAGGGCAGCCCCTGACGGTTGAAACAACCCGGGTGGATCGCCGATCTAACCGATCCCACCTCCTTAAACCCTTCGATTGGGCCGCTCCGCACCGGGGCGGCCCTTTTCGTATCTGGGCGTTCCCCTTTCCCTTGGGTCTGCGCGATGCGATAGTCGCCATGAAGGAGAGTTTGATGCTGCGGATCACGGACGAGATTGCCATTCAGGACTGGGAGCTGACGGAAAGCTTCATGCGCGCCTCCGGGCCCGGCGGTCAGAATGTGAACAAGGTCTCAAGCGCCGTGGAACTGCGGTTCGAGGCCGCGACCTCCCCTTCTATTCCGACGCCGGTCAAAAACCGTCTGCGCAGACTGGCGGGCCGTCGTTGGACGACCGAGGGCGCGTTGGTGCTGCAATGCGACGAAACCCGAAGTCAGGTCCGCAACCGCGAGATTATCCGCGAGCGCCTGAAGGAACTGATCACCGCCGCGTTGAAGCCGCCCAAAAAGCGTATCCCGACACGCCCCACGCTCGGTTCGAAGAAACGCCGGCTGAAGGCGAAAAAGACGCGGGGCGAGGTGAAGGCGCTGCGCGGGCGGGTAGATCCGCCGGAATAGCCTGCCGCGGGGCCTGCCCTGCGCCCCCGTTCCATCACTTCTATCGCAGCACCGCTATCTCGCCGTTTTTTGCCGGTATGCGCCCCCTATCGGCAAATCGCCGCCAGAGCGCCGAATCCGCGCCGGAACGGATCGCCGCGGCCCGGTGTTCCCCTCGCAGACATACAAGCGATGTCTGGTAGTAAATCTAAGGAGAACTCAGATGAAACTTACGACCACAACACTGATCGCGACCCTGATGGCCACCGGCGTTTCCACCGCAGCGATGGCGCAAACCTCTGTTGATGGTGCCGTTGGCGGCGCAGCAGACGTAGGCTCGGGCATCAGCGCTGACGTTGGCGCATCCGGTTCACTATCCACCGATTCCACACTGAAACAAGCCAAGGGTGCCGTGACCGACACCGGCGACACGGCGCAGGAAAACTATGGTCAGTTGATCCAGGAATTGCGCGCCGGTGCCGAAACCGACACGCAGACCCAAGCAGAAATTGATGCGTTCGATGCCGACGCCAAGCTGGACGTCGTAACCGTGTCGGAGCTGAAAGCCTCCAAACAGGGGACCACAACCGCGCTGGACGACGCGCTGGACGCACAAGCCGAGGCCGTTGATGATATGCGCGCCTCTGTTGACGCCAATGCCGACCTGAGCGCAGAGCTGGAAGCCGAAGGCTTCACCTCGGAAGAGGTCGTGGCCGTGCGCGGTAACGGTATGGGCGGTCTGACCCTGATCGTCGACGACCGCGGCTAAGCGATTTGCAGTTATGCCCCGCACCCCACGCAGGCGGCATAAAGCAGAGGGGCCGGTGGGAAACCACTGGCCCCTTTTGCCGTCGGATCAGACGATAACTTTCTGAGCCGCTTGATCGCCGACGCCAAAGACACGTTTGTAACGGTCAATCTCTGACTGCGGGCCCATTGCTTTGTTAGGGTTATCCGACAGCTTCACCGTCGGGCTGCCGTTTGCCTTGACCGCTTTGCACACCAACGAAAACGGGGCGAGCGCGTCGTCAGGCACCAGCCCGCGGAAATCATTTGTCAGCAAGGTGCCCCACCCAAAGGAGGCTTTGACCTTGCCCGCGAACTGTTGATGCAATTCCTTGATCTTGGCGACATCCAGACCGTCGCTGAAAATAACCCGCTTTTCACTGGGGTCTTCACCGCGGGACTTCCACCAGTCGATCGCGGTCTGTGCCGCCACCGCCGGATCACCACTGTCGACGCGGATACCGGTCCAGCCCGCCAGCCAGTCGGGCGCGTTATCCAGAAAGCCTTTCGTGCCATAAGTATCAGGCAGAATGATACGCAGGTTGCCTTCGTGTTCATCGTGCCAGTCTTGCAGAACGTCATAGGGCGCTTGCGCAAGTGCGGCGTCGTCCTTGGCCAATGCGGCATAGACCATCGGCAGTTCATGCGCGTTGGTGCCGATCGCCTCTACCTCTCGGCTCATGGCGATTTTGCAGTTTGACGTGCCGGTAAAGGCGTCGCCCAAGCCTTCCTGCATGGCCTGCACACACCAATCCTGCCACAGGAACGAATGGCGGCGACGGGTGCCGAAATCGGCGATGGACAGATCAGGAGTTTCCCGCAGGGCTTCGATCTTTTCCCAGACACGGGTCATGCCGCGCGCATAGAGCACCTGCAGTTCGAACCGGCCCATACGGTCCAACACGGCGCGGCTGCGCAGCTCCATCAGGACGGCGAGGGCGGGGATCTCCCACAGCATGACTTCGGGCCACGACCCTTCGAATGTCAGCTCGTATTGGTCGCCCTTCCGCTCAAGATGATAGGGCGGCAGGCGCAGGCCCTCGAACCACTCCATGAAGTCGGGTCGGAACATCTGGCGCTTGCCGTAGAACGTATTCCCACGCAGCCAAGTGCTTTCCCCGCGGCTGAGTGACAGCGACCGGATGTGATCTAGCTGTTCGCGCAGCTCGCCTTCGTCAATGAGATCGGCCAGCGGGATATGTTTGGAACGGTTGATCAGGCTGAATGTGACCTGTGTTTCCGGCTTGTTGCGAAAAACCGACTGGCACATCAACAGCTTATAGAAATCCGTATCAATCAGGGACCGCACGATAGGGTCGATCTTCCACTTGTGGTTCCAGACGCGGCTTGCAATGTCGACCATGTTCAAAGCTCCCTTAGGCGGTGTGTTTGTGGCCCATCCATCTTGTACGGGCAAGGGAATTGCCGCTGACACAGTGCAAAACCTGTGGTAATCCACCGGCTTAACCCCCTAAGGAGCGCTGCTAGATGCTGGAATGGCCCAATCTCTTGCGAGAGTTGATTACCTTGTTTGTCGTGATCGACCCTATTGGCAGCCTTCCCGTCTTTCTTTTCGCGACAGCCAACGTCCCGCAACACCTGCACAAAAGCTTTGCGCTGCGGGCCGTACTGGTGGCCGGTCTGGTCTTGCTTGGGTTCCTCGTGGGCGGGCAATATCTGCTTGAGAACCTTGGGCTGCGGCTAGGGTCGTTTCAGGTCGCGGGCGGGATTATCCTGTTCCTCTTCGCGCTCAGCATGATTTTCGGCGACCCGAAACCGACACAGGAAATCGAGGCAGCAGAGCGGGATCATCTCGCCGGTGCGGTCTTTCCGCTCGCCATGCCGTCTATCGCCTCTCCGGGGGCGATGCTGGCGATTGTGATCCTGACGGACAACCACACCAACCAGATCTCGGACCAGCTGGTCACGGCGGGCCTGCTGGTGGTCGTGCTGCTGTTCACGCTTGTGCTTCTGTTGCTCGCAGGGCGGATCGGTCACCTGATGGGGACCACGGGCGCCAGCGTGATCAGCCGCGTCATGGGGATCATTCTGGCGACCGTCGCGGTGGATGCCACGCTTGGCGGGCTGGATGCGCTGGATATCCTCAACATCGCCCCCGTCGAAGACGCCCCGCTTAGCGCAGAGTAACCCCCGCCGTCGTCATCGCCTCGCGCGCGGCAGAAAGCGACCCGTCCAGGTCAATTGCACGACACAGGTCCAAACGGACCTCGACATCAAAGCCCAGCTTCGCCGCGTCCACGGCGGAAAAGTTAACGCAGAAATCAAGCGCCAGCCCTACCATCGTCAGCTTGGTTATGCCGCGTGTCCGCAAATACCCTTCAAGCCCGGTAGGCGTCTTCTGGTCATTTTCGAAGAAGGCAGAATAGCTGTCTATGGCGGGGTTGTACCCTTTGCGAATGATCATATCGGCACGGGTTTGATCCAGCCGCGGGTGGAACGCGGCCCCGTTGCTGCCTTGGACACAATGATCCGGCCACAGCACCTGCGCGCCATAGGGCATCTGCGTCACCTCGAACGGCACCATATCCGCATGGGACGACGCAAAGGAGGAATGCCCCGCCGGATGCCAGTCCTGCGTCAGAACCACCGCATCCGCCTGCCCCATCAGCGCGTTGATCCCGTCGACGATGGCGTCGCCGTCTGTCACCGCAAGGGCTCCGCCGGGGCAGAAATCATTTTGCACATCAATCACGATCAGGGCGTGGGTCATATCGGGTTCCTCATGGGCCAGCTTGTGCCAAGGGACATAGCACGGCGGGTGCGGCACGGCACCCCCTTGCCTGAACCGCCGCATGGGCGTATCTCAGCGCGCATGTATACCATTGCCGCCCTCTATCATTTCAGCCGTTTTGACGCGCCTGACGCCCTGCGCCCGCCGTTGATTGCGCTTTGTGCGCAACATGACGTCAAAGGCACGCTGCTTGTCGCCGCCGAAGGCATCAACGGCACCATCGCCGGCCCCCGTGCGGGGATCGACGCGGTCATCGCGCATATCCGTGCCCTGCCCGGCTGCACCGATCTTGAGTGGAAGGAAAGCACCGCCACGACGCCGCCCTTCGGCAAGATGAAGGTCCGCCTGAAGCGCGAGATCGTGACCATGGGTCAGCCCGATGTCGATCCGCTGGCCAAGGTCGGGCATTACGTCGATCCCGCCGACTGGAACGATCTGATCGGCCGCGACGATGTTGCCGTGATCGACACGCGCAATGACTATGAGGTCGCGATCGGCACATTCGACGGGGCCATCGACCCGGAAACCCAGAGCTTTGGCGAATTCCCCGCCTGGTGGGAGGCGAATAAGGACCGGTTCCACAACAAGAAAATCGCGATGTTCTGCACCGGCGGTATCCGGTGTGAGAAATCGACGAACTACCTGATCGGCCAAGGGGTGGAGGACGTGTTCCACCTTAAGGGGGGCATCCTCAAGTACCTTGAAGAGGTCCCCGAAGAGCAAAGCAGCTGGAAAGGCGATTGCTTTGTCTTTGATAACCGCGTCAGCGTTGGTCACGGGTTGAAAGAAGGGCCGCATATGCTGTGCCACGGCTGCCGTCGCCCGATCCTGCCCGAAGATACCGCAAAGCCCGGATACGAGGCCGGCGTTAGCTGCCCGCAGTGCGTCAATGAAACCTCTGACGCGGATAAGGCGCGGTTCCGTGAGCGCCAGCGGCAGATGACGCTAGCCAAAGCACGTGGCGAAACCCACCGCAGCTGATCACGCTGTCGGCCCGCCCTGTTCCAAGCGCGGGCCTGTGGTGCAGGTTAAGCCCCGAACCCTTCGCGCCCGATAGAGACATAGGCCGAGAAACCGGCGCGTTTGGCATCTTTGGGGCTATAGATATTCCGAAGATCTGCCATCGCAGGGGTCGCCATGCGCTTGGCCATCCGCTTGAGGTCCAGCGCGCGGAATTCATTCCACTCCGTCAGAATGACCAGCGCATCCGCATTTTGCGCGGCCTTATAGGCATCCTCCAGCCACGACACGCCCGGCAGCAAGGCTTCGCCCTCGCGTTTGCCCTGCGGATCAACCACACGCACCTTGGCCCCGTTGCCCACCAGCGATGGCACAATCGTCAAGCTGGGAGAGTCGCGCATATCGTCGGTGTTGGGCTTGAACGTTACCCCCAACACAGCGATGGTCTTGCCGTTTACCGACCCGCCACAGATGTCGACCACCTTGTCGATCATCCGGCGTTTGACCTCGTCGTTCACCTTGATCACGGTTTCGGTCAACTGCATAGGCACCGAATGATCCTGCCCCATCCGCGCCAAGGCCTGCGTGTCTTTCGGGAAGCAGCTACCGCCGTAGCCCGGGCCCGCGTGCAGGAACTTGGACCCGATCCGGTTATCCAGCCCCATGCCTTTCGACACCATTTTCACATCTGCGCCAGTGCGTTCACACAGGGCCGCGATTTCATTGATAAAGGTAATCTTGGTCGCCAAAAACGCGTTGGCGGCGTATTTGATCATCTCTGCGCTTTCCAGATCCGTCGACATGATCGAAAACTCGCGCAGCGAGAGCGGGCGGTAGATGTCCTTCATCACCTGTTCGGCGCGTTCATTCTGCGTTCCTACAACCACGCGGTCGGGGCGCATAAAGTCGTCAATCGCGGCCCCTTCACGCAGGAATTCCGGGTTCGAGGCAACGTCGAATTCGGCCTTGGGATTGGCTTTGGCGACGACCTGTTTAACCTGACGGTTGGTGCCCACGGGCACAGTCGATTTGGTGACGATCACCGCATACCCCGTCAGGACAGAGGCGATCTCTTCTGCGGCGGCCATGACATAGGTCAGATCCGCATGGCCATCCCCGCGGCGGGTCGGTGTCCCAACCGCGATAAACACGGCATCCGCACCATCCACTGCACTGGCAAGGTCACCGGTGAAAGACAGACGCCCCGCTGCAACGTTCTTGGCCATCAAGTCATCAAGTCCGGGTTCGTAGATCGGGACGATGCCCTTTTCCAACTTCTCGATTTTAGACGGGTCTTTGTCGACACAGACAACTTCATGTCCGAAATCCGAGAAACAAACACCCGAGACCAAACCGACATAGCCGGTGCCAATCATCGCAATCTTCATGAAACTTTATCCTAAATCAATTTGACAGTCAGCAAGCCAAGCCAGCCGGTGCACCCACATCTAGTGATCTGACAGCGCAAAACCAAGATAGGCAAATGGCATCAGAAGCCGACGCAAGCGCCCCAGTTCGAACTTTCGCAGCGGTTTTTGCATGACCTGAGGGTAGGGCCGGTCGATGGGTTTGCCCATCACCAGATCCGCGACCAGCCCGCCCGAATAGCTGCCCATTGCAACACCATTCCCATGATAACAAAGACTTGCATAGACAGCACCGGGGTCAGGGAGCTTGCCGACAAAGGGCATTTGCGCGCGCGACAGACATACCATACCTGACCATTGGTAGGGTGTCTCAACGTCTTTCCATGCCGGGAAAAACTTTTCGAAATCGCGGCGCACACGGGCAATGGCGCGCGCCTCTGCCGCTTTGCCCGTCACCAAACCGCCGCGCATGCCGAACAACATCCGGCGGTCCGGCATCAGCCTGAAATAATGTAGCAAATTGCGCGTATCTGCGGACATATAATCGCTCTTCCAACCTGCGGCATCAAGCTCTGGCTCGGTCAGGGGGCGGGTCACAAGGACCGTCGACTGCGTGGGCATATAGCGCGCAGACAGCCCCGGCACCAAATCTTCCGACGAATACCCGTTCGTGGCGACAATCACTTTTTGTGCACGCACCCTGCCGTTGGGCGTTCGAACGTCGTGACCCTGCGCCGCCTGCCGCACCTCAAGCGCAGGCGTATCATGGTAAATCACCGCACCCGCCTTTTCCGCCGCTGCAGCAAGGCCGGTCACGTATTTCCGCGGGTTCAGCGCAAAGCCCGCCGGAATATGCAGCGCACCGTGGAACGGCCCCGAAAGCCCATGCGCCGTGAAATCCGCGGGATCAATAAGCCGCGCCTCCAGCCCGTAGTTTTCTCGCACCTCGCGGGCGCGCGTGCGAAAATCGTCCATATCCTTGGGCCGATGCGCCAGCTCGATCTCCCCGTCAGAGTAGCGGTCAACGTCGATCCCATGCCGCGTGATCAACGCGTCAACAAAGTTGATCGCCGCCAGCTCAGCCGCGCGAAAGCGCAACCGATCCTCGCGCCCTGAAAGCTTGTCCAGCGCGGCATCGCTGAGCCGCCCGCCCCCAAGGCAGCAAAAGCCCCCGTTGCGGCCCGACGCGCCCCAGCCGACGTATCGGTTTTCCAGCACGACCGCAGAATATCTAGCCTCCGCAAGGCGCAACGCGGCAGAGAGCCCGGTAAAGCCGCCCCCTACAATCGCCACGTCACAGGATACGTCACCTTCCAACGCAGACCTGTCGGTAGCGGCGCAGGTTTGATCCCACCAACAATTTTCCCTAGGCGCATCTGTATAGGCGAAATCGTTAAATATTCGTTTCATGCCGCCGCTCTTTCATGCCACGGCGCGTTCCGCCGCCTGCACATCGCGTTGCGCCTTGATCGCCTTGCGCTTCGATATCAGTGACGCCGTGATAACCCCGAAAGTCACGATACCGATCATGATGGTGGATAATGCGTTAATCTCGGGCGAGACGCCAAGACGCACCGCGCTCCAGATCTTGATCGGCAGGGTTGTGGAGGACGGGCCCGTGGTAAACGAAGCGATAACAAGGTCGTCCAGCGAGAGCGTGAACGCCAACAGCCACCCCGAGATGACAGCCGGCGCAATGATCGGCAAAGTCACCAAACGGAAGGCGTCGAAAGGCGAACACCCAAGGTCCAGCGCCGCTTCCTCCAGCGACCGATCAAAAGTCACCAGCCGCGATGACACGACCACTGAGACATAGCACATCGAAAAGGTCGTGTGTGCCAGCACGATGGTCAGCGTCCCCCGGTCCAGCCCGATCCCGATAAACAGAAGCAACAGCGACAGGCCGGTAATCACCTCCGGCATGACCAGCGGCGCGTAGATCATACCCGAGAAGAGCGTACGCCCAGCAAACCGCCCCCCGCGCACAAGAATGTATGCCGCCATCGTCCCCAACACCGTTGCCAGCGTAGAGGATGCCACCGCGACCTTCAGCGTTACCATAGCAGCATTCAGAAATGCCTCATTCTGAAGCAGCTCGCCATACCATTTGGTCGAGAAGCCGGCCCACACTGTCACCAGTTTCGAACTGTTAAAACTGTAGATGACCAGCAGGATCATCGGCAGATAAAGAAAAGCGAACCCGAGGGTGAGCGACGTAATATTGAACCAGCTTGCGCGTCTCATGACTCCACCTCGGCCTGACGTTGCTGGTTGCGTTGGAACAGAACGATTGGAACGATCAGTATCAGCAGCAGGATCACCGCCACCGCGCTCGCGACGGGCCAGTCGCGGTTGTTAAAGAACTCCTCGAACAAGACCTTGCCGATCATCAACGTCCCTGAACCCCCCAACAAAGACGGGATAACGAATTCGCCCAGCGCGGGGATAAAGACCAGGAAACACCCTGCAATGATCCCGTTGCGAGACAAAGGTATCGTGACCAGCCAGAATGCCTTTAACCGTGAACATCCCAGATCTTCGGCGGCCTCGATCAAGGATTCGTCCAACCGATCCAGCGCGGCATAGATCGGTAGAATCATGAATGGCAGATAAGTGTAAACAATTCCTATATAGACCGCGGTCGTCGTGTTCATGATCGTCAAAGGCGTATCGATGATGCCCAACCACAGCAGGAATTGATTCAAAAGCCCCTCATTACTCAGAATACCGACCCATGCGTAAACGCGGATCAGGAAGCTGGTCCAAAAGGGCAAGATCACCAGCATCATGAGGGTTGGACGCCATTCCTCGGGCGCGCGGGCCATGCCGTAGGCGATGGGGTAGCCCACCAAAACCGCTAAAACTGTAGATATTAACGCAATCTTCAAACTGCTTAGGTAAGCCTTCCAGTAGAGATCGTCCGACGCAAGAAAGGTAAAGTTTTCCAGATCGAATGCCGCGAACATCGCCCAGATCCCGTCCTTTGCCGTCGGGGAGTATGGAGGAATCGACAAAGCCAGATCAGAGAGAGAAATTTTAAAAACAATGATGAAAGGAATGAGAAACAGCGCGAGCAACCAGGCATAGGGCACCGCGATAAGGAAAAAGCGACGCATATTCATCGCTCCAACAGGACGCCGGCGGTGGCGCTCCATGAAATCCAGACCTTATCCTCCCACGTGATCGTGCGGCGCGACAGCCGACGCGTGTTTGCGGTCTGCGCCTTGATCACTTGACCACCGGCCAGCTGGACATGGTAGGTGCTGAGATTGCCAAGATATGCGATGTCCAGAACGGTGCCCTGAACTGCGTTCTTCATTTCTGTCGGCTTCTCGGTAGAAATGGCGATCTTCTCCGGTCGGATCGCAAGATGAGCTTCCTGCCCATCGCTAAAGGGGCGTTCTGATGCCGCAAGCAAGGGGGCCTCATTCGCGACCCAATCAAGGTGGTACATATTCTCGCCTGCGGGCTTCACCGTGCCAGAGATAATGTTCACGTCACCGATGAAGTCTGCGACGTAGACGGAATTAGGTGCTTCGTAGATACCTCCTGGCGTCGCGACCTGGATGATCTGCCCCTCGTCCATCACAGCCACGCGGCTTGCGACGGTCATCGCTTCCTCTTGGTCGTGGGTAACGATCACAAAGGTGGTCCCCGTGCTTTCCTGGATATCCATCAGTTCAAACTGGGTGTCCTGACGCAGCTTTTTGTCCAGCGCGCCAAGCGGTTCGTCCAGTAGCAAAAGCTTCGGCGCTTTGGCGAGGGACCGCGCAAGCGCGACCCGTTGACGTTGCCCCCCCGAGATTTGGTGGGGTTTGCGTTTGGCAAATTTGGTAAGGCGCGTCAGTTTGAGCATCTCTTCAACGCGTGCGGCGATATCTGCCTTGGACATATCCCCTCGTTTCAACCCAAAGGCGATATTCTCCCAGACAGACAGATGTGGGAACAGGGCATAGGACTGGAACATCATGTTAACCGCCCGCTTGTTCGGCGGGATGCCCGCGATATTCTTACCCGCCAATTCGATCTTGCCCGCGCTTGGGTTTTCAAACCCGGCAAGCATGCGCATCATCGTTGTTTTACCGCAGCCCGAAGGCCCCAGCAGTGCAAAGAACTCGCTTTCATAAATACTCAAAGACAGATCATCGATCGCAACGAAATCGCCAAAACGCTTTGTCACATTCTCGAAGCGGATAAGCGGCTTTTCGTTCGGGTCATCCCACGGGGCGAAAACGGGTTGGCTCACTTTGATCTATCCTTTGCACAGCGTTTACCCCTCCGGGTGGAAGGGTCCGGTAGATCGGGTCAAAACCGGTAAGGCTTTGACCCGATGCGATTTTAGATACCAGATTTGATCTTCGTCCACATACGCGTGATGACACGCTGTACCTTGGGTGAATATGAAGAAATGGTATACAGGTTTTCCAGCGTGGCTTCGTCTGGGTAAATCGCTGTGTCCCCGATCACGTCTTCGGCAAGGAACTCTTGGCTCGCCTTGTTGCCGTTCGCATAGTAAACGTAGTTCGACGCGGCGGCCATATTCTCTGGTTTCATCATGAAATTCAAGAACTTATGCGCCCCATCCGGGTTTGGCGCATCCGCTGGAATAGCCATATTGTCGAACCACATCAGCGCCCCTTCCTTTGGCGCGTAGTAGGCGATTTCGACACCGTTATCCGCCTCGGCGGCGCGGTCACGCGATTGCAGGATGTCACCCGACCAACCGAAGGCAACGCAGATATCACCGTTGGCCAGTGCGTTAATATACTCCGAGCTGTGGAATTTTTGAACGTGGGGGGCAACCGCCGTCAGAACAGGCTCTGCCTTCGCGATCACGTCGGGGTCCTGGGATTGAGGATCTTCGCCCAGAAACTTCAGCGCCGCGGGGATCATTTCTGTCGGAGCGTCAAGGAAATGCACGCCACATTCGGCCAGCTTTTCCATATTCTCGGGCTTGAATACGAGGTCAAGCGAATCAACAGGGGCATCTTCGCCCAGCACTTCCTTAACCTTGGTCATGTTCACGCCAAGCCCGGTGGTGCCCCACATATAGTTAACGGCATATTCGTTACCGGGGTCGTATTTCGATACGCGGTCCTCGATCACATCCCACATGTTGGTGATGTTCGGCAGCTTGTCTTTGTCGAGCTTCTGGAAAACCCCCGCCGTGATCTGGCGTTCAAGGAAGGTACCGGTCGGGACAACCACGTCATAGCCGGACCCGCCTGCAAGCATCTTGGTTTCAAGCACTTCGTTACTGTCAAAAACGTCATAGATCAGATCAATGCCGGTTTCTTTTTCAAATTTCTGCAACAGGTCTTCGTCGATGTAGTCGGACCAGTTATAGACCCGCACCTCTTCACCCAAGGCGCTGGTGGCGATCAATGCCGTTGCTGCGATTGAACTGAGCAAGCTATATTTCATTGTCATCTCCCGTTGTGTAGGCTCAGTTGATCCGAACCTTTCGTCAATTTGATCAAGTTTTGCGTCATGCGACAAGATCATTTATAATTTTACGCAGGTGCATGCCGTGGTTCAAAATGTGGTTGAGTACAATTTAGGCAAATTTGATGAACGTAAACTCCGCTGACCTTGCGTCGCAAAAGCCTTTGGAAAGCCCGGCCAAGGTGCCGGCCCATCAGCATGTCTATGAACGCGTGCGCAAGCTGATCCTGTTCGGCGATCTTGCCCCCGGTCAGGCGGTCACCATTCAAGGCCTTGCAGAAACCCTTGATGCGGGCATGACCCCGGTGCGCGAAGCGCTGCGCCGTTTGATCGCCGAAGGCGCGCTGGTGCATCAGGGCAATCGCCGCGTATCGGTCCCTGTGCTGGGCCTCGAAGGGGTTAACGAGCTGGAATTCATGCGAAAAACCCTTGAAGCAGAGCTTGCTCAACGTGCCACAAGCCGCATGTCAGAGACTGTTTTAAGCGAACTTACACAGGTGGACGACGCGCTGAACCACGCGATTGATCGTGGGGATATCGGCGAATACCTGACCCAGAACTACCGCTTTCACACCATCGTCAACACCTGTGCCGAGGCCCCTATTCTGGCCGCGACCGTCGACCGTTTATGGCTGATGTTCGGCCCGTCGCTGCGCGTGGTCTGCGGTCGGTTTGGCACGTCGAACCTGCCAGATAAACATGCCGACTTGCTGGCGGCTTTTCGCGAAGGCGATGCGGCAAAGGCTGCGCAGGCCATGGCAGAGGATGTTTCTCAGGGCATGGTCCAGATTCGCGCCTCTCTTTGATTAAAATCTGATCGGCTGATAGCCGTTTATCGTCACCACAGCAGAGCGATTCGATTGACTCTGCATAATTTGATCATATTCTGAGCCCAATCTTCCCTCCCCATTCCCAGAGGTGTTCTTTATGGCCCATATTACCAACCACATGCCCACCGCCGAGCTGCAAGCACTTGACGCCGCGCATCACATGCACCCGTTCACCACCAATGACGAACTTGCCGAGAAGGGCGCGCGGATTATCACCCGTGCCAAGGGCGTCTACCTGACCGACAGCGAGGGGAACGAGATCCTTGACGGGATGGCGGGTCTTTGGTGCGTCAACATCGGTTATGGCCGTCAGGAAATGGCCGACGTCGCCGCGCGCCAGATGCTCGAGCTGAACTACTACAACACTTTCTTCATGACCTCGCACGTGCCCGCCATCGCCCTTGCAAAAGAGATCGCGTCACTGGCCCCCGGCGATCTGAACCATGTGTTCTTTGCCGGGTCGGGGTCCGAAGCGAATGACACCAACATCCGGATGGTGCGCACCTATTGGGCCATGAAAGGGAAGCCAGAGAAATCCCACATCATCAGCCGCAAGAATGCCTATCACGGGTCGTCGATGGGGTCCGGCTCTCTTGGTGGCATGAGCTATATGCACGAACAGGGCGGCATGCCGATCCCCGGTATTCACCACATCAACCAGCCCGACTGGTGGGTGGAAGGCGGCGACCTCACGCCCGAGGCCTTCGGCCTTGCCCGCGCGCAAGAGCTTGAGGCCAAGATTCTTGAGCTTGGGGCAGATAATGTCGCGGCGTTCATCGGTGAACCCATTCAGGGCGCGGGCGGGGTTATCGTGCCGCCAAGCACCTACTGGCCCGAAATCCAGCGTATTTGTGACAAGTACAATGTATTGATCATCGCGGACGAGGTGATCTGTGGTTTTGGCCGCACAGGCAGCTGGTTCGGCTCCGAGACGATGGGGATCAAGCCGCATATCATGACCATCGCCAAGGGCCTAAGCTCTGGCTACCAGCCGATTGGCGGGTCCATCGTTTGTGACGAGATCGCGCAGACCATCGGGTCTGGGGAGTTCAATCACGGCTATACCTATTCGGGGCACCCCGTCTGCTCGGCTGTGGCACTGGAAAACCTGCGGATTATGCAGGACGAAAACATTCTGGATCACGTGAACAATGTTGCCGCCCCCGCCCTGAAGGAAGGGCTGGCCAAACTGGCAGAGCATCCTTTGGTCGGCACCGTCAACGTCGCGGGTCTTATGGCGTCGCTGCCGCTGTCCCCGCGCAAGGAAACGCGGTCAAAGTTCGCAGGCGATGCAGGAACCGTCGGTTATATGTGTCGTGAACGCTGCTTTGCGAATAATCTGGTGATGCGCCACGTCGGCGACCGGATGATCATCTCGCCACCGCTGGTGATCACCCCCGAAGAGATCAAAGTATTCATGACGCGCGCCACCAAAGCGCTGGATGAAACCTATACCGCGGTCAAAGAAGGCGGCCTGCTCAAGGCAGCCGAAGACCACGCGCAAGACGCTGAATCGCCGCTCGGCTAAGGCGTGACATACATTCGGGACGAGGCGCAAAGGTCGCCCGTCCCGCCGCTGGAAGCCCTGCAAGGACTTGTCTGTTTGCGACATCGGCAGAGGCTGACCAGCGCTCAAAATCGCCGGGTTCGGGGCGAGCCGCTGAGGCTTAACCTATGGCAGATATTAACGAATTCCCCTTATTTCAAGCAGGCTGCACAGTAATTCCGCAGGCAAAATAACTGTTTCTTGTCAAATAACCGTCGATCTTCCCGCAATTGACGCTTTCTGCCCAAAAGTGTCGTTAATTGGTTGCAAAGCGGAAACCAGCCAGTTTTAACTTCCTGTCAACAAGGGCGCTTGAACGTCACAATAAACGGGGAGCCAGCTTTGGCAGATACTTCAGCAACGAATGCGTTCGTAGAATTTGAACGCGTGCAGAAAAGCTATGACGGCGAAAATCTCGTCGTAAAAGACCTCAACCTGTCGATGCCGAAAGGCGAGTTTCTGACAATGCTCGGGCCATCGGGGTCCGGCAAGACCACCTGCCTGATGATGCTGGCGGGTTTCGAAACGGCCACGCATGGCGACATCCGGCTTGATGGTAAATCGATCAACAACATCCCGCCGCACAAACGCGGCATTGGCATGGTGTTCCAGAACTACGCGCTTTTCCCGCATATGACCGTTGCCGAAAACCTCGCCTTCCCGCTCGAGGTGCGCAAGATCGGCAAGTCCGAGCGTGAAGAGAAAGTAAAGATCGCGCTGGACCGTGTTCAGATGGGCGACTTCGGCGGCCGCCGTCCGGCACAGCTTTCCGGCGGTCAGCAGCAACGTGTTGCCTTGGCCCGTGCTTTGGTCTTCGAACCTGAACTGGTGTTGATGGACGAACCGCTGGGGGCGTTGGACAAACAGCTGCGCGAAACATTGCAGTTTGAAATCACGCATCTGGCGCATGAACTGGGCATCACCGTGGTCTACGTGACCCACGACCAGACCGAAGCGCTGACGATGTCCGACCGCGTGGCCGTGTTTGAAAACGGGCGCATCCAACAGTTGGCCCCGCCCGATCTGCTGTATGAAGAGCCCGAAAACAGCTTTGTTGCGCAGTTCATCGGCGAGAATAACACTCTTGAAGGCGTTGTGACCGAGATCAAGGGCGGCACTTGCCTTGTGCAGCTGGACGGCGGCGGCCTGATCGAGGCAAAGCCGATCAACGTGACCCGCGCCGGCGAACGCACCCGCGTATCGATCCGCCCCGAACGCGTCGAATTCAACAAGGACCGGATGCAGGAAGGGGCACATACCCTGAAAGCCGAAGTGCTTGAATTCGTCTATATGGGCGACATCTTCCGCACCCGCCTGCGGGTTGCCGGGACCGACAACTTTATCATCAAGACACGAAACGCACCCGATCAGGTACGTTTGAAGCCAGGCCAGCAGATCGAGATTGGCTGGTTGGCAGAGGATTGCCGCGCCCTCGACGCATAAGCGTCAGGACGCGGCCGGCCGTCCAACGTTCGACGGCGTCGCACGAGGCTGTGGTTAAGCCCGATATCACACCCTCAAGACCCTAACGGGCATATAATGGGAGACTATCTAATGAAGTTTACGACAACGCTACTCGCATCCTCCGCGATCATTGGCGCTGGCACATTGGCATTCGCCGATGCGCATGCGGACATGGCCAAAGAGATGACGCTTGTTTCCTGGGGTGGCGCTTACCAAGCCAGCCAAGACAAAGCGTATCTGCAGCCCTATCTGGAAATGCACCCTGAACTCTCTGCTGTTTGGGATGAAAGCTCCAACGAAGCCGTGGCAAAACTGCGCGCGATGAACGAAGCCGGCAACGTGACCTGGGATCTGGTCGACGTGGTTGCCGCTGACGCCATCCGCCTGTGCGACGAAGGTCTGGCGATGGAAATCGACGCGGACGAAATGCTGGCAGAAGCCCCCGACGGGACATCCGCTGAAGACGACTTTGGCGACCTGCTGGTCAGCGACTGCTTTATCCCGCAAATCGTGTATTCGACCACATTCGGGTATCGCACAGACATGGTTGGCGACACGCCTCCAACCAAAATCTGCGACGTCTTCGACACCGAAGCCTACCCAGGCAAGCGCGCGCTTGAAAAGCGCCCCATCAACAACATGGAATGGGCGCTGCTCTGTGACGGCGTTGCAAAGGACGAAGTCTATGACGTTCTGGCAACTCCAGAAGGTCAGGAACAGGCTCTGGCCAAGCTCGACACCATCAAGGACGACGTGATCTGGTGGTCCGCCGGTGCCGACACGCCACAGCTGCTGGCCGATGGTGAAGTCGTCATGGGTTCCACCTACAACGGCCGTCTGTTCAGCGTTATCGAAGAGCAAGACCAGCCCGTTGCAATGCTGTGGGACGCACAGGTGTTCGACCTTGACGGTTGGATCATCCCAGCAGGTCTGCCTGACGACCGTCTGGCGCGCGTCAAAGACTTCGTGAAATTCGCGACAGACACCCAGCGTCTGGCGGATCAATCGCAGTACATCAGCTACGGCCCTGCCCGTTTGTCCTCCGCTCCTATGGTTGGCAAGCACGCAGAACTGGGAATCGACATGGCACCACACATGCCAACCGACCCGGCCAACGCAAAGAACACGTTCCTCTACAACTACGAGTTCTGGGCTGACTACCGCGACGACATCGACGCGAAGTTCCAGGCATGGTTGGCGCAATAATCGCCTGAACCATTCGGAGGAGGCCGCTTTGGCCTCCTCCACCCCTTATTTGTTTTTCCATTTTCCCGACCTTCCAGCGACCTAACCCCATGGGGCCGATATGAGCGATACCGCCGACGCGACGAACGACACACCTGAACAGACCGGCCCGATGCTGGCCGCGGACGGCACACCGCTGAAACGCAGCCTGAACCGTGCGCTCCGTCGTCAGAAGCTCAGCGCGCTTTTGCTGATCGCCCCTCTGCTGATCTTTATCCTGATCACCTTTATCGCGCCGATCGCCGATATGCTGTTCCGCTCTGTCGAGAACCAGATCGTCAGCGACACGCTGCCCCGTACCACGCAAACCCTTTCCGACTGGGACAGCGAAAGCGGTGAAACCCCCGGTGCCCCCGTCTACAAGGCGCTCTACGAAGACCTGTTCATCGCACAGGAACGCAAATTGCACACCCGTCTGGGCTCAAGGCTCAACTACGAGCTGACCGGTGCATCGTCCCTGTTCCGCAAATCCGGCCGCGGCGTGGATGACATTGGTGAAGTGTTTCAGGACCAGTTCGAGGATCTGAACGACTTCTGGAAGAAGGGCGAAAACTGGAACGCTCTGCTTGGCTCCGACGCATGGCTGGCAGAGATTTCCGACTGGAAAAAATCCTCCGGCGACGACCAACCCGCGTTTGAAATGCGCGAAGGCATGGCAGAGCTTCTGCCCGAGACCGCCGAATACTACGAAATTTTCGCCGACTTCGTTCAGAACGACGACGAAGACAACCTCTACAAGGAAGACCCATGGGCGCTGATCTACTCGGCCCTTTATGACGACCTGACAGGCCCCACGGCATCGCAAATCGCCAGCTATTCAGGCCCGGCATCAGCCGAACTGACCGAGGCTGCCGCAGCCGCCCCTACATTCGACGCAGTCGATTACAAAACAGCCTTCACCGAGATTGACGACGATTGGGGCAAAACCCCGATCTGGAGCACCATCCGCGCCTACAGTCCCGCGCTGACCAACGGCTATTTCCTGAATGCCGTCGACATGCAGAAAACGGCTGACGGTCCCGAATTCCGCCCCGACAACGAACGCATCTACGGCACGCTGTTCCTACGCACGCTGTTCATGTCGGTCTGCATCACCCTCAGCTGTATCCTGCTGGGCTATCCGGTGGCGTGGATCCTCGCCAATCTGCCCGCGCGTACCGCGAACCTGCTGATGATCCTCGTGCTGTTGCCCTTCTGGACCTCGCTTCTGGTGCGGACATCGGCGTGGAAGGTCATGCTGCAACAACAGGGTGTGATCAACGATACACTGGTGTGGCTGGGCCTGGTGGCCGATGACAGCCGTCTTGCGCTGATCAACAACCAAACCGGCACGATCATCGCGATGACGCACATCCTGCTGCCCTTCATGATCCTGCCGCTCTATTCCGTGATGCAAACAGTACCGCCCAGCTATCTACGTGCGGCAAAGTCGCTGGGGGCCACGAACTGGACAGCCTTCTGGCGCGTGTATTTCCCACAATCGGTGCCCGGCATCGGCGCGGGGTCGATCCTCGTGTTCATCCTATCGATCGGCTATTACATCACGCCGGAAATCGTCGGCGGCACCACGGGGACATTCATCTCCAACCGGATTGCCTATCACATCTCCAGCTCGCTCAACTGGGGCCTCGCGGCCGCGCTCGGGGCGATCCTGCTGGCCGTGGTGCTTGGGCTTTACTGGGCCTACGACAAGATCGTCGGCATCGACAACGTGAAACTGGGAGGCTGATATCATGGTCGCACTCACACCTATCTCCCGCAAACCCGTCGGTTTCTATGTACCGGTTGTCGCCGCAGCAGGCGCCTTTGCCGGGCTCTTTGTCGGCACCGCCCAAGGCAGCGGACTGCTGGGCATCCTGATCGGAGCCCTCTCCATGGGGGCGCTGGCCTTTGTGCTGACGCAGTTGATCAAGAACGAAACCATCGCCCGCTGGACCTCTGTCATTCTGCTGGCGGTGATCGGCTTTATTCTGGGCGGCGTGCCCATGCTCGTACTGGGGACGATCTTCGGCTGGTTCTTCGGCTGGTTCAGCTTCTGGCTCTACGAGGGGCGCTACCGCGCCAAGGTCGCGCCCTATCTAACCCCGGGTCAGGTGCTTTGGCACTTTGCCTTCCGCATCATTTGCGGCGCGATCCTTGTGTTCCTGATCACACCGATCCTCGTGGTCATGCCACTTAGCTTCAACGCCGAGAACTTCTTTACCTTCACCCCTGAAATGCTGCGTTTCGATCCCGAAGGGTATTCGCTGCGCCACTACAAAGACTTCTTCAGCAGCTCCGCATGGCAAGGTGCCGTCTGGAACTCGATCAAGATCGCCCCGGCCGCGACCCTTCTGTCGGTCAGCTTCGGTACCCTCGCGGCGATTGGCCTGAGCCAGCAGCACGTGCCGTTCCGGCGCGCGATCATGGCAATCCTGATCTCGCCCATGATCGTCCCACTGATCATCTCGGCGGCGGGCATGTACTTCTTCTACAGCCGCGTCGGCCTGCAGGGCACATATGTCGGCGTTGTTCTGGCCCACGCGGCCTTGGGCATCCCCTTCGTCATCATCACCGTCACCGCGACACTGGTGGGCTTTGACCGCTCTCTCACCCGCGCGGCGGCGAATATGGGGGCCAATCCGGTCACGACCTTCTTCCGCGTGCAAATGCCGTTGATCCTGCCGGGCGTGATCTCGGGCGGTTTGTTCGCCTTCATCACCTCGTTTGATGAAGTCGTCGTGGTGCTCTTTGTCGGGTCTGCGGGTCAAAAAACGCTCCCGTGGCAGATGTTCACAGGCCTGCGCGAACAGATCAGCCCCACGATCCTTGCCGTTGCGACGATCCTCGTGGTCATCTCGATCTGCCTGCTGACCGTGGTCGAACTGCTGCGCCGCCGCTCCGAACGGCTGCGCGGGATGTCACCCGGCTAAGCCGCTTCCAAATGGTTTAAAATCCTCGCCGAAGGCACGCGCCGGACCGAAAGGTCCGGCGCGTTTCATTTACGCCAGATTATTCCGCCGCGGCTGCGCGCAGCGCCTCCAACAATCGGGGGGAGGCATAGCCGTCAGGCACAAGCCCCTGCGACAATTGGAAATCGCGCACCGCATTGATGGTCAGCGGGCCGATCTTGGCGTCGATCTGGACCGTATCAAACCCCTGCGCCGTCAACTGCGTCTGAAGCTCGATCCGTTCGTCATAGGTCAGCGCGCGGTCTTGCACCGGCCAGCTGGCCTCGATCGGCCCGCCCCCGGCGATACGGTCCGCCAGATGCCCCACACCGATCACATAGGCATCGGCCGAATTATAGCGTTCGATCACCGCGAAATTGGCATAAATTAGAAACGCCGCGCCCTCTGCCCCACCGGGCAAAAGCAGGGACGCAGGGCCGTGATCCCCCAGCGATCCTGTCACAGGGCGCACCCCAAGCGCACGCCATTCCGCTGCCGTTTTCAGGATATCCCGCCCCGCCAGAAGATAGTCGAACCCCTCGGGCAGCCGTACCTCGACACCCCAAGGCTGCCCTTGAACCCATCCGAAATGCTTGAGATACGCCGCAGTAGAGGCAAGCGCGTCACGTGGATCATCGCTCCAGATATCGCGTTTGCCATCGCCGGTGAAATCCTCGGCATATTGCTGGAAGGACGAGGGCATGAACTGCGTGTGACCCATCGCACCAGCCCAACTGCCCTGCATCCTCGCGGGCGTGGTATCGCCCGCCTGCAAGATCCGCAGCGCGTCCAGCAGCTCCCCTTCAAAGAACGCCCGCCGCCGTCCGTCATAGGCCAATGTCGCCAGCGAGCTGAGCACCGGATCGCTGCCCCTAAAGGTGCCATAGGCGCTTTCCAGCCCCCAGATCGCGGTGACGATCTCTTTCTCGACGCCATAGCGCGTTTCGATCTGGGATAGCGCGTCGGCCTGCTCGGCCAGCGCCTTCTTCCCGTTGGTGACCCGTAGATCAGAGGTCGCGGTCTCCAGATAGGCCCAGATTGTTTTGGTGAATTCGGATTGGTTGCGGTCGCGGCGGATGACCTGCGGGTCATAACGCACGGTCTGCATCGCGCGGTCAAAGACCGCACCGTCTATCCCTGCGGCCAAGGCACGCGCACGGAAGGCGGTCACCCAGTCCTGCAATCCTGCCGCGTTGCCCGGCTTTTGCACAGCCGCGGGCGGGCGCGCAGTACCCTCGGCCCCCGCAGCGATCACACCTGTGGCACCCGTCACCGAGAGTGTCACCCCGCCAACCAATACGCCAATTTTCAGCAGTTCCATTCCCGCGCCCCTCCCAGCATCACGCCGCAAGCCTAGCGTCAAACGCCGCGCCCAGAAAGGCGGAGTTGCCCGCTGTGCGTGTTACTGCCTGCCTGTTCCTGCCTCGTGTTCCCGTTCTGGGGTCAGCGTCGTGTGCGTTTGACCTTGCGTTTCACCTTATCCGCCTTGCGCTTGGCTTTGACACCCTTGCGCTTGGGGTTGGTGCGGCCCGCAGGGCCACCGCGTCCGCGCCGCGCCCCTTGGCCGCCCTTGGGCAGGGCGTCACCCTCAAGCGTCAGCAGCTCCAGCGCGATGCCCCCGGTGACCGGGACCGCCTCTGACAGGCGCACGGTGACACGCTGCCCGACAGAGATGATCATGCCCGTATCCGACCCCATCAGCGTGCCGGCCTCTTGGTCGAAATGGAAATACTCGCGCCCCAGCGACCGCATGGGCAGCAGCCCGTCGGCCCCGGTTTCGTCCAGCTTCACAAAGGCTCCAAATCGCGCCACGCCGCTGATCCGGCCCGAGAATTCATTGCCCACACGTTCCGACAGATAGGACGCGAGATAGCGATCGGTGGTGTCACGCTCTGCCATCATCGACCGGCGTTCCGTGTCCGAGATATGCGCGCCGGTCTGTTCGATATCCTCGATATCATGCTGGCTTAGCCCGTCGTTGCCCCAGCCATGTGCAGTGATCAACGCGCGGTGCACGATCAGATCCGCGTAGCGCCGGATCGGAGAGGTGAAATGCGCGTAGGACCGCAGCGCCAGACCAAAGTGCCCGATATGCGCGGGCCCGTAATAGGCTTGCGTCATCGACCGCAGGGTCGACAGGTTGATCAGCTCTGCATCATCCGTACCCGCCGCATCGTTCAGTAGCTTATTCAGATGGCGCGTATGCAGCACCTGTCCCTTGGCCAGCGTATAGCCCGCCGCCTGCGCGGTTTCGCGCAAGGCGTCCAGCTTGGCGGGAGAGGGTTCTTCGTGGATGCGATACAGCAGCGGCGTTTTCTTGGACAGCAGAGTCTCGGCGGCGGCGACATTGGCCAGCACCATGAACTCTTCGATCAAGCGGTGCGCATCCAGCCGGTCCTTGAAATTCACCGACTTCACGGTGCCGTCCTTGTCCAGCTCGATCCGCCGCTCGGGCAGGTCAAGGTCCAGCGGCTGACGCTCGGCGCGGGCAGCTTTCAAGGCAGCATAGGCGGCGTAGACCGGTTTTAGCACAGCATCCAGCAACGGGCCGGTGCGGTCATTGGGGGCACCGTCAATCGCGTCCTGCACCTCTTCGTAGTGCAGCGAAGCGGGAGAGCGCATCAGCCCGCGATGGAAGCTATGGCCGATCTTGTTGCCCGCCGCATCCAGCACCATGCGCACAGCGATACAGGCCCGCGGCACGCCTTCGTGCAACGAACACAGATCCCCCGACAGGCGGTCGGGCAGCATCGGCACAACGCGGTCGGGGAAATAGGTGGAATTGCCCCGTTTGCGCGCCTCGCGGTCCAGCGCAGAGCCGGGGGTGACATAGGCCGCCACATCGGCAATCGCGACCCAGACGACATGGCCGCCCTCGTTCTTGGGGTCTTCGTCAGCATGGGCATAGCACGCGTCATCATGGTCCCGCGCGTCCGACGGGTCGATGGTGATCAGGGGCAGGTCGCGCAGATCCTCGCGCCCTTTCAGGCCCACGGGTTTCGCGGCATCGGCCTGCGCCATCACGTCGTCAGGAAAGTCGTCGGGGATACCATGCTGGTGGATCGCGATCAGGGACACAGCCTTGGGTGCCGACGGGTCCCCCAGACGTTCAACGATACGCGCCCGTGGCGATCCCATGCGCGCCTTTGGTCCGGCCTGCTCCGCCTCGACCAGCTCGCCATCCTTGGCCCCGTGGGTCGCGTCTCCGGGCACCCACCATTCCTTGTCGGACCCTTTGTCGATGGGCACAATGCGCCCGCCCTCTGTGGTCTTGCGGAAGATGCCCAAGACCCGCTGCGGGTTCGCGCCAATGCGGCGGATCAGCCGCGCCTCGTAGTGGTGGTCTTGCGCCTGTACCAGCGTCAACCGCGCCAGAATACGGTCGCCGGCACCCAAGGCCGGGTCAGAGGCACGGGGGATCACCAGCACCACGGGCTCCACGCCTTCGCCCTGCCACTCCATCGGTTTGGCAAACAGATCGCCATCCTTGTCCGGCCCCGTGACCTGCAACACAGACACCGGCGGCAAGCGGTCAGGGTCCTGATAGCTGCGCTTGCGCTTTTCCAGATGGCCTTCGGCCTCCAGCTCTTTCAGCACGCGTTTCAGATCGATCCGGGCCGCCCCCTTGATGCCGAACGCCTTGGCGATGTCACGCTTGGCGGTCAGAGTGGGGTTTTCGGCGATCCAGTCTAGGATCTCGGGCTTTGAAGGTATTTTGCTCATGCTTCACGAGGTAGCACGCGCACCCCGCTTCGTCATGGGCAAATCGTCGATTGTATCCACGTCCCGCAATGTGGCGACCTGTGCGATGCGGTGATCGGCCAGCGTGGCGACGGTATCGGCCAGCGCATGCTCCGTGGACCAGCGGACGTTTTCAAACAGGCGCGGCGGCACGGGGCGGGCGCGTTTCAGCCCGACCAGCCAATAGCCCCCGTCCGGTGCAGGCCCGAACACCGCGTCATGCGACCCGAGCGCGCGAAACGCATCGGCCACCCGCGCCGCGGTCACACCCGGAATATCCGCCCCGATGACGCAGACCGGCCCCGCGGGCGCAGCACGCAGCATACGACCCATACGATCCCCCAGATCACCGCGCCCCTGCGGCCAGCGCGGCAGATGCGCGGGCCAGACACGGCTGGACAGCCCCGCCCGATCCGGCGCGACCGCCAGCACCACCTGCCAGCGCGGGTCTTGCACACGGCGGATCAACGCGCGGGTCTGATGCCGGAACCACCACGCGGCAGCGGTCATGCCCAAATCACGGCCAAGCCGCGTCTTGACCCGCCCCGGCAGCGGCTCTTTCACCATGATGACCAGTGTGCGGTTCAAAGCGACAGCACCATCTCGCGATGATCAATGCCGGCGTCGTCAAAGACCGGCCCCTGCGCCACGAACCCCAGCTTTTCGTAGAACCCCAAAGCATGCAACTGCGCGCCGAGCTTCACGAAGCGCACGGCAGGATCCTTGCGCGCCTCGTCTACCGCCGCGCGGATCAACGCCGCGCCAAGCCCCGTACCGCGGTGGGATTTGATCACACATACGCGCCCGATCTTGGCTGTGTCTCCTTTGATATGCATCCGCGCCGACCCGATCGGCAGCTCTTCCTCGGTGGCAAGGAAATGCGTCGCGTCGTCATCGCGGTCGTCCATTTCATCGGCTTCCGACACGTTCTGCTCTTCGATAAAGACGATCCGGCGCAGCAGGTGACAGCTGGCGAGGTCTTCGGTCACGGCGATATGGGCGGTCATGCGAAATAGTCCTTCAGGATGCGGGTATAGATGGATTTGAGCTGGTGGATCTGCGCCACCTCGACGTTTTCGTCGACCTCGTGCATGGACTGACCAACCAGCCCGAATTCAACCACAGGGCAATGGTGCTTCATGAACCGCGCATCCGACGTCCCGCCAGAGGTGGACAGTTCAGGCGTCACCCCCGTCTCTGCCTGCACCGCTTTGGACACCAGATCAGACAGCTCACCCGGTGGCGTGATAAAGCTCTCGCCCGAAATCTTGACCTTTAGCTCGACCTGCACGCCAAAACTGTCGCGGATCGCGGCGGCCTGTTCCTCCAGCCAAGTGGTCAGGCTAGCGCCCGAATGCTTGTCGTTAAAACGGATGTTCACCGTCGCGCGGGTTTCAGCCGGGATCACATTGGTCGCAGGGTTGCCGGTATCGACGGTGACAATCGCCAGCGTGGAGGGATCGAAATGGTCCGTCCCCTCGTCCAGCTGATGCGAGGCAAGCTGATCCATCAGCCGCATCATCGCAGGCATCGGATTATTGGCGCGGTGAGGATAGGCCGCATGGCCCTGTTTGCCGATCACGCGAAAATGCGCGTTCAGCGATCCGCGTCGCCCGATCTTGATCATCTCGCCCATTTTGTTCGGACATGTCGGCTCCCCTACCAGACAAACATCCATCCGTTCGCCCGCCTCTTGCATGTAATCCAGCAAGGCGCGGGTGCCGTCGATGCCTTCGGCTTCCTCGTCACCGGTGATTGCCAGCACGATGGACCCATCCGGGGGCGTATCGCGGACAAAGTCGATGGCCGCGGCGGTAAAGGCTGCCACACCGGATTTCATATCGGTTGTGCCGCGCCCGTACATGATGCCGTCTTTGATCTCTGCGCCGAAGGGCGGCATAGTCCAATCGGCCTCGTTCCCGATGGGCACGACATCGGTGTGACCGTTAAAGCCAAAGCTGCGGGTGTTACCCTTGTTGCCCCAACGCGCAAAGAGGTTCTTGATCCCGCCACGGTCCGCCCAGGCACAATCAAACCCCGCCTCGGTCAGCAGATCGAACAGCACCTCTTGCGCGCCCCCATCTGCGGGGGTGACCGACGGGCAACGCACCAGTTTGGCGGTCAGGTCTACGGGATCGATGCTGGACATATGAGGGCTCCTTCGGCGTGTGTCGCGGTGTCGTCCTACATTTGTGGGGAAAATGCACCAAAGCCAAGGGGCAGCGCGGAAATACACAAAGCGGTGAGCCACATAGCCCACGCCAGCGCTGCAAAGCCGCGCAGGAACCTTAGTCGAAGAAAGGCGTCATCTGCGCAATAATGACAGAGTTTTCATCCAGCGCCCGCGCCATCAAGGCCCGTTCGTCTTCGTCAATCTCGTGGCCTTCGGCCTCGCGGTCGGCAATCGTGCCATATCCGGTCACGTCCAGCGGGTTGGTATCGGCCTGTTTCAGGATGGCGACCGTCTCGCGCACGGCTTCCGCTTCGTCGATACCCGAGGCAAAGCACATCAGCGCAGCGCCCGTCGCCTTGTCCGGCAGGCCGTCGCCCTCTTTTCGGCCGATCTCGACCAGCAGCGTATAGACCTGCTGGCGCGACGGTTTCTTGGGTTTCTTCTGGTCAGACATAAAAAGGGCCACCGCATTAAGATGCGGCAGCCCTATCGTGTTCTGTGTCGTCTGAAAAGGGTCAGCTACGTCCGCGTACCAAACGTGTGACCCAAATCAACAGGCAGGCCCCGATGACGCCGACGACCAGTTGACCAATCCAGCCACCCAAGGTCGCACCGACGATTGTCATCAGCAGGAAGTTGGCAACGATCGCGCCAATGATCCCCAGAATAATGTTCATGATCAGCCCCATATCGGACTTCATGATCTTTTCCGCGATCCAACCGGCCAGACCACCGACGATTATTGCTGCGAACCAACCCAGACCTGTCATTTCAAATTCTCCATAAATCTTGTTTCATAGAGTGAACTCACAGGTCTGTGAAAAGGTTCCCTTAGTCGCGCAGCAGCTCGTTGATTGAGGTTTTGGAGCGGGTCTTTTCGTCGACGCGCTTCACGATCACGGCGCAATAAAGGTGCACACCGTTCTTCGACGGCATGGACCCCGCCACAACGACCGACCCCGCCGGCACTTCGCCATAGAAGACTTCGCCGGTTTCACGGTCGAGGATCTTGGTCGACTGGCCGATGTAGACCCCCATCCCCAGAACGGAGCCTTCGCGGACGATACAGCCTTCGACCACCTCGGAACGCGCACCGATAAAGCAGTTGTCTTCGATGATTGTCGGGCCGGCCTGCATGGGCTCGAGCACGCCACCGATGCCAACGCCACCCGACAGGTGGACGTTCTTGCCGATCTGCGCGCAGGACCCGACGGTCGCCCATGTGTCAACCATTGTGCCGCTGTCGACATAGGCACCAATGTTCACAAAGGACGGCATCAGCACGACGCCCGGCGCGATATAGGCCGATTTGCGCACGACACAATTGGGCACGGCGCGAAAGCCTGCCTCTTTCCAGTCGGCATCGTTCCATCCTTTGAACTTGCTATCGACCTTATCCCACCAGCCGCTGCCCTGCGGGCCGCCGTCTTGCTGTTCCATATCCTTGATGCGGAAGCCCAGCAGGACCGCTTTCTTAGCCCATTGGTTCACATGCCAGTCGCCGTTCTCCATCTTTTCGGCAACGCGCAGCTTGCCGCTGTCCAGCGCGGCCAGCGTGTCTTCGATCGCGTCACGTGTTTCACCGGTGGTGGCCGAAGTGATCGTGTCACGGGCGTCCCAGGCGGCTTCGATGGCGGTTTCAAGTTGGGCGTTCGACATGGGTGTAGCTCCGGCGAATGAGGGTCAAATGTTGCGCTTGGCTATACAGTCGTCGGGGCTGTGGTGCAATGACGTCGGATGGCGTGGTCATTTGCGGCAAAGGCAGGCATGTTGCAGCAAAGGGCACCCGTCGCCCGCACAGACCGGAGAGTATGATGACCGAATCCAAACGCCACCCCTTGCGCATGGCCGGCGACGACCGCGCTACCGCGCAGGATGTACCCGACACGCCGCAAACGCGCGCCCCGGCATACCGGCTGGCCTTTACCGATGACGACTTCATGTGCCGTCAGGAGTTGCGCCCCGTCCGGCTGCAACTGGAATTGCTCAAGCCCGAGATGGAGCTGGACGCCCATGGTGTGAAATCCACCATCGTTCTGTTCGGCGGCGCGCGTATTCCCGCCCCTGCCCATAAAGACAAGGCCCGCACCAAGACACTGGCCGATCTGTCCCATTTCTATGACGAGGCCCGCGAATTCGCGCGGCTGATGACGCTGAAATCGATGGAGAGTGACGGGCAAGACAACGTGATCGTCACTGGCGGTGGCCCCGGCGTGATGGAGGCAGGCAACCGTGGTGCCGTCGACGCCGGCGGGCAATCTATCGGGCTGAACATCGTTCTACCCTTCGAACAGGCCCCGAATGAATATGTCACACCGGAGCTGTGCTTTAACTTTCACTACTTCGCGATCCGCAAGATGCATTTCCTGATGCGCGCGCGGGCGATCTGTGTCTTCCCCGGCGGCTTTGGCACGCTGGACGAAATGTTCGAAACGCTGACCCTGATCCAGACAGGCCGGATGAGCCGTGTGCCGTTCCTGCTGTTCGGCCGTGCCTTCTGGGAAAAGATCATCAACTGGGATGCGCTGGCAGACGCGGGCACGATCTCTGATCAGGATCTGGACCTGTTCCAATTCGTTGAAACCGCCGACGAGGCGATGAAGCTGATCGAGAACTGGGATACAGCCCCCGCCCGAGAGGAAGTCCCCGGGCGTTCAAAATAAAGACCCCGGTCAGATCAGGCGCAAAGATCGGCCGGAAGCACACAGACTTCAACGTGATGCGGCAGCGTTTCCAGAACGGACCCGTGGTCCGTGTCACGTACCCCATAGCCATACCCGGCCAGTCGATGTTTCCATTCGCGGTAGGACAAGGCGCTTTCGCGTTCGCGGGTCACAAGCGCCAGTACATCGGCAGTGATAAAGGCGTCGTTCTTGATAATAACAGTCATCGCAGTATCGCTCCTGATTGTGTTGTCGATGGAAACAATATTCTGGGCGATCATGACTTAATTTCTGCTTAAATGTGGCAGGCCCAAGGTCATTTCAGGGTGACCCCGCCACAATCAAACGCCTTGAAATGCAAACAGCCGCCCCAATCGGGACGGCTGCATCGTGGATTTCACGTTGAATTAAGGGCAGTTACATCCCCGCGTCAGCCTCGATCTGCTTGCGGGACTTGCGTTCACGCTCTGTCGCCGATTTCAACTGACCGCAGGCCGCCATGATATCTTCACCCCGCGGTTTACGCACGGGCGAGGCGTAGCCTGCCTGATACACGATCTCGGAGAACGCGCGGATGCGGTTGTTCGACGACCGCTTATACGGCGCGCCGGGCCATTCGTTGAACGGGATCAGGTTGATCTTGGCGGGGATACCGCGGATCAATTCAATCAGACGATGCGCATCTGCGTCTGAATCGTTCACTCCATCCAGCATGACATATTCAAACGTGATCCGTTCAGAGTTGCTGACCTTGGGGTAGGCCCGCAGCGCCTCGATCAGCTCGGCGATGTTCCAGCGTTTGTTGATCGGCACCAGCTTGTTGCGCACCTCGTCCGTGGTGGCGTGGAAAGATACAGCCAGTTGGCAGCCAATCTCTTCGGCGGTGCGCGCGATCTCCGGCACAACACCGGAGGTCGACAAGGTGATCCGGCGGCGCGACAGCTGGATCCCCTCGGGGTCCATCGCGATCTTCATCGCGTCGCGCACGTTTTCAAAGTTATACAGCGGTTCGCCCATGCCCATCAGCACGATGTTGGACAACAGCCGCGGCGCATCGGTCAGCGTACCGGGCACGGGCCATTCGCCCAGATCATCCCGCGCCACCATCACCTGCCCGATAATCTCGGCCGCGGTCAGGTTGCGCACCAGCTTTTGCGTGCCAGTGTGACAGAAGGAACAGGTCAACGTGCAGCCGACCTGAGAGCTGACGCACAAGGTGCCGCGCCCCTCTTCGGGGATATACACCACCTCGACCTCATGGCCGCCCGCGATGCGCACCAGATATTTGCGCGTGCCGTCTTCGGACACCTGTTTGGTCACGACCTCGGGCACCTCGATCACGAACTTCTCGGCCAGTTCGGCACGGAAGGCTTTCGACAGGTTGGTCATATCGGCAAAATCGCGGGTGCCCCATTGATAGATCCACTGCCAGATCTGCCCCACACGCATCTTCGCCTGTTTCTCCGGCGTGCCTTCCGCAATCAACGCGGCGCGCATGGCATCACGGGTCAACCCGACAAGGTTCACCGGCCCCTCCGCCTGCTTACGCGGAATGGTCATGACATCTTGAGTAATCGGCGCGGTCGCAGACATGGGGATTCTCCGGTGTGCAGGGGTTTGAGCGCTCTATATAGGGATTTTTCCCTAAATCAAAAGGAAACGCCGCATTGCTGGGCCGGGCTGAGTGCATAGCTTCGCCCGTCATGGCCGCTTTATCGACCAAACCCTTGGTATGAAAAAGCCCCGCCAATGGCAGGGCTTTGCGATCAGTTCAGGCGGAAAAACCTAGCCGCCGCAGCGTTTGGCCGCATCTTCAACCGCAGCCGTGAACCCCAGAAGCGAGAACGTGTCCTCGGTCTGCGTCCCACGCCCGGAACGGCCCGTCAGCTTTGCATCCGCGCCACGTTTCATCGCGGCGATGATCTTGTTGTCGTCCTCGGTGGTCGCAGGCCAGGCCCATTCGCCTTCGGTGAACAGCTCGAACGTGGTGCCGCCGATGTTCATGTTGACCGTCGACCCCGAAGCAAAGGGATAGCCGCCGGTAAAGGCCACCTGCCCCTTGGCCCCCGCGCTTGGACGGTAAAAGACCATCAGCAGGGTCTGGCCGCGGTTCACCGCCACAACGCGACCATCGCGGGAGTTCACGGATTCTTTTGGCGTGGACACGCCCCAGCATTCGGTCGGGTTGTCTTCGACGAATACGCTCCAGTCCGTCTCTGCTGCCACGCGGTTCGTGCTTTGCGCTTGCGCGAAAACGCTGCCTGCGCTCAGACCCGCCAGCGCCGCCGCAAAACCAATCGTCCTAAAGTTCATCATCTACCTGGGCCTCCAGCCGCCATTAACCTCAACATCACAACAATTCCCCAATGGCAGCCCTTCGGGAGGCGCTCTTGATCAAAGGAACTGTATTTCTCTCGTCAACAAGCATAATAACGGCAAACAGGCGACACACGAAACCCTGATTGGCAGGAATTCGCCAACGAAAAGGATAATTCATGACCCAAGCAGCCCCCTTCGCTGAAATCTGGCGTGGTCCGTTTCTGGAAAGCGTGCATTCGGGTCATGCGGTGGTCTGTGACAGCAGCGGTCAGATCCTGCAGGCTTGGGGCGATCCCGACACGGTGATCCTGCCGCGCTCCTCTGCCAAGATGATCCAAGCGCTGCCCCTGATCCAGTCCGGTGCCGCCGATGCCTACGGCCTTGGGCCCCAACATCTGGCGCTGGCCTGCGCGTCCCATCAGGCGGCGGATTTGCATGTGGGCATCATCTCTGACTGGCTCAAGACGTTGGGGCTGGACGACAGCGACTTTCGCTGCGGCACGGCAGTTCCCGGTGACGAGGCCGCGCGCAATGCACTGGTGTGTTCTGACACCCAGCCTTGCCAGATCCACCATGAATGTTCCGGCAAACACGCGGGCTTCTTGTCGGTCAACGCCCATATGGGCGGCGGCGCGGATTACGAAAAGCCGGACCACCCCGTGCAACGCGCCTGTCTCGAGGCGTTCGAGCGTGTGACCGGCACCACCTCGCCCGGCTTCGGGATCGACGGCTGCTCTGTCCCGAATTTTGCAACTACGCTACACGGTATGGCCCGCGCCATGGCGCATTTCGCCGCTGCTCCTGATGGGTCGGCCGAGGCGCGGCTGCATCAGGCCATGCGCCTGCACCCCGACCTTGTCGCCGGCGAGACCCGCGCCTGCACCAATCTGATGCGCGCGATGAACGGCAAGGTCGCGCTCAAAACCGGGGCCGAGGGGTTCTTCATCGCGATCCTGCCGGATCAGAACATCGGCGTGGCTCTCAAGGCGGCCTGTGGCACCAAGCGCGCGGCCGAATGCGCGATCACCTCGATCCTGGTCAAACTCGGCGCGCTCGACCCGAACCACCCCGAAGCGTTGAAATACCGCAATGCCCCGATAGAAAACCGGCGCGGCATCATCACGGGCACGCTCAAACCTGCCGCTGGCTTTGCGTAACATCGCTTCCAAATGGTTAAAAATCCCGGGGTATGGGGCAGCGCCCCATGCAGTTTGCGCGCCTAGATGACGAATTCGTCCTTGGCGTACCCCTGCACATAAAGCAGCGCCGTCAGGTCGCCAAAGTTGATCCGCACGTCACATTCCGCCGCCACGGCGGGCTTGGCGTGCAGCGCCACGCCCATGCCCGCGCGCGCCAGCATGCCCAGATCGTTTGCCCCGTCGCCCACGGCGATCACGTCGTTCTCTGACAGCCCCAGGCGCGCGGTGATCTGTTCCAGCGCATCGACCTTGGCCTGTTTGCCCAGGATCGGCACACCGACGTCGCCGGTCAGCACGCCATCCGATGCGAGCAGCGTATTCGCGCGGTTCTCGTCAAAGCCAAGCGCCTCTGCCACCGCGGCGGTGAACGCCGTGAAACCGCCCGACACAAGCGCCGCATAGGCACCATTTGCCTTCATTGTCGCGATCAGGGTCTTGCCGCCGGGCATATGGGTGATCCGTTCGGCCAGCACGCGGGTGATCACCGCCTCGTCCAACCCCTTCAACAGACCAACCCGTTCGCGCAGGGCGGCGTTGAAATCAAGCTCTCCGTTCATGGCGCGGGCGGTGATATCTTTGACGCGGTCCCCGACCCCGGCCTCATCTGCCAGCTCGTCGATACACTCCTGCTGGATCATGGTGCTGTCCATGTCCGCCAGCAGCATCTTCTTGCGGCGGCCTTCCGACGGGGTGATCACCAGATCGACCCCCATCCCCTGACATTCGGCCCAGACATCCCAGCGATTGCCCGGCATCCGCTTCATGTCAAAGCCCGCCGCCTCGTCCGGAGCAAGCCAGACCGCATCCCCGCCGCCCCATGCGTTGCGCACGGCATCGACCAGCGACGCCTCAAGCTGCGGGCGTTGAGGAGAGGTTAGAAGGGTCACACTATGCATGGGTCAGGTCCGTTCGGGTCAAATCAGTCTGGGGCGCATCTTGCGCATTGTTTTAACGGGGTTTCCACCCCTGTTCCAGCGCTCCTGCGGGGGAAGGTTGCGCGCCTTGCCCAAGCGGCCCGAACAGACCTCCTTGCGCGTTATCCTGTCCGCCCTTATGTTACAAAATATGCAAACTGAAAAATGTCAGGTAACATTTAAGTTGCGTCGAATCGCGACTATCCCTACGCTCGTCAACCAAGGGAGACTTTCATGGACGCTTTTATTTGTGACGCGCAGCGCACACCCATCGGCCGCTTTGGCGGCGCATTGTCATCGATCCGCGCCGATGATCTGGCAGCGGCACCGATTGCCGCACTGATGGCCCGCAATCCTGATCTGGATTGGTCCAAAATCGATGACGTGATCTTTGGCTGTGCCAACCAGGCCGGCGAAGACAACCGTAACGTGGCCCGTATGGCGGCCCTGCTGGCCGGCCTGCCGGTCGATGTGCCCGGTGCAACGATCAACCGTCTATGCGCCTCTGGCATGGATGCGGTCGGCGTCGCGGCCCGTGCGATCAAGGCCGGCGACATGGATCTGGCGATTGCCGGCGGTGTCGAAAGCATGACTCGCGCACCTTTCGTGATGCCCAAGGCGGAAACCGCCTTCTCGCGCAACAACGCTGTCTATGATACCACCATTGGCTGGCGCTTTGTGAACCCCAAGATGAAGGCGCAATACGGCGTCGAATCCATGCCCGAAACCGGCGATAACGTGGCTACGGATTATGATATCAGCCGCGAAGATCAGGACGCCTTTGCCAAGCGCAGTCAGGACCGCTGGGAAGCGGCGGACAAGGCCGGTGTTTTCGCCGACGAGATCACCCCCGTGTCGATCCCGCAGCGCAAGGGCGACCCGATTGTCTTTGACCGCGACGAACACCCGCGCCCCGGCACCACGATTGACGCGCTGACCAAGCTGCGCCCGATCAACGGCCCCGACCTGACCGTGACCGCGGGCAATGCCTCTGGCGTCAACGACGGCGCGGCGGCGATGCTGATGGCCTCTGAGGCGGCGGCGTCGCAGCACGGGCTGACCCCGATTGCACGCGTTGTCGGTATCTCTGCCGCCGGTGTCGAACCGCGCGTCATGGGCATCGGCCCTGTTCCTGCCAGCCAGAAAGTTCTGGCCCGCGCAGGTCTGACCATCGACCAGATGGATGTGATCGAACTGAACGAAGCGTTCGCGTCGCAAGGGATCGCCACATTGCGCGCGCTTGGCGTGGCGGATGATGCGCCTCATGTGAATGCTAACGGCGGCGCGATTGCCATCGGTCACCCGCTGGGGATGTCCGGTGCCCGTCTGGTCATGACCGCAGCCCTGCAGTTGAAACGCACAGGCGGCCGCTATGCGCTGTGCACCATGTGTGTCGGCGTCGGCCAAGGCGTCGCCATCATCCTCGAACGCGCTTAACGCAATTATCCCCCTGAAAGGATCTGAACGATGTATGCACAGATGATCAAATCCACCGGCCAAGGTGTCAAATCTCTCGAAGAGATGGATCCGCAGGAACGCGCCTTTCAGGAACGGATAAATGCGGGCGGCAAGATCGAACCGAAAGACTGGATGCCGGAGGGGTATCGCAAGAACCTGATCCGGCAGATCGGCCAGCACGCGCATTCGGAAATCGTGGGCCAGTTGCCAGAAGGCAACTGGATCACCCGCGCCCCGACGTTGGAGCGTAAGGCGATCCTGCTCGCCAAGGTGCAGGACGAGGCGGGCCACGGTCTGTATCTCTATTGTGCCGCCGAAACACTGGGGGTCAGCCGTGACCAGCTGACCCGCGACCTTCTGTCGGGCAAAATGAAATACAGCTCTATCTTCAATTATCCGACCCTGACATGGGCCGATATGGGGGCTGTCGGCTGGCTCGTGGATGGGGCCGCGATCATGAACCAGGTGCCGTTGCAACGCACATCCTACGGCCCCTATGCCCGCGCGATGGTGCGTATCTGCAAAGAGGAATCGTTCCACCAGCGCCAGGGCTACGACATCATGATGAAGATGGCGAAGGGCACAGACGCGCAGCGCAAAATGGCACAGGACGCGCTGAACCGCTTCTGGGGGCCTGCGCTGATGATGTTTGGCCCGTCGGACGAAAATTCCGTCCATTCGGCGCAATCGATGGCGTGGAAGATCAAGATGAACTCCAACGACGAGCTGCGTCAGAAGTTTGTCGATGAATGTGTCCCGCAGGCCGAATATCTGGGCCTCAGCGTTCCCGACCCCGATCTGAAGTGGAACGAGGAACGCGGGCATTACGACTTTACCCAGCCCGATTGGGACGAATTCTTTGACGTGCTCAAGGGCAATGGCCCCTGCAATACCGAACGGCTCGCCGCGCGCAACAAGGCGTGGGACGACGGCGCGTGGGTGCGGGACGGTTTGATGGCACATGCGGCGAAGAAACGCGCCGCGAAACTGGCAGCGGAGTAAGCAAGATGAGCAGCCCAGAAGCAAAACCCTACCCCGGCACCCAAGCGGTCGACCACGGCAAGGCGCGCGCCGATGAATGGCCCCTGTTCGAGATTTTCATTCGCGGTCAGCACGGGCTGAGCCATCGCCACGTCGGGTCGCTTCACGCCGCTGACGCCGAAATGGCGATCAAGAATGCCCGCGATGTTTATACGCGCCGCAACGAAGGCGTGAGCATCTGGGTCGTCGAGGCCGCTCATATCGCCGCCTCCTCGCCCGAGGAAAAAGGCCCGCTGTACGAGCCCGCCAACGACAAAGTCTACCGCTACCCCACCTTCTTTGACATTCCAGACGAAGTGGGGGCGATGTGAGCACGGCGAATATAGACCCCAACAAAGGCGATTTGTTCGAATTTCTATGCCGGATGGGGGATAACACCCTTGTTCTGGGACACCGCGTCTCGGAATGGTGCGGCCACGCCCCCGTGCTGGAAGAAGACATCGCGCTGGCGAATACCGCGCTGGACCTGATCGGCCAGACCACGCTTTGGCTGGATCTGGCGGGTAAGGTCGAAGACGCGGGTCGCGATGCGGATCGGCTTGCCTTTCACCGTGACGTCTGGGATTTCCGCAATCTGTTGTTGGTCGAACAGCCCAACGGCGATTTCGGCCAGACGATCATGCGCCAGTTCCTGTTTGACGCATGGCACCTGTCGCAGCTGACCGCCCTGATGGAAAGCAGCGATGCACAGATCGCCGCTATCGCGGAAAAGTCGAGCAAAGAGGTGACCTACCATCTGGAGCGCGCGACAGACACGGTGATCGGCCTTGGCGACGGCACCGAGGAAAGCCACCGCCGCATGCAGAACGCGCTGGACCTGTTGTGGCCCTATGTCGGGGAAATGTTCGTCGCGGACGCCGTGGACGAGGCTATGGTCGCAGCAGGCATCGCGCCCGATCCTGCGTCCCTGCGCGCCGCCTATGATACCTTGGTGAACGATGTCTTCACCGCCGCCACGCTAACACGGCCCGAAAGCGATTTCGGGCATCGCGGCGGCAAATCCGGTAAACGCCATTCGGAACATCTGGGGCATATGCTGACGCAGATGCAATGGCTGCAACGCGCCTACCCGGATGCGACATGGTAGTCGAAAAGCCTTCGTTAGAGACTGTTTGGGGCTGGCTCCACGCCGTGCCGGACCCCGAGATTCCGGTAATCTCGCTGACCGATCTGGGGATCATCCGCGATGTGCAATGGCAGGGTGACACGCTAGAGGTCACGGTGACGCCGACCTACTCCGGCTGCCCTGCCACGACGATCATCAACCTTGATATCGAAGCGGCATTGCGCGGGCACGGGATCGAAAAACTGGCTCTAAAGCGGCAACTTTCGCCTGCCTGGACCTCTGACTGGATGACCGACGCGGGCCGCGCCAAGCTGGAAAGCTACGGCATTGCCCCGCCCCAACCCGCAGGTGGCCCCGAACGCTGCCCCCGTTGCCAATCGACGCATCTGGAAAAGATCAGCCAGTTCGGATCGACCCCCTGCAAGGCGCAATGGCGCTGCACCGACTGTCTGGAACCCTTCGATTATTTTAAGTGTATCTGACCCATGAGCCAATTCCTCCCCTTGTTAGTGACTGATATTCACCGCACCATCCGCGACGCGGTGGTCTTGACCCTGCAACCCGAAGACCCAAAGGCGTTTGCCTTCAAGCAGGGTCAGTATCTGACCTTCAAACAGGATTTCGACGGGACCGAGCTGCGCCGCAACTATTCCATTTGCGCCGGTCTGGACGACGGCGTGCTGCAAGTGGGGATCAAGCGGGTCGATGGCGGTGCCTTCTCTACCTTTGCGAACGAGGTGTTGAAGGTCGGGGATACGCTGCATGCCATGCCCCCCCAAGGCACGTTTTCCGCCGGGTTAGAGCCTGATCGCGCGCGGAATTACCTTGGCTTTGCCGGCGGGTCTGGGATCACGCCCGTGCTGTCGATCCTCAAGACGGTGCTGAAACGCGAGCCCAAATCGACCTTTACGCTGGTCTATGCCAACCGCGCTGTGAACACGATCATGTTCCGCGAAGAGCTGGAGGATCTCAAGAACCGCTATATGGGCCGGTTGAGCGTCATTCACATGCTGGAAAGCGGGCAGGACATCGACCTGTTCACCGGCCGTGTAGACCAGAATAAATGCGCCGAGCTGTTCAAGACCTGGATCGACGTGTCGGACATGGACATGGCCTTTATTTGCGGGCCAGAGCCGATGATGCTGGCCATCGCGGATGCCCTGAAAACCCACGGGTTAGAGCCTGATCAAATCAAGTTCGAACTGTTCAGCGAAAGCCAACAGGGCCGTCTGGCGAAACAGGAAATGGCCAAGCGCAGCGAAGGTCAGGCGCAAACGCAGGTGACCGTGAAAATAGACGGCGCGCAGCACAGCTTTACCATGGCGAAGGGGCAGTCGGTGCTGGATGCCGCGCTAGAGAATAACCTTGATGCGCCCTTTGCCTGCAAGGCGGGGGTCTGTTCGACCTGCATGTGCAAGGTCACCGAAGGCGAGGTCGAGATGCTGTCGAACCACGCGCTGGAGGACTACGAAGTTGAACGCGGATACCGGCTGAGCTGCCAAAGCTATCCGCTGAGCGACACGCTTTTCATTGACTACGACCATCACTAAGGGGCCCAATATGCGCGATATCCAAAGCTTTGCCGCCGGACAATGGATCAACCCCGGTGCCGGTGCACGCAACATCGCAAGTGCGATCACCGGCGATGTGATCGCCCAAGCCGGCAATGACGCGCTGCAGGTTCAGACGATGCTGGCCTATGCCCGTGACATCGGCGGCCCTGCCCTACGCAAGCTGACCTTTCACGACCGAGCCCGGATGCTCAAGGCCGTCGCGCTCTACCTCAACGACCATAAACAGAGCCTATACGAGCTGTCGTTCGACACAGGCGGCACGCAGGCTGACCACATGATCGATGTGGATGGCGGGATCGGCACGATGCAGGTCTACGCCGCCAAGGGTCGCCGCGAAATGCCGGATGATCAGGTCTATCTTGACGGTCCCGTCGAACAGCTGGGCCGCGCGGGTCAGTTCATGGGCCGCCACATCTGCACGCCGTTGCAGGGCGTTGCGGTGCATATCAACGCTTTCAACTTCCCCGTTTGGGGCATGTTGGAAAAGCTCGCCCCGACGCTGTTGGCCGGGGTGCCTGCCATCGTCAAACCCGCCACCGCCACCTGTCAGGTGACCGAGGCCTGTTTCCGCCTGATGATCCAATCCGGTATTCTGCCAGACGGCGCGATCCAATTGGTGACGGGGGGCTTGGGCGATATGCTGGACCACCTCGATTGTCAGGATGTCGTCAGCTTTACCGGCTCTGCCGAAACCGCGCTGAAACTGCGCAGCACCCCTGTGTTGGTCGAACGCTCCGTCCGGTTCGCGTCTGAACAGGATAGTCTCAATGCCTCTGTGTTAGGGTCTGATGCGGGCCCCGGCACGCCCGAGTTTGATCTGTTTGTGAAAGAGGTCCAGCGCGAGATGACGGCCAAGGCGGGGCAGAAATGTACCGCCATCCGCCGGATCATGGTACCGCAACCCCATGTGGATGCGCTGATCGCCGCGCTGTCGGACCGGCTGGCCAAAGTCACCATTGGCGATCCCCGTCTTGAAGGCACGAAAATGGGCGCGCTTGTTTCGCAATCGCAGCGCCGCGACGTACTGGAGAAAGCCGCCCTGATCGGGTCAGAGGCGACGCGTGTCTTTGGCGACCCCGACGCCTTTGCTGTCGAGGGTGCGGATGCGCAGAAAGGCGCCTTTGTCCCGCCGATGCTGTTCCACTGCGCCGATCCCGATGCCGCCACGCATGTGCACGACACCGAGGCTTTTGGCCCTGTGTCCACCATCATGCCTTACCGCGACACCGATCACGCCATCGCGCTGCTGAACAAGGGCAAAGGGTCACTGGTCGCCTCCATCATCACCCGCGATGGCGAGACCGCACGCAATATGGTGATGGGCGCAGGCGCGTTTCACGGGCGGCTCTATTTCAACAACCGCGACTCGATGGCCGAGGCGACGGGCCACGGTGCCCCCCTGCCCCATATGGTCCACGGGGGGCCGGGGCGTGCAGGCGGCGGCGAGGAACTGGGCGGCGTGCGCGGTGTCATGCATTACATGCAGCGCACCGCCATTCAGGGCAGCCCCGATATTCTGACCGCCATCGGCAAGCAATGGGTGCCCGGCGCGACCGAGATTTCGGACCGCGACCACCCGTTCACCCGCCGCTTTGGCGCGCTGGATCTGGGCGAGACGTTCAATTCTGCCAGCCGCACCGTGTCGCTGGAGGATATCGAGACGTTCGCCCATTTCACCGGTGATACGTTTTACGCGCATATGGATGACGCCGCCGCCAAGGCGAACCCGTTCTTTCCGGGCCGTGTTGCCCATGGCTATCTGCTGCTGAGCTTTGCCGCAGGGCTGTTCGTGCAGCCTGACCCCGGCCCTGTGCTGGCGAATACCGGGCTGGACAACCTGCGCTTTATGGCACCGGTGCAGGCGGGCGACAGCATCAAGGTCCGGCTCAGTGTCAAGGCAAAGACGCCTCGCAATGACGAATACGGTGAGGTACGCTGGCACGTGACCCTGACCAATCAGGATGATGCCGCCGTGGCCGAGTATGAATTGCTGACGATGAATGCCTATTGACGACTTTGACCTTGCGATCGCCCCTCTGAAAGACCTTGGCGGCCAGCGCGTCTGGTCTTTGATGATCAGTCTCTTTGGTGATCTGGCCCGACAGGAAGGGCAGATCATCGGCGGGCCGGTGCTGTCGGCGATCATGTCGGCGATGGACGTCCGCCCCGAGGCCGCGCGCGTGGCCCTGCATCGTTTGCGCAAGGACAAATGGATCGCCTCCGAGAAACACGGGCGGATCAGCCATCACAGCCTCACCCCCGAAGGCCGCGCCCAAAGTCAGGCGGCCAGTGGCCGGATCTACGCCACGCCTGACGATCTGCCCGAGCACTGGCTAATGGTCGTGACAGATGACGCCGAGACCGGCCCGCTGGAAAAGGCGGGGTTCACCACGTTGATGCCGCGCCTATATGTCGGGGACGCCGCCCTGCCTGTGCCGAAAGATGCCGCCACGCTGCCCGGTCAGGCTGCCCCCGACTGGATGAAACGCCAGCTAGAGCCTGCCTCCCTTGCCGAAAGCTATGCGCAGCTGTCAGACGCCTTGCACCATGTCGCGCGCGATCTTGCTGGTGCCGACACGCTGACGCCGTTGCAAATTGCGACCCTACGCTGCCTGATCGTGCATAATTGGCGCCGCCTTGCGCTGAAGCACCCCGCGCTGCCGCGTCCGCTGATCCGCGATGATTGGGCCGGTCTGGTCGCGCATCAAAGGGTTGCTGCCCTGCTCGCGGCCTACCCACGCCCCGACCTGCCGGAAATCGCCACCGCCTGAGGCCGCGCAGAAAGCGATGCTTTCCCAACGCGCGCCGTCGGGATATAGGGAGGGCATGACAAATACAGTTTACCAAAATGACCTGCCCGACGGGCTGAACCTTGGACCGATGGTCGCGATAGATTGCGAAACCATGGGGCTGCATCCGCACCGTGACCGGCTGTGTGTGGTGCAGTTGTCCGGCGGTGACGGGAACGCGCATCTGGTCCAGATCGCCAAGGGCCAGACCGAGGCCCCTAATCTTTGTGCCCTGCTTGAAGACCCGCATGTGCTCAAGCTGTTCCACTATGGCCGGTTTGACATCGCCGCTTTGCTGAACACCTTTGGGGCCAAGGCCGCGCCGGTCTATTGCACCAAGATCGCCAGCCGACTTGTGCGCACCTATACCGACCGCCACGGGCTTGCCAAACTCTGCCAAGAACTGCTGAGCGTCGATATCTCCAAACAGCAGCAATCCAGTGATTGGGGTGCCGAGACGCTGACCAAAGCGCAGATCGACTATGCCGCCTCGGACGTGCTGCACCTGCACAAGCTGCGCGACGTGCTGAACCAGATGTTGATCCGCGAAGGACGCATCGAGCTCGCGCAAGCGTGCTTTGAATTTTTGCCAACCCGTGCCCAACTCGATTTGGACGGCTGGCCCGAAACGGATATTTTTGCACACGCATGACCACACCTTTCCTAGATACCGCCCGCCGCGTCATCCGCACCGAAGCCCAAGCGCTTGAACAACTGGCCGACAGTCTGGACGACCGTTTTCGTCAGGCCATCGACCTGCTGGTCGCGACCCGTGGGCGGGTGATTGTCACCGGCATCGGCAAATCCGGCCATATCGCCAAAAAGATCGCCGCAACGCTGGCAAGCACGGGCACGCCCGCGCAGTTCGTCCACCCTGCCGAGGCAAGCCACGGCGATCTGGGGATGATCACTGGCGATGATGTGGTGCTTGCGATCTCGAACTCGGGCGAAGCGCCGGAGCTGGCCAATCTGATCGCCTATTCGCGCCGCTTTTCCATCCCGCTGATCGGCATCACCAGCCGCGCGCAAAGCAGCCTTGGCGCGCAATGCGACGTGGTTCTGGAACTGCCGCAATTGGCAGAGGCCTGCGGGACCGGCGTGGTGCCTTCGACATCGACCACGATGACACTGGCGATGGGGGATGCTGTGGCGATTGCCCTGATGGAAAACCGCGCCTTCACCGCCGAACATTTCCGCGAATTCCACCCCGGTGGCAAACTTGGCGCACGGCTTAGCCGCGTCGCTGATCTGATGCACACGGGCGATGCGCTTCCGCTGGTGCAGGTCGATGCCCCGATGTCCGACGCGCTGATGGCGATGAGCAGCAAATCCTTTGGCGTGGTGATTGTCACCGACAGCAACGGCGCGCTGGCCGGTATCATCACCAGCGGCGATTTGGGGCGTCACCTTGACGGGCTGATGTCCAAAACCGCGCGCGAGGTCATGACGCCGACCCCTGTCACCGTCGCACCCGACGCGCTGGCGGAAAAGGCTGTGGGCATCATGAACGCCCGCAAGATCACCTGTCTGCTGGTGCTGGACCCCGCCCAAGGGGACATCCCCACAGGTCTGCTGCATATCCACGACTGCCTACGCGTCGGTCTGGGCTAGGGCGCGATGCAGGGGGACCGTTACACAAGGCTGATCTCTTGGCTCAAGGTGCTGTTCCCCTTGGCAGCGCTTGGCCTGCTGTCGACCCTGTTCCTGCTGTCGCGCGCGATTGATCCCGGGCAGGCCATCCCCTTTGCCGAGAAAGAGGTGCAAGATCGCCTGCGCGACCAGCAGATCACCGGCCCCTTCTTTACCGGCGCAACGTCAGAGGGGGACGAGCTGTCGTTCTATGCCGATGTGCTCACCCGTCCCGACGGGCGGACCGGCATGAACCACGCCGAAAACCTGCGTGCGACGATCAACACCCCCGAGGGATCGACCTTTCGCCTGCAATCGGATCTCGCCGATTTTGACATCGCCAAGGACGTGGCCGATCTGCTGGGCAAGGTGATCCTGACGACCTCGACCGGATACCGGCTGCAAAGCGAAAAGATCACGTCAGACCTGTCGGGGCTGAATATCCAGTCGCCGGGCGCAGTCCACGGCACTACTCCAGGTGGTACGCTGGAGGCTGGTGCCATGTCGATAACGCAAACAGATGAACAAACCGCCCCCCAATTGGTTTTCACAAACCGGGTGAAGCTGATATACAAACCGAAATCCAAATCAGAGTGACGCACGTGAAACACCTACTGCTGCCCGTTTTCCTGCTCCTTTCCGCGATGCCAATCGCCGCACAAGGGACCAATGTGGCCTTTGGGTCGATCCGTCAGGATACCGGCCTGCCCGTCGAGGTGACCGCCGACAATCTTTCAGTCGATCAAGGGGACGGATCGGCTGTTTTCACTGGGAATGTGCTGATCGGTCAGGGCGAGATGCGCCTGTCCGCCGCACGCGTTCTGGTTGTGTACCGGGCAGAGGCCGAAGGCATCGCGCGGCTTGAAGCGACGGGCGGTGTGACCCTTGTCTCGGGCAAGGACGCCGCCGAATCAGAGCGCGCGGATTACGACATCGACACGGGCACGATCGTGATGTCGGGGAACGTGCTGCTGACCCAAGGGCGCAATGCGCTCAGCTCTGACACGATGAGCGTCAAGCTGTCGGACGGCACGGCGCAGATGTCCGGCCGCGTGAAAACAATCCTGCAAACGGGCAGCAACAACTGATGTCTTCCCCGAATTTGACGGTCACGGATGGCGCAAGCGGTCTGCGTATCGAACACCTGCGTAAATCCTACCGCAAGAAAACTGTGATCCGCGACTTCTCGATGGAGCTGAACCGGGGCGAGGTTGTTGCCCTGCTGGGGCCGAACGGCTCCGGCAAGACGACCACGTTTTACGCCGTGGCCGGGCTGGTCATGCCCGAAGGCGGCACTGTCACGATTGATGGCAAGAACGTCACCACCCTGCCGATGTATCGCCGCGCACAGCTTGGCATCGGCTACCTCCCGCAAGAGATGAGCATCTTTCGCGGGCTGAGCGTGCAAGACAATATCTCGGCGATTCTGGATATCTCTATCTCTGACGCGCGCGGGCGGCGTGAACGGCTTGAAGCCTTGCTGTCGGAATTTTCCATCGAACACCTGCGCCGTGCGCCGGCCTTGGCCCTGTCAGGCGGGGAGCGTCGCCGCGTGGAAATCGCCCGTTGTCTGGCGGCCGATCCCAAATACCTGCTGCTCGACGAGCCCTTTGCGGGCGTGGATCCGATTTCGGTGGATGACATCCGCCATCTGGTTGCCGATCTGAAAAAGCGCGGCATCGGCGTGCTGATCACCGACCATAACGTGCGGGAAACATTGGATATTGTGGACCGTGCCTACATCTTGCACGAAGGCACTGTGCTGATGTCCGGCACCCCGGAAGAGGTCGTGCAGAACGAGAATGTGCGCCGGGTCTACCTAGGCGATAACTTCCGCATTTCCTAATCAACTACAGACATATTGCGCTAGTTTCCGCACATCCATGCGCCGGATTCATTTGACAACGCGGCCCAATCACGCGCTCAATAGGACTATGGCGAGACGGCGTATCATGTTTGTGCTGCATCCCCCCCTTCCCAAAGGGATGGTGTCTCTCAAACTCGTCGCATCGTCATTCACCCGCATCTGACCCCACCTTTACCGCATTTTATGCGGCCTATGGTGTTGTCCGGATCATAAGAACAAGGAGAATTTATGCGGTACCAAATCAGTGGCAAACAAATCGACATCGGCGAAGCCCTGCAAACGCATGTGAAAACGGAATTGGGCGAAGCTGTCCAGAAGTATGCTGAGCGTCCGACGGACGCGAATGTCATCTTTTCCAAATCCGGTCACGAGTTCGTCTGCGAAACGACGGTGCACCTATCGACTGGCCTTACGGCGTCAGCGAAAGCGCATGCTACTGATATCTATGGATCTTTCGATTCATGTGCAGCAAAGATGGAAAAGCAGCTGAGGCGCTACAAGCGACGGTTGAAAGATCACCATCGCGAGCGTGCGCAACCGGTTGAACTTTTCGGTGCATCCTCGTATATCCTCGCCTCAGAAAGCGATTCAGACGCGCAGGAACCCGAAACACTCCAACCCATGATCATCGCGGAAATGCAGACCAAGATCGCGACCTTGTCTGTGGGTGAAGCTGTGATGCAGATGGAAATTTCGGGAACGCCTGTCGTGGTCTTCCGCAAAGACGGTCAAGAAGGCGTAAACGTTGTCTACCGTCGCGATGACGGCAACATCGGCTGGATCGATCCGTCGTAACACAAACCGGACCCATCAGCGGCCGAGAACAGAGCGAGCAGAATGAATTTTGCGAAACTCCTAAAGCCGGGGGCTGTCAAAGTCCTCACATCGGCCTCAAGCAAGAAACGCCTGCTCCACGATATCGGGGAGCTGGCGCATAATGCTTACGGCTTGAAAGCCGCCGCGGTGGTCGAAGCCTTGATGACGCGCGAATCCCTTGGTCCGACAGGCGTGGGCCACGGGGTCGCGCTGCCCCACGCGCGGCTTGAAGGTCTGGACAATGTGCTGGGGGCCTTTGTGCTTCTCGACAAGCCGATCGATTTCAACGCGGTCGACCGCCAGCCGGTCGATATCGCTTTTGCCCTGTTTGCCCCTGAAAGCGCGGGTGTCGAACACCTCAAGGCGCTGGCGCTGGTGTCGCGCACACTGCGCAATGCCTCTGTTTGCTCTAAGCTGCGGGCCAACCCGGACCCTGCCACGCTTTACGCGATCCTGACCGAAGCACAGGCAACGCAGGCCGCCTAAGCGGCGCTACCCCCAGCTTTTGAACCCGAACATCATATAGTCCCGCTGGTACGCGTCGGATGCGCGTTTTTCGATGTCGGCATCATAGATGTCGGCCAGCGCATAGGGGTGGGTTGCGGGTCGTGCGGGCAAGGCTGCGGGCGGTTGCACCCCGACGCTTTGCGCCAAGGCTGACAGCTCTGCGGCCAGCGCATCCTCGCGGATGATCCGGTCGGGCAAGGCGAATTCGCCGAACCCCTGTACCGCCTGCGCCTGCGTGCACCACGCCTGATCCACACGAATTGCTGTCTGCCCGTTCAGATTCCCCTTGAGGAAAGTCAGAAACGCCTTGAACGCCGCGCGATGTGCGTCGGCGTCATAGCTGTTGTCCGGTTCGCCTTTCGGCAACGGCAGCTTGTAGCGGTTGATCAACGTCGTGCGCAGCTGCGGGTAGCTGCCTTTGTCCGTGGTCACGATGTGCCGGCAGAACGCGTCATGCGCACGGTCCACCGGATGCCGCAGCACAGTGAAACTGCGGTGACCGGGATGCCGGCGCTTCCATTGGCGCAACTGCTTCTGGTTCAACTTGGTTTGCAGCTTGTCCCGCCCGACACCATCCAGCGCCGCCATCCAGTCCAGCACCTGCGGCTCTGGCCCGCTGCGCAAGGGCAAATACAGCAACGGAGCTTCGGCCGCCGCGACATAGGACGGCACCACCGGCCCGCGTCGGGGTTCGAAATTCGGGGTGCGGGTCAGGTCGAAGCGATCCATCCGGCCAAGCGCAACCAGCATATCGTCATAATTGCTGACCTTGGCCGAGATCGGGTCGGGGTTCTGCTTTTTCAGACTTTTATCCAACGCCTCTAGCGGATGATCCACGCCCAGATACCGCGCCAGACCGTTCATCACCTCGACGCTTTGCAGATCCTCATAGGCCACGTAAAACGCCGTTTGCCCCAGCTTCTGCAACCGGTTCAGCAGTGTCAGCTGGAACGCCTGAAGCGCCTCTAGGTGGTCCGAGAATTCTTCTTCGTCAAAGACGGCTTGCGCCTTTTTCCGCGCTTTCACATCCGTCAATTTCCACTGACCGGTGCTGCGCGCGATCTTCCAGCTGACGTAGCTTTCGACAGGGTTGCGCGTCAGGATGATCTTGGCGCAGGTGTCGTCTTCTAGCAGCGGATCCAGAACGCGCGGATCGTGGTTGTGGAAATAGCGAAACCCGCCGATGCCCTTGGTCTTGTCGCGTATCGCAACCAGCAGCTTTGTCGGGTCGTCGTCCCGTGTTTGCTGGTCTATGCCCAAAATCTCGGTGCTTTTGGGGTAGCCGATAAAATGCGGGTTGAAGGCCTCGCCGTGGCAGGTGATCCCGTCAAAGGCGTTCAGGTTACTCTCCAGAAAGTTGGAGCCCGTGCGCATTTCAGCAAAGACGACAAAGCTTTTGAAATTAGAACTCATATTTATTGCACCAGATAGGGTTTGCGCGGCGGTTTCTGGGGGGCCGACATGCCACGTTCAACAGGAAAGTCGCCCATCAGATAGGGGTGCATCCCCTGGTTCTTGAGGTTCTGCAGGAATTGGCCAAAGCCGGTGAGATCCGCCATCTTTGGCACCTCGGACAGACGACCGGTTTTGACCTGCCCGATCTCGTCCAGAATGCTTTGCAGCGGCTCCATCGGGGCTTCGATGAATTCGGCCATCGTCCAGATACGCACCCGCGCCTTGGCGTAATGCGACCGCAGCACCTTCATGTGTTCGCTTTCGATCTTTTGCAGCGCGGCGGCGGTGCGGCGAATGTCGGCGAAATCCTGATTGGACCGGAATAGCGGCACGGCCCAAGCCCCGGTGATCACCGACACCTGCGCATTCGGATCCTTGGCGATGTTCCAGACGATATCCTGATTGTCCTGCGGGCCGAACTGGAAGCATTGACGTTCGCCACGGGTGTTCCAGATCAGATTGGTCAGAAACGCCTTGGGGTCGTAGTCGCGTATCTTTGCGCTATTGCTCAGCGCCCCGTTGATCGAGTTCTGCCCATCGGCAAAATGCACGCGATCCGGTGCGAACAGATGGCCATGCACCCGCGCGCCGGTGGATTTGGTGAGCCAGGATTCAAAGTTCTCGAACAGCTCGACAAAGCCCTGAAACACGGAATAGGGCGCGGCAGTGACGCCGTTTTCCCAATCTTCGTTGGGGAAGCGGCTTTGCATATAGAGCCCCGCCCGCCCCCGCGTGCGCCGTTCAACCGCTTTGGCAAAGACACGGTCAATCTTGCCGGGGTTTGGCTCTGTCCGCTTCATGGCACCCGCCTCATCGGTGAGGAACGCCTCGTAGAGCCTATCCGCTTTGGGCCATATCTTGCGCGCGACAAAGCAATCGGACCGCCGCAGAAGCTGGAGGTGATCGTCGTAAAAGATATGCGGCTTGCCCTGAAAATCGAACTTGGACAGGGTCAGCGACCGGCTTTCGATCTGGGTCGAGTACAGCCGCGCGAGCGTCTGGAAGTAGCTTTCATCCGGTATCCAGACGTGGCGGAAATAAGCGTCGTATGCCGCGCGTTTCGGGTCTTGCAGGATTGCCGACAGGGTTTGCCGCGTCAGGCACCACCATTGCGACCCCATATGCGGCACGACCCCCTTGGGGATACGCCGCTTGAGCCCGATAAAGCGCTGCACAGCCACCGCCTTGTCGAACAGATAGCGCCGCCGTTTCCACGAGAAGGGAAAACGCATGGTAAAACGTTCTTCGTCCAGCCCGCCGACGGTCCAGGGCACATCGGCTGTGGTGGCGCTTTCGATAAAATCGGTGCGCGGGCGGGCGGCAAGATAGTCGATCAGCTCTTTCACCGGACGCAGCGGCAGGCATGACCCCGATGCCAGATACACATGGCGCACATCCGGAAAGCGGTTCAGCATCATCTCGGACGCGGTTTGCGAAGCGGCCACCAGCCCCCATGTCCCCCATTCGCAACGGTATCTTTTGCTGAACACCAGCGCGGGCACATCCGCGAGCGCCTGCACAAAAGCATCATGGGTCTGGCGTGGCACCGATTTATCGACGTGGATCACCACCGGACAGCCCGCCGCCGCCCAATGTCGCGCGACCTGTTCGGCGCGGCCAAGGGCGGTGTGCACCAGCATGACTATCCCGACGCTCATGCCCAGTTCCCCTTGGACATGAGCCCGAGAATCTCGAGCTGGCGCCAGTTGATATATTTCTCGGACCACTTGCCCCACAGCTGCGGGTTCTGGTCGGGGTTGTTGGCATAGGTCTTGTATTCGATGGATTTGGCATAGTGCTGGCCGCGCACAAGTTCTTCTGCCGCCTTGGCGCTAAAGGTGTCCAGGAATTTGGCATGAAGCAGCACGCCTGATGCTTTCTCTCCGCCCCATTCGTCATAGACACGGTTCAACCCGCGCGGCAGCAGCATATGGGTGGAACTGACATAGGCATAGCGCCGGTCCCATTTGACCAAGGGCACCTTGTTCAGCGCGGGGGCCTTGGCGGGCTTGTGCTTGAAAAATACCCGCGCACGCGGCCCGCCCTGTATCCACAGGTTTCCATATTTGGCATTGCGCGAGATCGCGTAGTTGCCGCTGTCGAACCAGGATGCGATCTCCATCGGGTTCTGCCCTTCTTGATAGGGTTCATCCCCCAGCCGTCCCTTGGGGTAGACATCCAGCAGCATCGCGCCAAAGCTGCGGATCTCGCAGTTATCCAGCCAGTCGGTCAGCGCCTGCACCGGCCGCGTATCGCAAAACGGATAGACAAAGAATTCATCCGGATCGACCACCAGCACCCAATGCCCGTGCGCGTATTTACGTTTGAGGTAGTTCATCCAGTCGACACCGAACCCCGACCGCCGATAGCTGGCATCGGTATGCCAGACAGAGACATCCTTCATCCCGCGCAGGTAATCGGCACTGCCGTCGTCGGACCCGTTATCGACAAAGAGAAAGTGGTTGATCCCCAGCTCTCGATAATACTCCAGGAAATACGGGAGCCGGATTTTCTCGTTCCGCATGGTGCAGACAAGCAAGACATCGTCGGGACGGATGGCGCTGGTGTTGTCCTGAACATGTGTCAGCTCGGACGACTTGCGCAGCGCCCGGATCAACCGCCGCTTGCGCCGCACGCGCATCTTGTAAGAATCCCAAAGGCTCACGTGTTCTCCATACCCTGCGCGGAATGCCCCGCCGGCCTAGGGCCTTCATTCCATCAGGTTCCAAGCCAATATGTCATGGGCCGTGTTCATAAACAACGTACTTTGAAACAGTTACGCGTTGCAGGAATGACGGTCAGGCCGTGGAATATCAGGCCCAAGGGCTGCGCATCAGGTCGCAGTCTTCCAGATCCGCCGGTCCGGTATAGCGCCGCGCATCTACGTGCCACAGATCGGGGGCGTCAGCGATCTGGTCATAGTAACCGTCAAACTGTGCCGGGTTGTGAAAATGCTGCCCCCGTGCCTTTTCCTGACGGGACTTCGCAATGATCTCTGGCAGGAACTTACTGTGCAGCAACACCCCCGAGGCCGTCTTCCCCCCCGGCCCATCGTAGATGTCATTCAGCGCGGGCGGCAGGAGGGAGTGGGTCGAATTCACATAGACATAGCGCCGATGCCAGCGGATCAGCGGTATCTTGTTCAACGTCGGTGACTGCGTGGGACGATCGGCAAAGAAAACCCGTTCGCGGGCACCACCCTGCACCCAGAGATTGTTCATCGGCCACTGACGTAGCGCCCGATAGGGGGCGGGGTCAAACCAATCCAGCACCTGCGCAGGGTCCTGGCCGGGGGCATAGAACTGCGCACCCAATGGGCCCTTCGGGAACATATCCAGCATCAGCGTGCCGAACCCTTTGCGCGCTTTACGCTCAAGTTGATCGGTCAACGCGGGCAGTTTCCGCGTCTCCATCTGGTCATAGACCAGCAGCTCGTCCGCATCGACGGTCAGACACCAGCGCCCGTGCCCATGCCGCCACAGCAGCCAGTTCAGCCAGTCCAGCCCGAACCGCGACGCGCGATAGCTGGCAGAGGTTTGCCACAGGGTCACATCGGGCTGTGCCGCCAGCATTTCGGTACTGCCATCGTCACTGCCATTGTCGATCATCAGAAAATGCGCAACGCCAAGATCGCGGTAGTGATCCAGAAAATATGGAAGCCGCGCGGCCTCGTTGCGCAGCACGACAAAGGCGAGCACGCCGTCGCGCGGAATGGCGGGCCGCGTGGGTGCCTTCAACTGATGCCGCGACCGCAACGCACGCCACAGCAGCCGCCGCCGTTTCAACCGCATCCGATAGGCACCCCATAGCCGGGCCCCTCGCGACGCGGGAACAGCGGCGCTGTCGGTCATGCGCTAAAGTGGCCGGTCTGGTGCCATCTCCACGCGTCGGTGATCATCTGCTGCAGGGTCGACCGTGTGGGCCGCCAGCCCAGCTCTGTCTCGGCGCGGACCGAGCCCGAGACCAGCTTGGTGCAATCGCCCGGCCGCCGGTCGCCTTCGGTCATGGGCACGGCGCGGTTGGTAACCTCGCGGCTGTGTTCCACAACTTCGCGCACGGAAAACCCGGTGCCGGTGCCCAGATTGAACACGCGACTGCCCTTATCCTCTCGCAGCCAGTTAAGCCCCAGAACATGGGCATCGACCAGATCGCAGACATGCACATAATCACGAATGCAGGTGCCATCGGGCGTATCGTAATCGGTGCCAAAGATCGTCAGCGCATCCCGTTTGCCGTCGATAGCGTCCAGCATCAGCGGGATCAAATGTGTCTCGGGCTGGTGGAATTCGCCGACCTCCCCTTCGGGGTCGGCACCGGCCACGTTGAAATAGCGGAAGATCACGCTTTGCAGACCATAAGCCGCCTCGAAATCGCGCAGGATATCTTCGATCGCGCGTTTGGAGGCCCCGTAAGCGTTGATCGGGTGTTGCGCGCTATTTTCATCCAGCACGACATTATCCTGATCGCCATAGGTCGCACAGGTGGACGAAAAGACGAAGTGTTTGCAGCCTGCGGCGACCGTCGCCTCGATCAGGTTCAGCGACCCTTCGACGTTGTTGCGCCAATAGGTGCCGGGCTGTTTCATGCTATCGCCCACTTGGCTAAGCGCGGCAAAATGCATGACGGCGACCGGCTGGTATTGTTCAAACGCGGCGTCGATCTCGGCACGGTTCAGCAGGTCACCCTGCACGAAAGGGCCGAATTTTACTGCGTCACGCCAGCCGGTGACCAGATTATCGAAGGTGACGGGGGTATGCCCTGCGGCGGCCAGCGCCTTGCACGCGTGCGACCCGATATAGCCCGCACCGCCGGTGACCAAGATATTCGCCATACGCCCGTCCCTATCGTCCAGCGCTTATTGCGCTGCGGTTTCACCCTGCATGATGTCTTGCAGATACGCACGCAGATCATCGCGCAGCTCTTCACGTGCCAGCCCGAAGGACACGGTCGCCTGCAGGAAACCGGATTTGGAACCGCAGTCGAAACGCTGGCCCTTGAAGCGGTAGCCATAGACATCGTTGCCTTGGGTCAGCTCTGCTGCGATGGCATCGGTCAATTGGATTTCACCGCCCGAGCCGGACTTCAGCTGGTTCAGGTTCTTCAGCACGTTCGGCGACAGGATATAGCGGCCGATGACGGCAAGGTTCGACGGCGCGTCTTCGGCTTTGGGCTTTTCGACCATGCCCTTCACCTTGACCAGTTCACCATCGGTTTGGCCCTCGTCGATGTCCAGCATCCCGTAGGAGGAGGATTTTTCAGGGTTCACTTCCATCGCCGCAACCATGTTGCCGCCGGTCTCGTTATAGGCTTCGATCATCTGCTGCAGGCAAGGTTTGTCGGCAGCGATCACGTCATCGGGCAGCATCACCGCAAAGGGTTCGTTGCCGATCAGACGACGGGCGCACCATACCGCGTGGCCCAGACCAAGCGCTTTGTGCTGGCGGATATAGGCGATGGCACCGCTGTCCATATTGGTGCTTTTCAGAATCTCCATCAGCTCTGTCTTGCCCTTGGAGCGTAGTTCCTGTTCCAGCACGGGAGAGTGATCAAAGTAATCTTCCAGCGCGCCCTTGCCGCGGGAGGTAACAAAGATGAATTCCTTGATGCCCGCCGCGCGGGCCTCGTCGATGGCGTATTGCACCAGCGGGCGATCGACCAAGGTCATGATCTCTTTGGGGACAGATTTCGTCGCGGGCAAAAACCGCGTTCCCAAACCTGCCACCGGAAAAATCGCTTTTGTTACTTTTTTAGCCATGTGAAATCGTCGCCTTTATACATTTACGTGCGGATAACCGAGTTAGCGCTCATTGAATTGCAAACCACCATGCTGCCAGCCCTAAATATGGGCAGCGCCTAAATTATGGCGGCTTCTTGCTGATTTTGCGGTCAAAAGCTCCTTTATGCCGCAGCTTGCACATCTTTGCGCCTTATCCGCCGTTTTCGTTAAATAAATCAAAACGTCGGATCGCTGTGGCTTTATTCATTACAGGTTGCACGCCCCACCGCAATATTGGCGATGGCGGTGGGGCGGTGCGGTTACGCCAACCCCATCTCGGCCATCATCGCTTCGATCTTTGGCACATCTTCGGGGTTGTTCAGCTCCCAGAACTGGCGGCCCTTGGCCTCGACCTCGACGCAAAGCACCTTGTGGCTGTTTTCCATGAAGCGCAGCTGCTCCAACCCTTCAAGCTGTTCAAGCGGGCCGACCTTCCATGACGGATAGGCCGCCAGCGCGTCGGGGCGATAGGCATAGACGCCCACGTGGTGAAACACCGGCGTGGCATCGGTGTCCTCATAGGTTTTCGACGTGAACGGCACGACTTCCTTTGAAAAATACATCGCCGCATGATCCGCTGCGAAAACGGCGGTGGTGCCCCCCACCCGACCCGCTTTGCGGTCGGCCAGCAGCCCGTTCAACGCCGCGCCATCGCAGCGCAATACCGGCGTCGCGATCCCCGCATTAGGGTCGCCTTGCAGACCCTGCACAAGGCTTTCGACAAACCAATGTGGTGTCAGCGGCGCGTCGCCTTGCAGGTTCACCACGATGTCATAGCCACCGCCCAGAACCGCATGGGCTTCGGCGCAACGCTCTGTCCCGTTGGCACAGTCGACCGAGGTCATCACCACCTCGGCCCCGAAGGCTTCGGCGGCGTCCTTGATGCGATCATCATCGGTGGCCACAACGACCTTGTCGACGCCCTGAACCTCGCAGGCAGCACGCCAGCTGCGTTCGATCAGGCTGCGTGCCGTACCGCTCGCCCCTGTCAACAGCGCCAGCGGTTTCGCCGGATAGCGGGTGGAGGCATAGCGGGCGGGAATGACAATAAGGACCGACATCAGGAGGCTTTCAGATCAACGCCCGGTGCATGGGCGATAAAGAAGGGGTTGGCAAAATCGGCTTTGCCGTAGGTCAGCGGGGTCAGGTCGTCAAAGCGCACAACGGCCCCACCAGCGCCAGTCAAAACCGCGTGGCCTGCTGCCGTGTCCCATTCCATCGTGCGCCCGACGCGAGGGTACAGATCCGCCTCGCCCGTGGCGATCAGGCAGAACTTCAGCGACGAGCCCGCGCTTTTCATGTCGCGCACATTGTATTTCGCGATGTAGTCATCGGTCGCCTGATCACGGTGCGACTTGGACGCAACTACCATCAGCGCGGCATTATCCGGCGTAGAGACTGATATCGGCTGCACAGGGCCCATGCTGTCTTTTGGGAAATCGCCGGTTTCCTCGACCGCGCTGCCGTCAGCCAGCGTGAAGAACATGCGCGAACGGGCGGGGGCATAGACAACACCGCGCGTCGGCACGCCGCCTTCGACCAGCGCGATGTTCACGGTGAAATCACCCCGACGGTTGATGAACTCTTTCGTGCCGTCCAGCGGGTCCACGATCAGGAATGTATCGCCCGATGCCGAATGGGTGGCCGACTGCTCTTCCGTGACAAGCATCACATCAGGGAACGCCGCGCGCAGCCCGTCCGAGATGATCTTGTCTGCCGCTTCGTCGGCAATGGTCACGGGGCTTTCGTCGGATTTGGTTTTGACCTCGAAATCATCCGCGCCGTAAATCTCCATGATCTTGTCGCCTGCTTCGATCGACAAACGGCGCATCACCGTTACCAGTTGCTCATAATCCATAATGTCGCGGCCTTTTCAGTTTCGTTGATTACTTTGCGCAAACCCCTTATGATTGCGCCTTGACGGAACAGCAAGAATTCCGTGCGAGGGTACGTCACAAAGAGGCTTTACGATGTTTCAACCAAGGCGCACCAACACGGGCAATTTCCGCTCGGCCGTTAACTTCTTTGAACTCGTCTACCACTCCGTCGTGCGCTCCGTGCGCAAGCAGCACAACAATGCCTTTGCCGCCATCGGGATCAACATCCTGCAAGCGGTGATCTTTGTTGGCGTGTTTTATGTCATGTTCTCGGTTCTGGGGATGCGCGGGGCGGCCATTCGGGGCGATTTCGTGATCTACATCATGACCGGCATCTTTCTGTTCATGGTGCACACCAAAACGGTTGCCGCCGTCGCCGCTGCCGAGGGACCGGCGAGCGCGATGATGAAACACGCGCCGATGACCACGATGATCGCACTGGCTGCGGCGGCCTTGGGCGCGCTGTATATTCAGATGCTATCGCTGATCCTGATCATGTCGGTCTATCACCTCGCCTTCAATCCGGTAGTAATTTACGACCCGTCGGGCGTGATGTTCATGCTGATGATCGCGTGGTTTACGGGCGTGGCCGTGGGGATGGTGCTGCTAGCGATCAAACCCTGGGCACCGGCCTTTACACAGATCTTCACGACGATCTACCAGCGGGCGAATATGATCGCTTCGGGCAAGATGTTTCTGGCCAATTCGCTGCCGTCCTTCATGCTGGCCATGTTTGACTGGAACCCCTTGTTCCACGTCATCGACCAGGCGCGCGGATATGCGTTTATCAACTACAACCCGCGCTACAGTAACTGGGAATATGCGGTTTGGGTCGGTGTGGTCCTGATGGTGATCGGACTGATGGGTGAATTCTACACCCGTAAACATGCCTCCGCGAGCTGGAGCGCGCGACGCTAGGCTCAGGTCACGACCCGCAGCGTGATGTTGATCCGCCCGCCCTTGGGCAACAGCGTCGAAGACCCCGCACGAATACGGTCGATCCCGTGATAGTTCAGCCGTGCCTCACCGCCCATGACAACGACATCGCCCGATTGCAGCCAAAGGCTGTCGGTCTTGCCGCCGCGCTTCTGACCGCCGACGCGCAACATTCCTTCGTCGCCAAGCGAGATGGACACGACCGGCCAGCGGAAATCCGTCTCGTTTTTGTCCTGATGCAGGCCCATCTTCGCGTCTGACGCGTAATAGTTGATAAGGCAGGACTCCGGCTGCCGCTCTAGCCCCGTCAGGTCATTCCAGATCGCCAATACCTCAGGCGGGATCGCAGGCCACGGGGTGCCGTTGGGGTGGGTTGGCGCATAGCGATAGCCCTGCGTGTCGGACAGCCAGCCGTAGTCCCCCGCGGAGGTCATACGCACCGACATCTGCTGCCCGCTTGGCATGACGGGGCGGAAGAACGGCACCTGTTTGACCACGCCGCGCACAGCATCCAGCAGCCCGCGCTGCGCCGACAACGTAAGGTAAGATTTGTGAATTTCGAAGCCGCGTAACCGCAATATCGTCATCTAAACGCCCTTCTTTCCTGCTTTCGCGAAAAATCCACGCAGAATCCGCCTCTCCTTTCTCATGCAACGGTTGCAGGGTCCATATCTGCTCCTTATATACGCCGAGAACCGCTAAAGGCATCCGGCCTTTGGTGAAAAAGATCGGGGCAAAGGTGCCACAACGGGCCTGCGCTTCGTGTCATCGCCTTGAGTAAAAGAGGGATCAAACATGGCCAAAGTTATTGGTATCGACCTAGGAACGACAAACAGCTGTATCGCCATCATGGACGGCAGCCAGCCTCGCGTTATCGAAAACGCCGAAGGCGCGCGCACCACGCCCTCCATCGTTGCGTTCACAGACGACGAACGGCTGGTTGGGCAGCCTGCCAAACGGCAAGCGGTTACCAACCCCGACAACACAATTTTCGGCGTGAAACGCCTGATCGGCCGTCGCAATGACGACGCGGATCTGGCCAAGGACAAAAAGAACCTGCCCTTCACCGTCATGGACGGTGGGAACGGTGACGCATGGGTACAAGCCAAGGGCGAGAAATACTCCCCCTCGCAAATCTCTGCGTTCATCCTTGGCAAAATGAAGGAAACAGCGGAATCCTATCTGGGCGAGGAAGTCACCCAGGCCGTGATCACTGTGCCTGCCTACTTTAACGACGCTCAGCGTCAGGCGACCAAAGACGCGGGCAAGATTGCCGGTCTGGAAGTGCTGCGGATCATCAACGAACCGACAGCGGCGGCCCTGGCCTATGGTCTGGACAAGAAAGACACGCAAACCATCGCGGTCTATGACCTTGGCGGCGGTACATTCGACGTGACCATCCTTGAAATCGACGATGGCCTGTTCGAAGTGAAATCCACCAACGGTGACACGTTCCTGGGTGGTGAAGACTTCGACATGCGCATCGTGAACTACCTTGCGGATGAATTCAAAAAGACTAACGGCGTCGACCTGACGCAAGACAAGATGGCGCTTCAGCGTCTGAAAGAAGCGGCAGAGAAGGCCAAGATCGAACTGTCCAGCGCAAGCCAGACAGAGATCAACCAGCCGTTCATCTCGATGGGCAAAGATGGCTCGCCACTGCACATGGTGATGAAGCTGACCCGCTCCAAGCTGGAGCAATTGGTTGGTGACCTGATCAAAGCGTCGATGAAGCCCTGCGCAGCCGCGTTGAAAGATGCCGGTGTATCCGCATCCGAGATCGACGAAGTCGTTCTGGTCGGCGGTATGACCCGTATGCCGCGCGTCATCGAGGAAGTGACCAAGTTCTTCGGCAAAGAGCCCCATAAGGGTGTGAACCCTGACGAGGTTGTTGCCTTGGGTGCGGCCATTCAGGCCGGTGTTCTGCAAGGAGACGTCAAAGACGTTGTTCTGCTGGACGTGACACCGCTGAGCCTTGGTATCGAAACGCTGGGTGGCGTGTTCACCCGTCTGATCGACCGCAACACCACGATCCCGACGAAGAAGTCGCAGGTCTTCTCGACCGCTGAGGATAACCAAAGCGCCGTGACCATCCGCGTCTTCCAAGGGGAGCGTGAAATGGCTGCGGACAACAAGATCCTTGGCGCGTTCAATCTGGAAAGCATCCCACCCGCACCCCGCGGTATGCCCCAGATCGAAGTGACCTTTGACATCGACGCAAACGGTATCGTTGCCGTAGGCGCGCTGGATAAAGGCACAGGCAAAGAGCAGAAGATCACGATCCAAGCGTCCGGCGGTCTGTCCGATGCGGATATCGAAAAGATGGTGAAAGACGCCGAAGAAAATGCCGACGCCGACAAAGAGCGCCGCGCATTGATCGAGGCGAAAAACCAGGCGGAATCGCTGATCCACTCCACCGAGAAGTCGCTGGAAGAGCATTCTGACAAGGTTGACCCGACCACCGTCGAAGCGATCGAACTGGCCATTGCTGCACTGAACGACGAACTGGCGACCGACAATGTTGATAAGATCAACAACGGGATCCAGAACGTTACCGAAGCGGCGATGAAACTGGGCGAAGCCATCTACAAGGCGGCTCAGGACGAAAACGAAGACGTTGCCCCGGCTGCGGATGCACCCGAAGGTGACGACGATATCGTCGATGCCGATTTCGAAGATCTGGACGATAACAAGCGCGCGTAAGCACGCCCACGGAACCACTGAAGGGGCCGGTCCGCTTGCCGGGCCGGCCCGTCACGTTCCAGCGTAGGAGCTAATTCATGGCCAAACGTGATTACTACGAGACGCTCGGCGTCGCTAAAGGTGCCTCTGCCGACGAGATCAAAAAGGGCTACCGCACCAAAGCCAAGGAATTGCACCCCGATCGCAATGCCGACAACCCCAATGCCGAAGCCCAGTTCAAAGAAGCGAACGAAGCTTACGAAGTCCTGAAAGACCCCGAAAAGAAAGCCGCCTATGACCGTTATGGTCATGCGGCCTTTGAAGGGGGGATGGGCGGTGGCGGTGGCCATCGTGGCGGCGGCTTTGGCGGCGGCGGTCAGGGCGACTTCTCTTCGGCGTTCTCTGACGTGTTTGACGACCTGTTCGGCGACTTCATGGGTGGCCAGCGGGGCGGCGGCGGACGCCGTGCCGCACGCGGTGCCGATCTGCGCTATAACCTCGGGATTACGCTCGAAGATGCGTATCGGGGCATGCAGAAGTCGATCAACGTGCCCACCTCTGTGGCCTGCGATTCCTGTAACGGTTCCGGGTCAGAAGGCGGCGCAGAGCCGACCACCTGCCCCACCTGTTCCGGTATGGGCAAGGTCCGTGCTCAACAGGGCTTTTTCACGGTCGAACGCACCTGTCCGACCTGTTCGGGCATGGGCCAGATCGTCAAGAACCCCTGTAAATCCTGCCGCGGAGCCGGGCGTGTTGAAAAAGACCGTGCGCTGTCGGTGAACATCCCTGCGGGCGTTGAAACCGGCACACGTATCCGCCTGGCCGGCGAAGGCGAAGCAGGCATGCGCGGCGGGCCGTCGGGTGATCTGTACATCTTTATCGAGGTGCAGGACCACAAGCTGTTCGAACGCGACGGGCCAAACCTGTTCTGCCGCGTTCCCGTGTCGATGAGCACCGCCGCCCTTGGGGGCAGCATCGAGGTGCCAACGATCGACGGTGGCCGTGGCCGCGTGCAAATCCCGGCGGGCAGCCAGTCCGGTCGCCAGATGCGTCTGCGCGGCAAGGGTATGCCCCCGCTGCGTGGGGGTGGTACGGGCGATATGATCATCGAACTGGCGGTCGAAACGCCGGTGAACCTGACCAGCCGCCAAAAGGAATTGTTGCAGGAGTTCGAAAAGGAATCCTCCAACAACAATCCTGAAAGCAGCAGCTTCTTTTCGTCGGTGAAATCCTTCTGGGATTCGATGAAAGGGTAAGACCTGATCGCACAAAACATCGGGCGGGGCGCAGGCTCCGCCCTTTTTGTTTCCGCCCCTGCCCGCGTTAACGGGATGATAACCTCTTTGGCCGCAAGCTGGGCCAATGGGACGCAACAACGCTCACTTCTCCGACCCGCGCTTGCCCTTTCTGGGGGACGAAGCGGTGCCCGCACCGCCAGCATCGGGCAAACAGCCGTCCTATATCGCGGATCACCGACAACGTTTGCGCGCACGCTTTATGCAGGGCGGTGCCGCCGCAATCCCGGACTATGAACTGCTTGAACTGGTGCTCTTCCGCGCCATCCCGCGCCGTGATGTCAAACCGCTGGCCCGCGCGCTGATGGACAGGTTCGGCGACTTCAACCGCGTGATCACCGCGCCTGAACCACGGCTTAGGGATATCTCGGGCGTGGGCGACGCAGTGATTGTCGAGCTTAAGGTGATTGAAGCCGCAGCCCACCGTATGGCGCGCTCCAGGGTGATGCGGCAGCATGTACTCTCAGGCTGGGACGCTCTGCTTGACTATTGCCACACCACGATGGCGCACCGCGAAACCGAACAGTTCCGCGTCATTTATCTGGACCGCAAGAACGTCGTCATCGGCGATGAGGAACAGGGCAAGGGCACTGTCGATCACGTCCCCGTCTACCCGCGAGAGGTCGCCAAACGCGCGCTTGAACTGAACGCCAGCGCGCTTATTCTGGTGCATAACCACCCCTCGGGCGACCCGACCCCATCCCAAGCCGACATCGACATGACGCAGCAGATTTTCGCAGCCTGCAGCGCCCTTGGACTGACCCTGCACGACCATCTGATCATCGGCAAATCACGCGAGCTTAGCTTTCGCAGCGAAGGGTACTTATAAGCGCAACTGTCGTGTTCGAATTTGCGGAGTTTACCGGATCACCCCCCGGCACTAGCTTTGGCCTATGTCCAATACGCCGCCCCCCGACCCGCTTTCCCTGATGCAGCGCGATGGCTTGCCCGATCCGTTGCGTGCGTTGATCAAAGCCTTCCCGCGCGACGGTTGGGAGGAGAACCCGAATTACTCTCGCCTGATCGCGTTTTGGTTGGATCGTCATATGATGTTCCGCCGTCTGCTGGACCAGATGGAGGGGGACGCGCAACTGGCGATGGACCGCGTCGAGCCGCCCGAGACCTACAAACGCAAACTGTCGCGTTTCGGCGGGATGCTGATCAACGAGCTGCACGGTCACCACCATATCGAGGATGCCCAGTATTTTCCGGTGATGGCGCAGCTTGACCGAGGTGCGGCGCAGGGGTTCGATATTTTGGATCGCGACCACCACAGTCTTGATGGTATTTTGAACGATCTGGCCGAGACGGCAAATACCGTCCTGCGCCATGAGGGGGACGCGGCAGGTTTCCTCGACAGTACCGCGGCCATGAAACAGCGGCTGGATGCGTTCAAACCCATGCTGAACCGCCATCTGATCGACGAAGAAGAACTGGTCGTGCCGGTGCTGCTGAAATACGCCCCGCCCCAGTTTCGTTAGGGTTTAGCGCACCCAGACCTCTACCCGCCGGTTGGCCTGACGCCCCCATGCGGTATCATCACAGGCCATTGGCATCGCCTCGCCAAAGGCGTCCAGATCCAGCGTCACACGTTCCAGATTGGCGGTCACCGCCGCGGTGATCACCGCTTGCCGCACGGCTTCTGCCCGACGCAGCGCGATGTCACGGTTGGCGAAAGACGCGCCCTGCCCGTCACTGAACCCCACGAACAACAAACGGCGCGCGTCGTACTGCCCCACCTCGAGCGCGCGGGCGAGTTGCTGCACGTTTGACCGCGATTGTGCGTCCAGACGCACCGATCCCGCCTCGAACCGGAAAGAGGTCGACAGCCGCGCCATGGGCTTCAACGCTGCATTCATCCGCTGTAGTTCCTCAAGCGTGATTTCGGGCCCCGCGACAGCAATCGCGTTTGTAAATCGGTTGCCCTGATCCTCGACGGGGATCTCCTCGGGCGTCTGATCCACAAACCCCGCGCGCCGGATCACGATCTGCGCAGCAGGGCTGCGGGTAAAGGCCAGAAATTCTCGCGCCACCTGTGGCAGACGGCGGGCCGGAAAGTACAGAAACATCGGCGCGGTCAGCGGGTAATCTTCGGTCTTGATGGTGCGGCGCGAGGCATCGAGCGCAAAGCCGCAGCTACCAGAGAGCGTCAACACATCGGTATCACGTTGTTCGGCATAGCTGGTGATGCCAAGCGCGAAACTGTCGTTTGCCACCGCTTCCGCCAGATCGGCAGGGCGGGCATGGCGGGTGATATTGTCGGTGAACTTCAGCGTCGCGGGCCGCATCACCTGATCACTGATCGCTTGTGCCAGCCCGCTGCTGGTATCGGGCAGATGCAGATCAATGGGTGCGTCCGGCCCGCCAAGCGCCTGCCAGTTGGTCACCTTCCCCGCAAAGGCCCGCGCCAGCATCAACGGAGAGATCTGCTTGACCGGGTTCGAGGCCGACACCACCGGCACGACAGCATCAAGCGACAGCACGCGACTGCGGTTCAGGCCCGTCATATCACCCAACCCCGCCTCGCGCGCGCGGACCCGTTCTTCAGGGCGCATTTCGCGCAGGGACATCACGATATCCGCCTCGTCCGCCAGAAGATCGGCAAAGCCTTCGTCACTATTACTTGCCCGGAACATGAACAGTGCAACGGTTTGTTCGTTTTTTTCGTCGATCAACCGGTAGGTAAAGCGGTGTTCGTCTTCATCCTCGCGCACAGCGGCATAGCCGTTGCGCTGCGCAAACCCGTCGATCAAGGCAGGCATCAACACTTCACCCATCGTGGCCGAACCCGAAAGCTGCAGCTCGGCGACGAAAGGGTCCAGATTGGGGCAGCCCGGCCCTTCGCATTGAACGCCGGTGCTATCGACCGTCAGCTCGCCATACTCGGTTTCGACGCGGTAGAACTCGCCATCAAAGCCGAGCAAGGTGCCGCTTAGTTCAATCTTGCCATCACGGGAGGACAGCGCGACATCCTGCGCCCCTGCGGACAGCGTCGCCGAACATAAGAAAAGTGCGGCGAGAACCGCCGCACGTATAATCGTGATCATAAGACCCCAAGCGTTGCGTTAGTGTCCCGCAACCTTCATGTCTTGGAGCAGATTATTCAACACAAGAAAGCTGCCGACCGCATCACAATCCGGCACTGCGACGCTTAGGTCGCGCGTTCTAAGCGTGGCATCGCCAAGCAGTTCGATCGATTGCGCCTCTATCTCCTGGCCGCAGTTCGCCTGGATCACTTCGGCTTCCACGGTCAGCGCAACGCGGGCATCGGTGTTTTCCATCGCAGCGGGGAATGTGTACACCTCGGCCACCAGTGGCTCTGCCGCGCTGAGGTCGCCGTTCACGGTCATAAATCCGCCTTCACCGGTGATCGCGGAGGCAACGCTGCGCGGCTTGCCAGCCCAGACATGGCCCGAACCATCATAGTCGGACCCGAATTCGCGGGCGTGCATCTGGAAACCCGTGTCGCCCTTCCATTGCAGAACCACGCGGTCAAATTCGGCCAGATCATCAATCTTCGCATCCGCAACCGCGCCTTCGCCGTTTCCGAAAGCAATGACGAAGGTCGCATCCTGCGCAAGCGCCGGAACGGTGATGTCCAGCGCGCCGGTGTCAGATGTGGTTTGGGTAAAGATCATGCCGCTGTGATGCACCGTGATCCGTTCGTTTGGCATGCAGGGTGCCGCCAGTGTCAGGTTCACCATAGCTGCCGCGACGGGGCGCGCGTTTGCGGTGATATCGCAGGTCTGTGTGGCCGCTGGCTCCGTCGCAATTGGGGCGGAAACTGGGCGAGAGATCGGTTCGTCCGCGCTTGCAGCGGCCAACATGACGGGGGCAGAATCGGGCAGCTCCACCGTGGGCTCCAGCGGGGCTGCATTGAACTCGGCCGAGGTGAGGACGATGTCTTCGACCTCGAGCACGGCGTTCTCGTTGCTTAGCCGGCGCAGCTCTTGCTCTTTCACAGCGGCGTCAGAACCATAGCGGGCTGTTGCAGCGTCAGAGCTTTGCATCACGTAGCCGATGCCCAAAGCACAGGCGAGCGTGCCAGCAGCTGTCGCGATCTCTTTCATACGTGCCATCTGAGGGTCCTCACTGGGATAACTTCCCAATGAATATCGCCCAGCAGAGCGGCCCTGTTATGACCCTTGAGGGGAAAGATTTGGGCAGTTTTGAGGCATGCCCAAGCCTTGCTTAACTGTCGTAATAGCCCTTGCCGTAGGCCCCATAGGCACCGTATTCGCCGCCATAGCCATAGCGTTTCATGCCCTTCTCATCGATCTGGCTGAGCACAAGACCGGTGATCCGCTGGTTCGAGTTGTGGAAGAAGCGCATGGATTCCTCGACCAGACCCTTGTTCGTGCTGTCCCATTTTACAGAGAACAGGATCGCATCGGCATTCTGCGAGATGATACGTGCATCCGGCACAACCAACACAGGCGGCGTGTCGATGATGATGAAGTCATACTGATCGCGCATCTCGGAGATGAAGGATTTGAACCGATCGGAGGAGAAGATATCCGCCGCGTTCACATTGGTCTTTTCGCCGCCCAGAACATCCGCGCCAAAACCGTCAGGCGTATGGATGGCATCGGCGAATTTTACATCGCCGTTCAGGACAGACGCGATACCGTTGCGCGGCATATCGGGGAAGTATTCGTTCAGCGTGCGGCGGCGGATATCGCCTTCGACCAGCAGGACGGATTTGCCCAGACCGGACAGGAATTTCGCCAGCGACAGCGAGACGGTGGTTTTACCCTCCCCCGGGATGGACGAGGTCGATACGATGACCTGCGGCTTTTTGTCGAGGTTCGACAGCATCAGCGAGGTGCGCAGGTTGCGGATCGCTTCGGCGGCAGCAGACGTCGGCTTGTCCGACAGATACTTGAGCGTGTCCTTGCGGTGACGCGAAGGGATCAGCGGGATCTGCCCGATCACGGTATAGCCGGTGTGTTGCTCAAGCTCGTTCGCGGTGCGGAACGTGCGGGTTTTGAATTCGCGCAGCAGTACGAGCCCCGAGCCGACCATCGCCCCAAGGATCATCGCCAGCGCAATGATCTGCGATTTCTTCGGCGCGCTTGGTGAATTTGGCACGACCGAGCTGGACAGCATTCGGCTGTCGGCCTTCTGGATGCCTTCTTGGGCAGAGGTCTCTTTGAGGCGGGTCAGGAAATATTCATAGAGCAGACGCGTTGCTTCGGATTCACGGGTCAGCTGTTGCAGCTCAATCAGGTCTTGCCCTTGCGAGGCCAACTGCTCCCCAAGCTCTTTTTCCGAGTTGCGCAGCGCCTCAAGTTGTTGCGTGCTGCGCACAAGATCGGCCCGAACCCGCGTCATCACCGTATCAAATCGCAGGTCAAATGCCGTCTGGTTCGTTTCCGACGACAGCCCGTTGCTAAAGATACGCGTCAGTGCGGCGTCTTGCGCCGCGTCGAGCTTTTCATCGGGCGTTTGCGCGGCCTCTAAGTCAGCAAGGCGTGTTTGAAGCGCCTCGCGGGTCAAGGCGGCACCGTCAATGCGGTCACGGAGTTCTTTAATCTGACGCTCGAGCGCTTGCAGGCCCTCGATCGAAACCAGTTGGGTGCGCGCCGTAAATTCGGATACTTTCTTCTCGGCATTCTCAAGCTCGATCTGAAGCTCGGACACACGGTTGCTTAGCCATTCAGTCGCTTTTTCCGTCGCCTCGAATTTCACTTCGATCTGGTTGAGGATGTACAGTTCAACAATCGTATTCGCGATCTGGGCAGATTTAACCGGAGATTCCGTTTCAGCCGTGACGTTGAACACAAGGCTTTGGCGAATATTGGAGACCGACACCTTGTTCAGCAAAGCCTGCACAACCGCGTCGCGGGTTTTGGTTTTCTGAAGCTCGGGGTCCAGCTCTTCTTCGGGTGGCCCCGAAGACAGCATTCCCTTGAGGCCAGAGATCATGCCACCGATCATGGATGGTTCGCGCAGTTCGCCGTTGAACTCAGGGTCATCAATCAGGTTCAGCCGGTCAACAACTTTGCCCGCCAACCCACGGGACCGCAGCACTTCGACCTCTGTATTGACCTCGGTGCTATCGCCGGAGAATCCGCCAACCACGGCCTGCAGGTCCACGATGCTGTCTTCTTTGGTGTCCAGAACCACAACCGCGGTGGACCGATAGGTCGGCACAGCCACGCCATAGGCATAGTAGCCCGCCAGCAGCATGAAAATCAGCGTGACAGCAGCGATAATCAGTTTGCCGCGCCACAACGTACCAATCAGCGCGCCAAGATCGATGGTGTCGTCATCTTCGTCCCTGGGCCCGGAAAAGTTCGATTGGCTTTGGTTCATCATATGCATGTGGTCCGTTGATCATGGCCAGAACTGACCGGAAACAAGGGCGCAGGCATCAAGGTTTAAACCGCGTTACTGAACAATACCGACCACTTGGAAAAGGTTCGCCGACCGCGCCACAGCCTCAGGCTACGGCAGCAAAATTACCAAATCGTTACCGAAGTATATTCAATCCAGTATGTGGAAGCTCTAGCGAGTTCACGCCACGGCGCTGGAATTACGTCACTTTAGTCCATTCTTGGCGATATAGCTGGCCAAATCAAGGATCAGTTGCCCCCGTGCTGCTGCAATGGCGGCCGGTCCCCCCTTGGGGTCGAAAGCCACGGTCAGGTCAAACAACCCCGATCGTTCGCTTCCACCGGTGGATACGGCGACGAAATACTGGCCCGAGGCGCGGAACTGGCCTGTTTCAGCGGCCAGCAATTCGCTGAACCGCAGCTCAAGCCGGGCATCGGGATAGGCTTCGAATGGCCAAGGCTCGGATGCGATCCGACGGTTGGTGAGGCGCGACAGGTTCTCGCTCAATTCCAAGGCGACGGCCCGTTCGGGCGAATCCGCCCAAAGTTCGTCGGAAGAGCTCACCAACGTGCCGTTCGATTTGCGCACGTGGATTTCGTCGGCGGCCGCATAGCTGGGCAGCGATACATCACGCACTTCGACCGAGTTGAAGCGGATGCTCACCTGCTCTGTGACCGGGGGCATGTCCACGGCATAGCGATCTGCGGATCCACAAGCGGCAAGAAAGGCCACGAGACCAAGGCTTGCGATACTTTTTACAACGTTCATATTTTACCGTCCCAGCAACAATGAATTGGGGTTACGTTCAATGGTGCGCGCCAAGGATGCAAGCGCATCGGCTGCTTTTTGGATATCACGCATGGTTTCTTGTGCGGTACGGCTGATCTGATCACCCTTGTTGTACCCTTCAATTGTACGCTCTGCCTGCGTGAACAGGGTCGACAGACGGTTCACGATCTGTGGCAGGTCTTGTGCCGACACCGCGATATTATCCGCCGCGTTACGCGCGGATGCCAGCGTCTGGTTCACGTTCTCGACCGCGCCGCCTTCGCGCAGTTCCTGCAGCGTATAGTTCAGCTCGTCCAAGGCGTTTTTCAGCGATCCGGGCAGCGCCACGGCGTCCGGCGTACCAATCACCTGATCGGCAGAGCGGGTCAGCGCGGTCAACTCGTCCACCAGCTGTTGCAGTTCCAACTCGCTTGCCTTGGCAGCGACGGCCTGCATCTCTTCGACCAGTTCGGGCACGCCCTCGGTCGAGGTGCTGAAGGATGTGGCGGCTTCCGAGACGGAGTCGACCGCATCCAGCAGACGTTTCGCCATCTGCTCTTCCTCGAGTGTCGCGACCAGCGTCTCGACACGCAGCAGCGTGGCGTTCAGCGATACGGGGATATTCTGCACCGAGTCCGACGATACCAGCCCCGTGACCTCGTTGATCAACGTGCGGACATCGCGCGGGGTCTGTTGCAGCTCGTCACTGCCAACAAAAGCCTGTAGCGAATTCATCAGACCGATGGCGCTGTTCAACAGCTCTTCGATGGGCAGGTTGTTGATGCGGCTAAAGACACCTTCGACGGTGGCAGCGGCATCTGATGTTTCGTTCTTGGTCGTTGGCATAACAGGGAAGTTTTCGCCCGCGGCCACCAGACGCCCGCTTGGCGCGTCTTCGACCACCACCAGTTCAACCTTCAGACCACCGGTCAACAGGCTGGCAGAGGCAAGCCGCGCGCGCAGACCGTTCACAACACGGTCTTGCAAGAACGCCAGCGCGCTTTCGGCAGATACATCCCCCGGCAGGCCAAGCCGCGCGGGCTGGATGGCCAGCGTCACGTTCAACCGCACGCGGCTGTCACCAAACTGGTCGTAATCCACGATACCGGCAAGGGAGTCGACCTCGCCGATGTTCAGACCGCTCAGCTCGACAGGGGCGCCGACGGCCAGTCCGGAGACGTTTTCATCAAAGATCACGTTGATCAGCAGCGGCTCGACTTCCGAGGCGTTGAAAACCGCGCTGCGGGCGTCTTCCTTGCTTGGGAAAATGTCGAATACGGTGCCGTCTTGCACGCGGTCGCCGCCGGAAACGAATGTATCAAACGTCACCCCGCCCCCGATAAGCGTCGCAATGGACTGAAAGTCGATCTCGGCACCACCTGGCCCAAGGGAGAGGCTGAAACCAGAGCTGTCCCAGAAGCGTGTGCTGCTGTTGATCAGGTTGCGGTGCTCTTCGTAAATCAGCGCCTCTACGATGGCAAAGTTCCCGCGTGGGGCGATCTCTGCCTTGCCCAAACGGCCAACCTCGATCCCACGATACAGGATCGGGGCATCATCGGTCAGGGTGCCGTTGCCGACGGTGCGAAAGGCGATTTGCAGACCGGATTGCCCGGCGCGGATCAGCGGTGGCGAATCCGACCCGACGAACCGTTCGGCAAAATCGCCTACTTCGTCATTCCAGCTGCCCTCGATATAGACGCCGCTGAGCACCGTACCCAACCCCGAGATCCCCTGCGCCGAAACCTCGGGCTGGACGATCCAGAAGGACGCGCTGGCGTCGATAAAGGGGGCCACATTCTTGTCCACGCGGATCGACGCGACGACCTTGCCCAGACCGGTGGTAAAGCCGACTTCCTCGACCCGGCCAACGGTCACGTCACGGTAACGCAATTCGGTCTCGCCCGCCTTGATGCCGGCGCCTTTGTCAAATTCGACAAAAATCACCGGACCGCGGGAATTATAGCTGCTGAACGCAACGCCCAAAGCCGCAACCAACGCCAGGATCGGAATGATCCAGACGATCGACGCGCCGCTCAGGAACAGTTTGCGCGCGGATTTAACCTTAACCTCGGGTGGCGTGTCAGACATGTTGATCGGGATCCCCATCGAAAGCATTCGTGTCCCAGATCAGTCTGGAGTCGAAGGCCTGTGCAGAAAGCATGGTAAAAATGACCGACAAGGCGAAGAACATGCTCGCAGGGCCGGGGTTAATGGTCGCAAGGGTTTTGAGTTGCACCAGCGACGAAAGGATCGCAACCACAAAGATATCGATCATAGACCAGCGGCCGATATACTCGACAATTTCATACATCACATGGCGCGACCGATGTGCCGCGGCATTACGCGTCTTAACGCTGACCGCCAGATAAGCGATTGCCCAGAACTTGGCCAGCGGGATCGCGACCGACGCGAGCAGGATGATAAAGGCAATACCGTAAGAGCCGTGATGCGCCAGTTCGACCGCACCGCCGACGATGGTGCTTTCATCCACCTGAAACAGGGTCCGCGTTTTCAGCATCGGGTACATATTGGCGGGGATATAGCACATCAGCCCCACGACCCAGAACGCCCAGACCCGCTGCATACTGCCAAAGTCACGCGACAGCATCTTGTGGCCGCAGCGTTGGCAGACAGGCGTGCCGATAGGCCACGCACGGGTACACCGTGTGCAGGCCACCAACCCCATTTCGCGGGCGCTTAGGATTTTTTGGGATTTTCCAGCGAATTCCATACCGACCATTTACACATGAATTTGTCCTGCGCCACAATCAGAACAACCAAACCACAAAACATCCAGAAAGCTGGCCCAAACCCCACAGTTGCCAGATCGGCAATCTTCACCAGCGCCACGGCACAGCCAAGCGCGAAAATCTCGGCCATCGACCACGGTTGCAACGCTTGCGACAGGCGGAACGCCTGCATTGCGTGGCGTGCGGGCGGCAGGTCCAGCACGATGGGGACCAGTACATAAAGCGTCAGCATCACCCGCGCCAAGGGCACCAGCATAATCAAGGCAGCCGTCGCCAGCGACAGCAGCAAAAGCGGCCCGCTGGAAAACGCCAGCGCCGCGTCCATCACAGAGACAGAGTTCTTGTTGCCCGCCGCATCAATATCCAGAAACGGAAAGAACGTCGCACCAAGGATCAGAACAAAGGTGGCAATGGCGATGGCAATGATCTTCAGCCCCGCCTTTTTGCGCGGTTCGATCAACACGGTATGGCACCGCTCGCACACCGCCTTCTCGCCGACCTTGGGCACCTTGAGGTGATACACGGCGTCGCATTGGGGGCAGACGATGATCTCCTCCAGATTGACGGATGGTGCAGGGTCGACGGTGTCTTTCATCCCCTTGGTATAAAGGAGATCACAAACCGTGTGTATCGAATTCTGGACACGAAAAGTTCATCCTCCACGTCGGCGGAATCCCGTCAATACAGGTTCCAGCGCTGGAACATTCGCGCAGTGTCTTTGTTGTGTCGGTGAAGATAGCGAAGATGAAAGGAGCTTTCTAATGACACAGATCACAGACGCGAAAATTCTGATCCTATCCACCAATGGTTTCGAGCAATCCGAGCTGGAGCGCCCGTTGAATGACCTCAAGGCCAAAGGGGCCACCGTGCATGTTGCCACCCCTGATGGCAAAGACATCAAGGGCTGGGACAAAGACGACTGGGGCAACACAGTTGCTGCCGACAAAGCCCTGTCGGATGTCACTGTTGATGACTATGACGCGATTGTCCTGCCCGGCGGTCAGATCAACCCCGACCTGCTGCGCGCCAACAAGGACGCCGTATCGCTGATCAAAAGCTTTGCTGACGCAGGCAAGACCGTTGCCGCGATCTGCCACGCCCCTTGGCTGCTGATCGAAGCAGGCATTATCAAAGGCCGCGCCGCAACCTCCTACGCCTCAATCGCGACGGATGTGAAAAACGCCGGTGCGCATTACGAGGACAGCGAAGTCGTCGTGGACCAAGGCATTATCACCAGCCGCTCCCCGGAAGATCTGGATGCGTTTATCGCCAAGATCGTCGAGGAAGTCGAAGAAGGTGAACACAACCGCAAAGCCGCTTGAATTAGGCTACAGCGAAACACAAAGGCGGGGTATGTGCCCCGCCTTTTTTCGTGTGCAGGGATAGAGTTACGCCACAACCCCCGGCATCAGGACGTTGCGCGACCCTTCCTCGAACGCGTCCAGCTTCTGATGCCAGACGGTTCCGGGCCAGCGATGCTCCATCTCGCGTTTGCGGGGGCGATAGACAGCGGTATAAAGCGTGCCGAAGCCTGCGTTGAACTGGTGCGAATAGAGCGGCGGTTTCAGGAACGTGTTGATGAATTTCTCTTCCGGATCACGGTGGAACCGCAACCGTTGCAGCAGATATCTCTCGCGTTCAACCGTCGCCGTAAAGCGCGCATGGCTGATCCATTCGACGTTCTCCTGATGGTTGGTCGCCACCGCCGCCTTGGTGATGATCGCAGGCCGATCCGGTGCCATCAGCGCCGTTAGATACTTGCGTTTGCGGTCCAGCACCGTGACGTTATAGCTCATGTGGGTCGGCACACGTGCCAGAATTTCGCCCGCTTGCTCGGCAGTCTCGCAGGTTTGCAGCACATAGCGCAGGATCAGCGGCACGCCAAAGCCCACCCCCACCACACGACGGCCCCCAAAGGTAAGCGATATAGACAGCCCCGCGTCGTTCACCCCGTCCACCAGCCCGAACAACCCGTCAGAGGTGCCCATCACGCGGCGCCCCTTCCAGCCGGTGTGCAGCACCAGACTGTCGAAAGCGTTGGTGTTATAGTCATAGTTGCGCACCATGACAGGTTCCTTGCCGCCCCAAACCGCCTGACTGCATCCCGACAGATAGGGCGGCGGGCAGTAAAAGCTCAGGAACCTTGCCGCCAGATCACCCCCGCCCGCCTGATCACATAGATCTTCGTACAGCGGGATGAGGTCGGGCATATGCGCCTTGAGCGCACGACGACATTCGGCATAGGTCGGGCGCGCGGGCTCGCCCTCCTTCAGCCACCATTTACGGTAGTGAGGCCAGTATTCGGCGAAAAGCCCGGCCCATTTGGGACCGGGCAATTCTTCTGAAATGGCACGCCACAGCATGTGCTGCCCTTTCGGTGCTTAGAGGATTTTGAACGCCGGATCAGACATCGCCGGACCCGCCTCTGCAACGGGCAGAGGACGACCGTTCACCGATTGCTTGATCCCGTGAATCCACTTTTTCGCGCGCTCATTCAACTGGAAAGACTTCGTCATCGACCGACCGCGGGTCACAAGGATGCCAATATCGGCCCCTTCATAGCGGTAATCACCCGGTTGCAGGATGCGCAGGAAGAACGCTTCGTTCTCGGATTCCACGGCGCGACGGTGATAATCGAAACGGTCGAACACAACGCGGCCATCTTCCAGCATCTTGTAAATGCCCGTTTCGGGCGCTTCGGTGCAGATATCGACGCTGTCTTCGGTATGTTTGATCACCATCTGGCTCCAACCGTCGATCATCTCGGGGTCGGCCCAACGGTTATTCAACTCTTCTACATCCAGATTGAACTTCTTCTTGCTGAATTCCAGCAGGTGGAACAGGAACAAGGGCGCATCCGCGTGGGCAAAGGCGGCGTGGTTTGTCATCGACGACGCGCCCGTGATGCGCGGGTTCAGCTCGCCCAGCCAGATGTCACCGGTCTTTTTGTCGATCAGGAAGTCGAGCTCGAAATAGCCGCGATAACCTTCCTTGCGCAGCTGTTCGCCGAACTTATAGGTCAGCTCGCGCGCTTTCTGACGGACCTTGGGCGGGAAAGCGGTCGACAGAATTTCATTGCCACACCAGCCCCCGCGATAGGGCGTCAGATCCTTGAAACCGACCAGTTCCGTCATCAAGGGGCCAACGATCGTGCCTTCTTTGGTGGCACAAGCCTCGATCGCGGAACCGCGGCAGTCGATCCGCTTCATGATCTTGATCTCGCCCTCGCCGACGATCTCGGATTCATGACGGCGGAAGTCTGCTTCGGACTTGATAAAGAACGTCGTGTGGCCACTGTCACCAAAGGCGGATTGCAGCACCAGATCATGGCCGATCCCGGCCTTCTCGCAGGTCTTCTTGAGGTCTTCGTAATCCTTGACCTCGGCCAGCACGTTCGGCACCGACGGCACACCGGCCTTGTTACCGATCCGCACGGTTTCGATCTTGTTGTCCATCTTTTGGCGCAGCTTGGCCTTGGGGAACCAGACATCCGCCCCCAGTTCTTTCGACAGGCGTTCGGTTTCCTCGTCGAACATCAGGAACACGAACTTGGGCTTGCCACCGCGCCGCTTGACGAAATCGATGACTTCTTTGTGCTGCAACAGATAGTTGTTGATGTCTTCGATGCTCTGGAATTCAGCGTGGGGCTGTTCCGAGGGGCAGAACACATTGGGGTGCTTGCCGCCGTAGCAGTCGATGTAGCAGATATACTTAAAGTTTTTCACCCACTCATCGAGACCAAGAAGGTTAAAGTTCGTGGCCGAGATAAAGTAAACAGGGTCTTCGTTACGGTGAAAGAACCGGCGAATTTCCGAGATATTCTTGAGAACAGTCGTTGTCATGATATTTGGTCCTTTGCTTAATCTTAGTCAGGTGAAGACGACAGGTTTTTCTTGCGCACCCGTTTCAGCGCCGCATCCGTAAAGACGCGCAGCCCCAGATCGGGGCGGTAACCGTGGATTTCGCTGACGTCCAAATTCCGCATGAACGACAGGATTTCCTGGCTTACCACCTGTCCGGGGACGAGGATGGGAAAGCCGGGGGGATAGGGGATGATAAAGCTGGCGGACACGACCGTCTGGTTGGCGTCCATCGCCTCTTTCAGCGTGCCGTTCAACTCTAGGTAATCGGTGTTCTTCTCGTCATAAGCGAGGAAGAACGCCGTGCGGATATCCCCTTCGGAGGTGACGTCGTCGTTGCGGAAGGCCTCGTGAAAGCGGCTGAAGTCCGGCAGCGGCGGGTAGTTCTCCATCAGGTTGGCGACGCGGTTGTCGAAAGACCGACGCTCCATCTTGCTGGCGTCATCCAGACGGTCATCCAGCGATTTCGCGATCTCGACCAGCACCTCGATCAGATAGGCGACGCTGGACCGCGTGGTGCCGATATTGGTCATGAACAAGACCGTGTTGCGCGAGGTCTTGTTGATCTGGATGCCGTATTTATCCATCAGGATATCGGTCTTGAACGTGTCACCGTCCCAGCCCGTCCCACCGACCAGCAGCGTCACGCGGCTGGCATCAAGGACGAACTGGTCTTTCTCCCAGCAGTCCCACATATCGGTCCAGCCCTGTTCCTGATGGTAATAGCTGGTCACCCCGCTTTCGCGGTATTCCTCGGGGATCATGTCGCCCGCTGTCAGCACCTTGAAGTATTTGCTCAGCAGCGGGTGGTCTGCAATCGCACGACGCATGGACAAAGCGGCCTCGATCTGGCGCTGCACGAATTCGAAGCCTTCAAGCTCTACCTGTCGTCGCCCCACATCAAGCGAGGCGATGATCTGGTAGTTCGGCGAGGTCGAGGTATGGGTCATATAGGCTTCGTGAAAGCTTTGTTCGACCTCGCCCTTAAAGTCCTGATCATTCACGTGAATCATCGATCCCTGCCGCAGGGAGGTCAGCGTTTTATGGGTCGATTGCGTGGTATAGACCCGCACCCTCGAATCCGGCGCAGGGATCAAACGCGTGTTCAGCAGCGTCTCGTCGTCGGCATCCTTCAGTTCAGCCTGTTGCTTTTCATAGGCGATGCGGTGGTCGTCCGACTTGAACCGCGCGCGCAGGGTATTGGCTGCGTTCATGCCCGTACGTTGGCGATAGGTCGGGTTGAAACGGGCAAAAGCGAACCACGCCTCGTCCCACAGGAAAATGAGGTCGGGCTTGATCGCCAGACATTCCTCCATCACCCGTTCGACGTTATAGACCAGCCCGTCAAAGGTACAGTTTGTCAGCAGCAACATGCGCACCTGATCCAGCTTGCCCGCGGCCTTGAGCGCCAGAAGCTGATGCTTGATTTCGCGCAGGGGCACGGCACCGTACATCGAATATTCATTCAGCGGATAGCTATCAAGATAGCACACCTGCGCCCCCGCCAGCACCATCCCGTAGTGGTGGGATTTGTGGCAATCGCGGTCGACCAGCACGATGTCACCGGGGCGCACCAGAGCCTGCACCACGATCTTGTTGCAGGTCGAAGTGCCATTGGTGGCGAAGAACGTCTGCTTGGACCCGAAGGCGCGACTGGCCAGTTCTTGCGCCTCTTTGATCGGCCCGTGTGGTTCAAGCAAGCTGTCCAGTCCGCCCGAGGTGGCAGAGGTTTCGGCCAAAAAGATGTTCGGCCCGTAGAACGCGCCCATGTCCTGAATCCAATGCGACCGCGTGATCGACTTGCCGCGGCTGATCGGCATCGCGTGGAAAACGCCCGTGGGCTGTTTGGAATATTCGACAAGCGCCGTGAAGAACGGCGATTTGTTCCGCGCCTGCACCCCGCGCAAAATGTTCAGATGCAGCTCCATAAAGTCTTCTTGGTTATAAAAGACCCGACGGCAGATCCCCAGATCCAGACCCGCGATATCCTCGACCGACCGTTCGGTCACCAGATAGGCGTCCAGTTCGGGGCGAACCTTGGCGATCATGCGGCAAAGTTCGGGGCCGTAGTTCTCGGGCTGGAGCTTGTCGATCTCTTCTTGCCCGCCGGCGCGGGCGAGGTAGCGCACCAGTATCGTCTCGTCCATCTTGGACTTGAGCGTCAGGCCCGGGCGCACCACGATGGCCTGGATATTATGGTTGAACAGCACCGCGATCAGCGCGTCTTCGATGGATTTGACCACCACGGCTTCGTAGTGGAACGGGTCTTCGGGGCGGCGCATCCGGCTGACGTTGGATTTCAGCCAGCGCTCTTGCTGGTCGTTCACATCATCAACGATCAGCACCTCGAAATACGGTTTGGTCAGCGCCCGCGCCTCGGGAGAGAGCATCGCCTCGTCGTCATGTTCGTCGTGATCGATGCTGTCGCGTTCCAGCGGGATGGTGCGACGGCGATAGGCCCCTGTTGTCAGCGCCCGCGTGATGCGGTTCACCGCAAAGGCCATGTCGTCAAAGCTGTTGTTATTCAGCATCCGTTGCAGGTGTTCGAACGCCGCCATGCCCGGAAAGGCCCAATAGGGTTCGATCAGCGACAGGGAGTCAAACAGCGCGGCGCATTTGCTGCGCAGGGCTTCGATTTCCTTGGCTGTGGTGGCGCGGGTCAGGCCGCTCGCCGCTTCACGCAGCGCGCTCCATCGGTCGGACCTCAGCTGAATTGCCGACGAATAATCGTTCATAGAATGCATCAATCGTACTCCGCTTTGGGCGGTCGACTGCTGCATCCCGGTGTCCGGCACTTTTGAAAAGCGCCGGACCTGAACGCCGCAGCCTAGCCGCTAGATGTCGGCCCGCTGCCCGGCAGATCACCGGGCTTTACGGGTGGATTTGGTGTCGCTGCAGCCGGAGCCACAGGTGTTTCGGCAGGGGCCGTGATATTGGCAGTCCCCGCCGTTGGATTTGGCAGCGGTTCGGGGGCAAAGCCCGGCTGAACCGCAGGTGTCGTTGTTTCATGCCCTTTGAACACGGGCGCGTCCGGTACCCGCTGCGCGGGCACATCGACGTGCAGACCGGCGCGGGTCCCCTGATGGGGCACCTCAAGCGGGCCAAGCGTGTTCAGATAGGCGTCCGTCCCGCTGGAACGGTCATAGATCGAGAAGTCGGTAGACCGGTCGCGGAAGGATTTAAGCACCTGCCCCAGACCCTTCATGCCGGTTTCGCGCTGACGACGCACCATCGACAGATCGACTTCGATCGGGAACATGTCTTCCTGACCGGCGGACTGGTGCAGGACCATCGATGTCGGATCGACGACCAGCGATTTACCGACGCCACCTGCGCCCAGACCGTTGACAGCAAAGACATAACACTGGAACTGCGCCGCGGTCGCGCGGGCAATCGCCAGCTCTGCGTCACGGTCGGTGGTGCCGGTCAGAACCGGTGTCAGCAGAACCTCGACGCCTTGGCTGGTCAACTGGCGCGTGGTTTCGGGGAACCACATGTCATAGCAGATCGACAAGCCGAAACGCCCGACTTCCGGCACGTCGAAAACACAGAATTCGGTGCCCGCCGCGATGCCGGATTCATAGGGCCGGAACGGGAACATCTTGGCGTAGCGGCGGATGATCTCGCCCTCGGGGTTGATAACAACGGCAGTGTTGTACACGCGCCCGTCCTCGGGGTTCTTGAGGAACATGGAGCCGGGGATCAGCCAGACACGGTGCTTGCGTGCAGCGGCCTGAAACACCTCGAGCGTTTCATTCTCGGGGGGCAATGCAAACCGGTCAAGCGGGCCAAAGGGGGCCAGCTCGGAAAACAGGACCATCTGGGTCCAGGGAAAACGCGCCATCAGGATGTCCAGTCGCTGGATCATGCCATCGACGTTGGACTCCAGCGCGTTGACGTACATCTGCACGCCTGCAATCGCAAAAGGTGTCATAACTTGTCACTCCGTCCAAACGGGCGGAAGGGGCCGGAAATACTCCGCCCATACGCCCAAGGTGACAAGTCCATACTCCCATTGTTGGGAATATTAAACACGTGACGTGATGGCGAACCCACCGTCATTTGCATGGCTTCTATGCGTAACATGCACAAACTAATCTGTTACACCACCGCTGCTTTGCGGGCCGCACGTGCATTGCGGCCCCGTTGCATGACGACCACGAGGGCCAGCAACAACAGCGCAGGGATAAACATCCAGTATTTACTTGGGGTTGCGACGGGTTTGAGCACGCGCAGCACCTCTTGGTCCCAATCCAGACCCGCCGATTGCGCGGCAGAGTTGTACAGAACGTCGTCGATGAACATCTGGTCGCCCTCGACACGGGTGATCACGCCGGCAGCCTCCAGCCGTTCTTCGCCCGTGGTGCCTTCGTTGATGGGCAGAAGGGCGACAAATTCGATCGGATCACCCAGATCATTGATACCCGCGACGCGCAGGCGCAGATCCTCTCCAAGCGGTGTGTCGGCCGCGGCCTGTACAATCTCGGCCGGTGCTTCTTCGGTATAGGGCGGAAAGACCATATCCATCCAGAAACCGGGCCGGAACAGGGTAAAGGCGATCAGCAAGAGGGCAATCGTCTCGTAGAAGCGGTTTCGCGCAAGGAACCAGCCCTGGGTCGCTGCTGCAAACAACAGCATCGCAAAGGTCGCGACAATGAAGACGAATATACCCTGCACCATCGTTACATCAATCAGCAGAAGTTCGGTGTTGAAGATGAACAGGAACGGCAGCGCCGCCGTCCGCAAGCTGTAGAAGAACGCGACGACACCGGTCTTGATCGGATCCCCACCGGACACAGCCGCGGCGGCAAAGCTCGCCAGCCCGACCGGAGGCGTCACATCAGCCATGATGCCAAAGTAGAATACGAACAGGTGCACGGCGATCAGCGGCACGATCAGACCGTTCTGCTGCCCCAGTGTCACAATGACAGGTGCCAGCAGGGCCGACACGACGATATAGTTCGCCGTTGTCGGCAACCCCATCCCAAGGATCAGCGACAGGATCGCGGTCAGGAACAGGATCGCAAGGATATTGCCGCCCGACAGAACCTCGACCACATCGGCAAGCGCCGACCCAACGCCGGTCTGGCTGACCACGCCCACGATGATACCGGCGGTCGCCGTGGCGATACCGATACCGATCATGTTGCGCGCCCCGACGACCAAGCCGTCGATCAGGTCACGCACCCCCGCAACCACATCATTGGCAAACTGGCTTTCGCCCCGGAAAATCGCCGTCAGCGGGCGCTGTGTCACGAGGATAAAGATCATGTAGGTCGTGGCCCAGAACGCCGACAGGCCAGGGGACAGACGATCCACCATCAAGGCCCAGACCAGCACGACAATCGGCAGGATAAAGTGCAGGCCCGACCGCACCGTTGGACCGGGCAAGGGCAGACGCGTTACCGGCTCGTTCGGATCATCCAGTACCAGCGGCTCTTCCTTCGACCCGATATACAGCAGACCGGCATAGACCGCGGTCAGCAAGGCAAAGATGATATAGCCCGCGCTGTTGGGGAAAGCAGGACGCAGCCAGCCCATGCCATAGTAGACAGCAAAGCTCAGCGCGCAGATGCAGGCGATGATAAAGGCGGACACCAGCAAGCGCTGCACAATCGGCTTGGGCGTATAGGGGCGTTCCAACCCGACCATACCGGCCTTCAGCGCTTCGAGGTGCACAATATACACCAGCGCGATGTAAGAGATCACCGCGGGCAGAAACGCGTGTTTCACCACATCGAAATAGGGGATGCCCACATATTCAACCATCAGGAACGCTGCGGCTCCCATGACGGGCGGCATGATCTGACCGTTGACCGAAGACGCAACCTCGACCGCGCCGGCCTTTTCAGAGCTGAACCCCACCTTTTTCATCAGCGGAATGGTAAATGTCCCCGTGGTCACGACGTTGGCGATAGAGGAGCCAGAGATCAGCCCCGTCATGGCAGAGGACACAACAGCAGCCTTCGCAGGCCCGCCTTTCATGTGGCCCATCATGCTGAAGGCGACCTGGATGAAATAGTTACCGGCACCGGCCTTATCCAGCAGCGCGCCGAACAGGACGAAGAGGAATACGAAAGACGTCGAGACACCAAGCGCGATGCCGAACACACCTTCGGTGGTGATCCACTGGTGGTTCACGATCTCGGAAAGCGAGTTGCCCTTATGCGCGATGATATCCGGCATCATCGGGCCCAAGACGTTATAGACAAGGAAGACCGACGCAACGATCATCAGCGCAGGCCCAAGGGCGCGGCGCGTTGCCTCTAGCAGGATCATGATGCCGATCACGAAAACAACCGTATCTTGCATGTTCGGTGCACCGACACGGCCCGAGATTTCGCGATAATACACAAACAGATACAACGCAGCCGCCGCGCCAACCAGCGCCAAGGCCCATTCCCACAAGGGGATACGGTCTTTGGGCGATCCAAGCACGACACATGCGACAATGACGATGGCGACCAGCGGGATCCACCAGGTCGGCGTGCCGTCTTTGGCCGCGACCATGAACAGATAGGCCAGCACGACGGGCACGATAATTCCCAGCCCCAGCTGCACCTTGGTGCGCGCGGCGGGGAAGGCGGCGATGCCAAGGAAGATAGCAAAGGCCAGGTGGATTGACCGGGCTTCGGTATCGTTAAAAACACCCCAGCCGAAAACAAAAGGAAGCGGGGAGGCGATCCACAGCTGGAACAGCGACCACGCCAGCGCGGTCAACGCCAGAAAGACGCCAACGCTACCGGTCGCTGACCTGCCGCCCGTGTCCGAAGACGCGACAAGTTCGTCCAGTTCGCTTTGGCTCAGCCCGCCTTTTCCGGCGGCTTCGGCTTCTACAGCGGCGGCTTGGTGTTGATCGTTCTGTGACATCTTCGTCCCCTTGGTGGCCCCGTATCAGGACAGGTGCACGTTTATTGTCGGTCGACTGCGGTCGTTGCCGCAGGATGCGAACGCGAGGCCCTCCTCGCATTCGCGAATGGTCAAGCGGCGGGCTTATTCAATCCAGCCACGCTCTTTGTAGTACTTCGCCGCACCATCATGCAGAGGGGCGGACAGACCGTCTTTGATCATCTCTTCTTCTTTGAGGTTCTCAAACGCGGGGTGCAGCTTTTTGAAGCGGTCAAAGTTGTCGAACACAGCTTTTACAACTTCGTACACGACTTCCTCGTCCACATCAGCGGAGGTCACAAAGGTCGCTTTCACGCCGAATGTCTTCACATCCGCGTCGGTGCCTTTGTACATGCCACCGGGGATGGTGGAGTATGCGTAGAAGGGGTTATCGGCGACCAGCTTGTCGATCGCTTCGCCTTCAACCGGCACCAGCTTGGCGTCAACGGTGGACACGGCTTCCTGGATCGACCCGTTGGGGTGGCCCACGGTATAGATGATCGCGTCGACCTTGTTATCGCCCAAAGCGGCGGCCTGTTCGGCTGGCTTCAGCTCGGATGCGAGCGCGAAGTCATCCATTGTCCAGCCTTTGGCGTCCAGAACGACTTCCATCGTGGCGCGCTGACCTGAACCGGGGTTGCCGACGTTGACGCGTTTGCCTTTCAGGTCGTCAAAGCTTTCGATGCCGGAATCGGCACGCGCGATGACGTTGAAGGGTTCGGCGTGTACGGAAAAGACCGCGCGCTCTTTGTCGAACTTGTCGCCTTCGAACTGCGAAGACCCGTTGTACGCGTGGAACTGCCAGTCGGACTGGGCAACACCCATGTCCATGTCACCCGCCTTGATGGCGTTGATGTTGGCGATGGAACCACCGGTGGACGGAGCGGTACATTTCAGGCCGGTTTTGGCGCTGTCACGGTTTACCAAGCGGCAGATCGACTGACCCACAACAAAGTAGACGCCGGTCTGGCCGCCGGTCCCGATGGTGATGAATTTCTCCTGCGCGGTGGCGGCGGTACCCGCGACCAGTGCAGAGGCGATGGCGATGGACTTGAAAATAGTCATTTGAAGTCTCCCAACTTAATTGTCTGAACACACGTCATTGATGCGCATGCTCTCCGTCATGGTTGAAATGAGCGCAGATATTCCGAAGCAAAACAAGCTGATTTATTGCGATTTTTCCCCGAAATAATGCTCTGACCCTGTGCGAATCGCGGCGTGAAATCATGAATTATTTTCACTATGCGGTACACATGGCACCCGTCATTTAGTGGACGCGTATGGTAAATCGCAACGCGAAAAACGATGTAATAAACTGATTTTCCATATTTATTTCACTTCCCCCAATCCTGTGCCTAAAAATACTAGCGCGCAGCGGCACAAAATCAAAACTGCGGGCCGGAATATGTGCCGGACATCTGCCTTCGCCGCGCGGTACTTTCGGGTTATTTGTGCTATATAACCGAAAAAGCAGCGATTTTCGACCCAGACGCGCGAGCAGGAGCCCCACATGAAAGCACTCAAATCCCTCGGCCGCTTTGGCCTTTTTGCGACTGTCGTCGTCCTTTTCGGCGCGTTCGCGATGCTCACAGCGCTGTGGTCGTGGTGGATGGTCCTCCCGTCAGCGATCTTCGGCATCCTCGCGGGTATGGGGGTGTACGACCTGATCCAGACCAGACATTCGATCCTGCGCAACTATCCGGTGCTGGGACACATGCGGTTTTTCTTTGAAGGTATCCGCCCGGAAATCAGGCAGTATCTGATTGAATCCGATCAGGACGAAGAGCCCTTTAGCCGTGATGACCGGTCGCTGGTCTATCAACGCGCCAAAGGCGTGGAAGACGCGCGGCCTTTTGGCACGCGGATGCGGGTCTATGATGCGGGGTATTCATGGGTCACCCATTCGGTCCAGCCGGTCCATATCACCGACACGGATTTTCGCGTGACCATCGGCAACAAGGACTGCAAGCAGCCCTATGACGCGTCGATCTACAATATCTCGGCGATGAGCTTTGGATCGCTATCGGCCAATGCGATCAGCGCCCTGAACAAGGGGGCCAAGATGGGCCAGTTCGCCCATGACACCGGCGAAGGCGGGATCAGCCGCTATCACCGCGAGGGGGGCGGAGACCTGATCTATGAAATCGGGTCGGGCTATTTTGGCTGCCGCACAGAAGACGGGCAGTTCGACCCCGACAAATTCAAGGAGCAGGCCGCAAGCGACCAGATCAAGATGATCGAGCTTAAGTTGAGCCAGGGTGCCAAACCCGGTCATGGTGGCATGCTGCCCGCATCGAAGATCAGTGCCGAGATCGCGGCGGCACGGGGCATCCCGATGGGGCACGACTGTATCTCGCCCGCTGCCCATTCGGCGTTCACCTCTCCTGTTCAGATGATGGAGTTTCTGGGCAAGCTGCGCGATCTGTCGGGCGGCAAGCCTGTGGGGTTCAAGCTGTGCATCGGCCACCAGCGGGAATTCATGTGTATGGTCAAAGCGATGCTGGATACGGGGATCGTGCCTGACTTTATCGTCGTCGACGGCACCGAAGGCGGCACGGGCGCTGCCCCGCTTGAATTCGCCAACCACGTCGGCATGCCGATGGTCGAGGGGCTGACCTTTGTGCACAACACCCTGCGCGGTGCCGGTATTCGCGATCAGGTGAAACTAGGCGCGGCGGGCAAGGTCGTATCCGCCTTTGATATCGCCCGTGCGCTGGCTTTGGGCGCGGATTGGTGCAATTCCGCCCGCGGGTTCATGTTTGCGGTGGGCTGTATCCAGGCACAGGCGTGCCACACCAATCACTGCCCCGTCGGCGTCGCGACCCAAGACCCCACGCGCCAACGCGCCTTGGATGTGGATGACAAAAGCCAGCGTGTCGCGCGGTTCCACCGCAATACGCTGATGGCCTTGGGCGAGATGACAGGCGCCGCCGGCCTAGAGCACCCCAGCGATTTCCTGCCCCGCCATATGATGATGCGGCAAAGCGATAACAGCATGGTGCAGGGTGATCAGGTCTATGGCTACCTGCCCGAAGGCTATCTGCTGGATGATCAATCGCCCGACTATAACGGCAATAAAACCCGTTGGGCGCGGGCGCAGGCCGACAGCTTTGTACCGTTTGATTAAACGCGCCCAAGACCGGAAACACAAAAGGCGCGCAGGTTTCCCGGCGCGCCTTTCATTTTGACGACAGAGCTTATTTTGCTTCTTCGGCGACCGCGGCAGCGACGGAGGCTTCGAAAATCCCAAGCCCCTCTTCGATGATCGCATCCGACGCGGTCAGCGGCACCATCACACGCACGGCGTTGCCCTGCATGCCACAGCTCAGCAGCAGCAGACCGCGCTTGAGCGCGTGCGCAATAACACGTTTGGTGAAATCACCGTCCGGTGTCGCCGTGTCAAAGTCGGTCACAAACTCGACCGCGACCATCGCACCAAGACCGCGGATATCCCACATGCGGAAAGGCGCAGAGCGTGCGCCGATCTCGGCAAAGCGCGCCTTGAGGTGTTCCCCCATGTCCAGCGACCGCTGCAGCAGGCCTTCTTCCTCGATCGCCTCGATCGCGGCAAGCGCTGCGGCACAGGCGACGGGGTTGCCCCCGTAAGTGCCACCCAACCCGCCGGGGATCATCGCGTCCATCACATCAGCGCGGCCAATCACACCCGCCAGAGGATAGCCACCCGCCATCGACTTTGCGACGGTGATCAGATCGGGGGTAACGCCGGAGTGTTCGATGGCAAACCATTTGCCGGTCCGGCCAAAGCCCGCCTGCACTTCGTCGGCGATCAGCATGATACCGTGCTGGTCACAGATCTCGCGCAGCTGGTGCATCATCTCGAACGGCACGGGGGTATACCCACCCTCGCCCAAGACGGGCTCGATGATGATGGCGGCCACACGTTCGGGCTGCGCATCGGTCAGAAAGAGGTTCTTCAGGCCGGTGATCGCATCCTCGACCGTGATCCCGTCGCGAGGCGATGGGAAAGGCGCGCGGAAGATATCGGACGGGAAGGGACCAACGTCTTTTTTGTAAGGAGAGATTTTACCCGTCATCCCCAGCGTCAGCAGCGTGCGCCCGTGGTAGCCGCCGGTAAAGGCGATCACACCGGGGCGGCCGGTTGCAGCCCGGGCGATCTTGACCGCGTTTTCCACCGCCTCGGCACCGGTTGTGACCAGCAGCGTTTTCTTGGGCGCATCACCGGGGGCCAGCGCGTTCAGCTTTTCCGCCAGTTCGATATAGGGGGCGTAGGGCACAACCTGAAAGCTGGTGTGCGTGTATTGGTCTTCTTGCGCCTTGGCTGCCGCGATCACCTTGGGGTGACGGTGGCCGGTGTTCAGCACGCCGATGCCGCCGACAAAGTCGATGTAGCGGTTGCCATCCACGTCCCAAAGTTCTGCGTTCTCGGCGTATTTCGCATAGATCGGCGCCGCAGAGGCAACGCCACGTGGAACAGCCTGTTCACGGCGGGCGATCAACTGAGCGTTGGTTTCGACAGATACGTTTGCATCAAGCATGTCGGGCACGACGCTGCTTTTTGCCGGTTTCTTTGCAGCGGCCTTGCGCGGCTGCTTTTTGACAGTACTAGGCATATACAAATCCTCTTGTTGAAACGCGACCCGCGTTTAAAATCCTCTTATTGCGTTTAATTTAATTGTCAATATAGATTTGCTTCAGCGCGCGTCAGTTGAATCGGCTGCGCCAAAATTTGCCTGTGATCGCACCAAGATACGGGTTAGGAAGCTGACAGAAATAATCCGGGGACCGGACGTGGACATAGGTCAAAGACTAAGATCGATTCGAGAAGAACGCGGCCTGTCTCAGCGCGAACTGGCGACCAAGGCAGGGCTGACCAATGGCACCATCTCCCTGATCGAGAAGAACAAGACGAGCCCCTCGGTCGCGTCTTTGAAAAGCCTGCTGGACGCGATCCCGATCAGCATGGCTGAATTCTTTTCAACGCTGGAAGATACGCAATCGCCCAAGGTCTTTTACCGCGAGAGTGAGTTTACCAAAGTCTCTCCCACCTATGACGGTCAGGTGTCGCTGCGCCAGCTTGGCAATGCGGAGCAACACTCCTTGCAGGTGCTGCACGAAACCTACCCGCCCGGCGCGGATACAGGCCCCGAACTGCTGGTGCATGAGGGCGAAGAGGCTGGTGTGGTTATTTCCGGAGAGATTGAGGTGACGGTCGATGATGCCGTCGCCGTGCTTGCACCGGGGGATGGCTATCTTTTTGACAGCCGCTTGCCGCACCGGTTCAGAAACATCGGCGACGTACAATGCATTGTTGTAAGTGCATGTACGCCGCCGAGTTTTTGATTTCGTTTTCTTGACGTGCGGATGGCCCGCACTAAACCTTTGATTATCGTTCGTCGTCGCGCCGGGAATGGCTATGCAATGACGATCTTTGGCGCTTTTTCTCTTCGCTGCCCCGTTGCGTGGTCAGCGAAACGATAGCGATTGCGGCCAAAGCGAGAATCAAAAATGAAGCGATAAACAAATCTGTCGTCATTGATGCCTCCTGTTCGCTTGTGTGGCTCGTTCAGGAGACTAACAGCCCACGGGTCACATGGTTCCACAGGCTGGAGGGCGCAATTGCTGCATTGCAGAGTTTGCGCGGGGCTTTGCTGAGACGGCGAATGTCGCCTGACATACGCGATCGGGACCACATCCATCGCGAAACCACCGAAAGTCCCATGAATCCCGCAGGTTGTAGCCCAACAGGCCCCGCTGGCTGGGACGCGAAGGATTCACCGCCGACATAGTGAAAATAAATTTAATTTTACCGAGTTTTCTGCGCCGAACCCTCAGTAGTCGTAGACTTCTTTCGCCTGCAGCGGCACGTGGAATTCAACGCTCAGCGTATAGGTGCCCTCTTCATCGATGATCTCTACCTGCCCGTTCAACTGACGCGAGAACGCGTTGATCAACCGTGAACCAAGGCCGGTCCCTGCTTCGGGATCAATATTGCCGGTGGTGTTTTTAACAAACAGCAATGCCATTTCCGGCTGGGTATGAGACAGGCTTACCTCGATATGTCCCTTTGCCTTGCCGTCGGCGGCGACATATTTCAGCGCATTGGTAATCGCCTCGGACACCAGCAACGTCAGCGGTGCGGCGTCGTCGGGGTCAAGCTGAACCGCCTCGTAGTTTTGCGACACCGTCACGCCAGAGCCGGACGGCAGACCTACGCTAAGGAGCTGGTTCACGATCTCATGCATGAGCGCGCCGCCGTCGACGCGGGTCAGGTTGTCGTTCTGGTAAAGGCTTTTGTGCACCGTCGCGAGGCTGAGGATCCGGTCCTGCAAACGTTGCAACACGCGTTTCGCATCCGATGTGGTCGCCTGACGGATCTGCATATTCATGATAGAAGAGATCAGCTGAAGGTTATTCTTCACCCGGTGATGCACTTCTTTCAGCAGAATATTCTTTTGGCGCAGGTTGTCTTCTAGCGACGCTTCATCCCGCAGGATCGATTCCGCCATACCGACAAAGGCATGCTCCATATTCACGATCTCAGTCGGGACGACACCCCCCAATGGCGTGCGCGGCAAGGTTCTGTTCAACGCGAAATGGCGCATCTGCCGACCAAGTTTGCGGATGTGTTTAATGGCCAGACGGTTCAGCGCCCAGAAGGCCACGACAAGGCTTGCCAGCCACATCGCCACCGGCAGCACGAAGCTAAGCGTTGTCATCGCCCCCGCCTGAAGCAGCGGGGAATCCTCGGGCCAGACGCTCATGGCGTAGGCAACACCGGGAACGATGGGCAAAACGGCATAGACGCGGTCCTGCCCTTGCTGGTTGGTATCATGGAAGACGCGACCAGACTGGCCAACATACCATTTCAACGCGGCAAAGGAGGGCAGCTCTTGCTCGGCCGCTTCAACACCATTTTTGGTCGTCAGGATGTCGCCCTGCGCATTGAAGGTCAGCATCGCGATCGGCTGCGACCCTGTCTCGGGCACCGGTGCGTCGTGAAAAACCTTTTCGGGAATGGACAGGTTGATAAAGCCGATCAGCTCTTCTTCCACCTTAAGCGGGTTGGTGACGATCAGCACCGGTTCCTTGCTTTGCGCCGGCGTGCTGGTGACATTCGCCATGCGACTTTTGTGTTCGATCATCTTTTGAAATACAGGCCGGTCCGACACGTTTCCCGAAACGCCTGTCGATACACAATCCATCCGCCCGTCGTTTTGGATGAAGCTTGCGACCGTATAAAGGTCGGAGGATTGCTGATATTCGCGCATAAAGGCGCTGCATGACACATTGTCAGATTTGATCAGCTTGACCACGGACGCCAAAGCCGCCGCTGCGCCGAACGCCTCCTGAATCGTGCCGCTTTCTTTCGCCGACGCTTGCTCTGTAATGGCAAGCAGCGACAGTTCGGCATTCTCGAGGTTCTGCTCCGCAATCTCTCGCGTCTGCACAACGGCGATCAAACCGATGGGCAGCAACGCAAGCGAAAGGAAAAGCAGCACGCGAAACGCGAGGCCCCGAAAGATATTTGTGGACAGAAACCCCGACGTCACGATCAGAAAGAAGACACTTTAGATGCCGAGATAACCGACATCGTCGCATCATCCGTCATTTCGAGACTTTCGTCATCGCGCAGGCCCATCAGCTCAGCCAGCCGCGCGCGGGCACGGTTCGTCCGGCTTTTGATCGTACCGACGGCAACGCCACACATCTCGGCGGCTTCCTCGTAGGAAAAGCCCGATGCACCGACCAGCAGCAACGCTTCGCGCTGTTCGTCTTTCAGCAAACCCAGAGCTTTGCGGAAATCGGTCATTTGCATATGCCCGTCATGCGCCGGCTTTTCAGCAAGACTTTCGGTGAACACACCATCCACATCAGCGACCTCGCGGTTGGCTTTACGACGGGAAGAATAATAGGTGTTCCGCAAAATTGTGAAGAGCCAGGCGCGCATATTTGTGCCGACTTCAAATTTTTCGATGTTGGTCCAGGCTTTGACCAGAGTATCCTGAACCATGTCATCCGCGACGGCACCGTTCCGGGTCAGGCTGATGGCAAAGGCGCGCATGGCGGGCAAATGCTCCACCAGTTGGTCGCGGGGATCAGAATTGCTCATCCTTTTTTACCAGCGTTTTTATCCTGTTCTTTCAACTGATTAAGCAGGTCTTTAAATTTATCGGGAATCCCTTCTTCCATCGTCTCGTCATAGACGCGGCGAAGATTTTCGTCGATAAAGCGCTCACGCTCGTCGTTTTGGCCTGATTGCATGAACAAGTTTCCTGCCTTCTTTAAATACTGTATTTATACATATGACACGGAACCAAACACAGCGTTAGGGGGTTTGGTTCCAGAAATATTTTAAAAGGACGACAATAAATGACGGATGTCACCGAAACACCAAGTGTCAGCGATGCGTTGGGTGAATGCCTTCCTTACCTGCGTCGCTACGCGCGCGCACTGACCGGCAGCCAGAACAGCGGCGATGCATTTGCAGCCGCATCGCTCGAAGCGATTTTGACGGACCGGTCGGTTCTGGATGGTGTAGACACCCGCACGGGTGTGTTCCGCGTTTTGTACGGCATCTGGGCCAGCGCCGGTGCGCCTGTCGAAGAAGGTGAAAGCGGCCCCCGCGCCAAGGCGCAAAAGCACCTCGCCAAACTGACCAACCACAGCCGCGAAGCGTTGCTGCTGCACACGATCGAAGGGTTCTCCTTTAAAGAAGTCGGCCAGATCATCGGTGTTGAAGAGAGCGAAGCCAGCGAGCTGGTGCAGATTGCCCGCCGAGAAATGGCAGATAGTGTTACCGGTTCGGTCATGATCATCGAGGACGAGGCGATCATCGCGATGGACATCGAATCCATCGTCGCAGAGATGGGCCACCGTGTGACCGGTGTTGCGCGCACGCGTGACGAAGCTGTCAAACTGGGCAAGGCGGATGTGCCCGACCTGATCCTCGCGGATATCCAGCTGGCCGATAACTCCTCCGGGATCGATGCCGTGAACGATCTGCTGCGCGATCTGGGTAACCGTCCGGTGATCTTCATCACCGCATTCCCCGAGCGCCTGCTGACCGGCGACAAGCCCGAACCCGCGTTCCTGATCTCCAAGCCTTACACGGTGGATCAGGTCGTATCGGCTGTTTCGCAAGCGATGTTCTTCTCGTCGACAGAGACGCTGCACAGCTAAACCGGCATACACGCAAACAAACGAGGCCGCGGTGGTTCCACCGTGGCCTTTTTTTATCGATCCTGTGGGACGCAAGCCACGCCTTTAAGGAACTTATATCTACAGGGCGCGTTTGGTTGGTGAACACATGAATAATGGAGACCACCATGGCCAAGGACGTAACCAACACAAGCAACCTGTCTGTCGATGATATCTCGGTCCAGCTGGCCGTTTTGAAAGACGACATCGCGTCGCTGACAAGCACGATGGCCGATCTGACCAAAGCCAAAAGCGCCGAAGCTGCCAACCAAGCGAAATCCACTGCGCAGGATCTGGCGAACTCCGGCCGTGACAAGGCACTGGAAGCGCAGCAAACAGCCGAAGACTTTGTGCGCACACAACCCGCCGCCGCATTGGGTATCGCTGCGGGTGTCGGCTTTATCGCCGGTCTGTTCGCGACACGCCGCTAATGTTCGAATATGTGACGGATAGGGTTGCCCAAAAGGCAACCCGAACGGCGCAAACTGCCGCCATCGGCTTTGGCGCAATGCTCTGCCTGATTGTGGGCGGGGCGTTTCTTGCCGTCGCCGCGTGGCTGTTCTTGCTTACCATCACCACACCGCTAGTAGCCTGTCTGATTATGGGCAGCCTGTTTTTCGGTATGGGTCTTGTATTGATTGCGGCCCTGTCAATCCGGGCCCGTGCAATCCGGCGTCAGAAACGCGAAGCCGCCTTACGCGCACAGGCGATGCAACAGGCGCAAGCCACCGGCGGCGTCGGCGGAATCGCCGCGATCATCACGGCTTTCGTCAACGGTCTGAACGCAGGGAAGCAAGCGCGTCGCTGATGCCTTGCACCATAGTATCATTGGTGAAAGGCCGGTCTACGACGGAATAGATGTAGGTGTCGGGAATGCTTTGACCTTCGCCATATAGAACATAGGCGACATCTTTCGTGGGCAGGTCTGCGGCAAAGAGTTCCGACAGGTCATTCGACGTGCCGGACACAAGTGCCACGGCCTGAGACGAACAGCTGCGCAGCTCAGAGATAAAAGCGGAAAGGGTTTCGGACACAGACAATGCGGCGTCACCGAATGCCTGTTCCAGCATGTCGATCACATCCGCCCGAACGATCGGGTCCGTATCGAATACGAAAAAAGGAATCACATCGCGCCTTTCTAATCCCGCAAAGGTAGCAATATTTCCAAAGCGCCGCGTTAAACTATGACATACGAGTTAGGAATTTTTTCATGGGTATCGATTGCCGCTATTGTCCGCTTCACAAAAAGGACGCCTTTGTCACCATGACAAGGGAAGAGCTTGAGTTCATGCAGAAATTCAAGGTCGGTGAGCTTAGCGTCGACCCCGGCACGACAATCCTGATGCAGGGGTCCAACTCCCCCCAACTCTATACGGTGCTGTCCGGCATGGGCATCCGGCATAAGTCGCTGGATAATGGTGAACGGCAGGTCATTAACTTTGTCTTCCCCGGCGATTTCATGGGGCTTCAGGCCGGTATGCTTGGCGAAATGGGCCACAGCGTAGAGGCGCGGACACATATGCGCATGTGCGTGTTCAACCGCTCGGATTTCTGGACCTTCTTTCGCAGCAATCCCAGCCGCGCGTTCGATATCACATGGCTCGCCGCGATAGAGGAGCATTTCCTTGGCGAAACGCTTGCCACTGTCGGCCAACGCACCGCGCTGCAAGCGGTGTCATGGGCGATGCTCAAGTTCTTTGAACGCGGGATGGGGCTGGGGTTGGTGACAAATAACACAATGACCCTGCCCTTCACGCAACGCGATCTGGCGGATGCTTTGGGTCTATCGCTTGTCCATACCAACAAGACCCTCGCGAAGCTGCGTGACCAGCAACTCGCGTCCTGGTCGGATCAGGTGCTGCAGGTCAACGACCTCGACAAGCTCGCCGACGTCGCCGAGACAGAGCGCAGCAAACCGGCCAAACGCCCCTTGATGTAGGCGCTATTCCTCGCTCACACTGACCAGATTATCCGCAACATAGGCCCCGCGTTTGCCAAGCGGCCGGTCACGGCCAATGGTGCTGTCAGGGCGCGTGCGCAGTTCAACCTGCGCGTTCCACGACGCCCCCATCAGCACCAGAAAACTGCTGATCCACAGCCAGACCAGCATGGCGATCACAGCGCCAATAGACCCGTAGACCTGATTGTAATTGCCGAAGTTCGCAACGTAATAGCTGAACCCGATCGACACCACCGCCCATGAAAACACCGCGAAAACGGCCCCCCATGTCAGCCAGCCAATGCGCGCCGCACGACGGTTCGGACCAAAGCGGTACAGCACCCCAACACCGGCCAATAGCACCAGTATCGCGATGCTCCAGCGGATGATCTCGGCGACGAAATAGCCGAATACCCCCAGGGGGATGAACGACAGCACAATCGGTGCGATCACCACAGTGATCAGCGCAATCAGGCCCACCATCACCAAGGTAAAGGTCAGCATCAGCGCCCGCAGATAATGCCGCGCGGCGTTGCGATTGCGTTCACTATACACGCTGTTCAGGCCGATCATCATCGCACCCACACCTGCCCGCGCCGACCACATCGCCACCAGAACCGAAGCGGCACCAGCCCACCCCAGTTTGCCGGTGCTGGTCGTGACCAACGACACCACCTGATCATTGAGAATATCATAGACGTCATCGGGCAGCAGACCGCGCATGTCTTCCAGCTGGGCGATGACAACCACAGGGTCAGAGATCAGGCTCAGGATCGTGACCAACGCGGCAAGGGCGGGAAACAGCGACAACATCGCATAAAAAGCGACCCCCGCCGCGATAAGCGAGACGTTCTTTTCAGAGATATCAACCAGCGCCGCTTTCAGCGCATCCCAGTACAGCTTTACGGTGCCCACCGATTTCTGTGTCAAAACCCTTGATCCTCGTTCCCCACGGCTGCGGCCCCTGCCACATCACATTTACGCTACTTTTCCTCTTCTACCTCATCGCGCACCTGACCCCAAGCGACGAGGGTAAAGATGATCGTTCCGCCAACAATGTTGCCCGCAAGCACCGGTAAGAAGAACTCGAACACCGCCGCCATCAGGCCAAGCTGGCCGTCCAGTATCATCACCGCCATCTCGACCGACCCCGCAACGATATGCGCAAAATCCCCCGCGGCGATAAGCCAGGTGAACACAAGGATCAGGAAGAACGACGTCTCATCCGCCTGCGGCATCATCCAGACGATAAGCGCGACGATGACCCCCGCCGGAATGGCCCGCCAGAACCCCTGATAGGCCCCCATGCTGGTTGCGTGATGCGACAGGTCCAGAATGGCGGGCAGCACCTCGGGCGAAATCGCGGGCGTCCACAGAAACAGCATCGCCGCGGCAAAGGCCCCCACCACATTCGCCGCCAGCACGATCCCCCACAGGCGGAACATACACATCAGCGAATGCCAGGTCTTGGCCCGCATGATCGGCAAAACGGTGGTGATGGTGTTTTCGGTAAACAACTGCATCCGCCCCATGATCACCGCCAGAAAACCCAGCGAATAGCCCAGGTTCTCGATCAGGAAACGATGCGCGGTATCGGGCAGATAGGTCCGGAACACGGCCTCGCCCAGAACCGACAGGCTGATCATCACCCCCGCCGCGATCCCCGACCAGATCAACGACCGCTTGCTGCGCGCCAGCTCCTCCTCGCCCTCACGGCGGATCACCTCGTAGATCAGCTTGGGCGACAATGCCGTCGCTTCGCTGACCGATTTCTCCTCGGCTTGCGCGTCCTGTGGTTTCTTACGCGAAACCCTGCGTTGAATAAGAGGGGCCATTCCTGCGCTCCTGAAAACTACGAACAAATGAGGCCGAGGCCTAAAAATCTGATTGTGATCCAGCATCAAACTAGCGCAGAAACTGCATAAGCACAGAAAGTAACGCAGCAGGGCCGCATAATGTTCACAGAAGATACCAAACTCATGTCGGCAATCCGCGACCGCTTTGCCCATGTTGACAGCTGCCCGTTCCAGGGACCGCGCGTGTTTTTCGAAAACGCTGGCGGCGCGCTGACATTGAACACGGTCGTCGAGACCTCGACCAAATTCGCAGCCATCCCCGACAATCAGGGGCGCGACAACCCCGCGTCCCATGCGCTGGTCGATATCATCAAACAGGCCCGCGCCGATATGGCGCTGTTTTTCAACGCGCCTGACGGGCAGTTCTTTGTCGGCGAAAGCGGGACAGAGCTGTCGTTCCGCCTGATCCGGACAGCCGTCATGGGCAGCGCCCCCGGCGCCGTCATCGGGTCTACTGTGGAACACCCCGCCTCGCGCAGTGCCGCGCAACACTGGGCCGATGTGGCGGGCAAACCCTATATCAGCGTGCCCCACGACAATGCGACAGGTCAGGTAACGCCCGACGCCTACGCCGCTTTGATGACCCCCGAGGTACGGGTCGCCACGATCCTGCACACCTCCCCCTTGACGGGGATCGCCAATGATGTGGCGGGCATCAGCGCCGCAATCCGCGCCATCGCCCCCGACGCCTATATCTTTGTCGACGGCATCCAGCACGCCAGCCACGGGCATATCGACATCGCCAGCTATGACATCGACGGCTATGTCATCTCTCCGTACAAACTGTTCTCGCGCCACGGCTATGGCATTGCCTGGGCGTCAGAGCGTCTTACCGCGCTGCCGATCGAGACACTGGCGAACGGTCCCGCCGGGAATTGGGAAATGGGCACCCGTGACACGGGCGCCTATGCGACATTCTCGGATGTAGTGCGCTATTTCGACTGGCTCGGCAGCCAAGTGTCAGGCGCCACTGCCCCCCGCGCGCGGATAGAGGCTGCTGCCGCTGCGGTCCACGACCACGAACAGCAGCTGACCAATGCGCTGCTGTTCGGCACGGGAAACCTCGCCGGATTGGCCGATCTGGCGGGCGTCACGATCCTCGGCGGCACCGACAACCCCGACCGCGAGGGGCTTGTGTCCTTCACGCTCGACGCCCTGCCCGCGGCGGATATCGTGGCCCAACTCAACGCCCAAGGCATCCGGACCCATGTGCGCAAGGCGGATCACTACTCCGGCAACATCCTGACCCCGCTCGGGCTTGATGCCGCGGTGCGTGTGTCGCTTTGCCATTACAACTCCATGGACGAAGTCCGCGCCCTGCTCACGGCGATGAAAGACATCGCCGCATAAATGCCCGGTTGCGGCTTCATTTTGCAAAATAAACTCGAATCCGACGGGGCAACTGCAGACTTCGCTTGCCATATATGAACGCCCGTTCAAACATGGCGGTATGACAAGCACTCTCTCTACCGCCATTATCGCCAAGCGTGACGATCTGATCGCGCTGACCCAAGATCTGATCCGCATACCGACGCTTAACCCGCCGGGTCAGGACTATCGGCTGATCTGCGAATACCTTGATACCCGCCTGCGCAAGCACGGGTTCGAGACGCAGCTGATCCGCGCCTTTGGTACCCCCGGCGATAGCGAGAAATACCCCCGTTGGAACATCATCGCCCGCCGCGAAGGGCGCAGGGCGGGCGAATGTGTCCACTTCAACAGCCACACCGATGTGGTCGAGGTCGGGGCCGGCTGGACGTTTGATCCATTCGGGGCCGAAATCTCGGACGGCAAGATTTACGGGCGCGGCACCTGCGATATGAAAGGCGGGCTGGCGGCCTCTATCATCGCGGCGGAGACCTTTATCGAACAGCACCCCGATTTCAGCGGCGCAATCGAAATCTCCGGCACAGCGGACGAGGAATCCGGCGGCTACGGCGGTGTCGCCTATCTGGCCGAGCACGGGCATTTCAACCCGGACCGCGTTCAACATGTGATCATCCCCGAACCGCTGCAAAAAGACCGTATCTGTCTGGGGCACCGGGGCGGCTGGTGGGCCGAGATCGAAACCAAGGGCGAGATCGCCCATGGCTCCATGCCGTTTCTGGGCGACTGCGCCGTGCGCCACATGGGCGCAGTGCTCTCCGAGTTCGAAAACAAGCTGTTCCCCGCCATGGCCGCCCGTCACACAGACATGCCCGTGGTCCCCGAAGGGGCGCGCAGCTCAACCATGAACATCAATTCGATCCACGGTGGGCAAAAGGAAAACGACCCGGATTTCGACGGGCTACCGGCCCATTGCGTGCCAGACAGCTGCCGAATCACCATTGACCGGCGCTTTTTGCTGGAAGAACCGCTGGATCAGGTGCGCGGCGAAGTGCGCGCCCTGCTGGAAGGTCTGCGCGAAACGCGGGTCGATTTCGACTACGAGCTGACAGAGCTGAATTCGGTCCTGCCGTCGATGACCGACCGCGATGCACCGGTCGTGCAAACTGTCGCCCATGCGATCGAGGATATCATGGGCAAGGCCCCTGAATACGTCGCCTCCCCCGGGTCATACGACCAGAAACACATCGACCGGATCGGCAAGCTCAAGAATTGCATCGCCTATGGCCCCGGCCTGCTAGAGCTGGCGCATAAGCCGGATGAATATATCGGCATCGACGATATGGTCGACAGTGCCTGCGTGATGGGCGCCGCGCTGGAGACGCTGCTGCTTCCGAAAGACTAAGGCCCTCAGCCGTCAGCAAAGGCGTGTGGCGCGGCGATTGCCAGACCGTCGACGATCGCGGTCATCGCGGCCCCGCGGTGCAGTTCGGCCTGCGGAAATGCATCGCGCATGGCGCGGTCGATCACGCCCATCAGACTGGACCCGCCGACAAAGATCAGCTTGGTCACGGCATCGGGTTTTACCTCTGCCTGCGCCGTCAGATCGGTCGCAACCTGCGCGATCTCCGCTGCCATCTGCGCCAAACTCGCCGCCATCATCGCCGGTGGCAGTGGGACCGTCAGCCCGCGCTCCACGATCTTGAGGTCGATCTGCGGCGGGGCACTGGCATCGGGGTCATTCGCCGCGATCTTGCCGGCCTCTACCGCGAAGGCCATATCGTGGCCCAGCTCATCCTCCAACACACGCTGCAGTCGGTTCAGCAGCTTCGGCTCTACCGCGTATTTCGCCAGATCCTCGACCGCGCGACGCTGTTCGCGGGTGTAAAGGAACGGGATTTTCTGCCATGTCGCCAAATCGGCAAAAACCGCATGAGGGGCGGCGTGGGTTTCATCACCGAACACATGTTTGATCTGGCTGCCCATCCCCAGATGCGGCATCACATGCTGAAGGCTCAGCTCGCGGTCAAAGTCGGTCCCGCCAATGCGCACCCCTTTGCTGGCGAGGATATGAATGCCCGCGTCACCTTCCTGCCGGAAAAGGGTAAAGTCAGACGTACCGCCCCCGATATCGACGATCAGCCCCAGATCGCCGGGTTCAAGCACGGCACGATTGGCCAGAGCCGCGGCCTCGGGTTCGGGCATAAAGCGGACCTGCTTGAACCCGGCTTGCGTATAGCATTCGGTCAAATCCACCAGCGCCTGCGCGTCCCGCGCCGGATCGGCGCTGTGGAACATCACAGGCCGCCCTGACAGCGCCCGATCAAACTGCTGGCCGGTGGCGTGCTCTGCCTTCGTCTTCAGCTCGGCCAGAAAGCGCGCCACGATGGCGATGAAATCCATGCGTTTGCCCAACAGAACCCGACTTTCGCGCATCAAGGGCGTGCCCAGCAGACTTTTGAGCGCACGCATATAGCGCCCGTCCTCCCCGCCGATCAGCGCCTCTTGGGCACCGCGACCATAGATGATCCGCTTTTCCTCATTGTCGAAAAACAGCGCGGTCGGCAGCGTGTTCTGCCCCGCCTCGACGTTAATCAAATGCGGCACACCGTCTACTGCATACCCCACGGCAGAGTTAGACGTTCCGAAATCGATACCCAAAGTGGGTGACATCGTAGCCATGGCGCGCCCCTTCAAAACTTCAAAAAACGGCGCATAAACCGCGCACAGGCTAGGTACAACCGATAATTGCGACAGCATCCCGACGCTGGTCAAACCTGACAGAACTGGTTAACATTTTCCTTATTGCCAACAGGAGACACCCATGGCCCATCTTCGCAAACTTATTCTAGGCACCTGCGCTGCCGCGCTGATGGCCACCGGCGTCGCCGCGAAAAACGACATCACCGTCGCGATGCAACTTGAGCCACCGCATCTGGACCCGACCAGCGCTGCGGCGGGAGCTATTGATCAGGTGCTCTATTCCAACGTTTTCGAAGGGCTGACCCGCTTTATGGGCGACGGATCGGTGGTGCCCGGGCTGGCGCAATCGTGGGAAATCTCTGACGATGGCCTGACCTATACGTTCAAACTTCAAAGCGGCGTGACCTTTCACGACGGAACGACGATGGATGCCGCCGACGTCAAATTCTCGCTTGACCGGATTAATGCCGAAGACAGCGCAAATGCCCAAAAGGCGCTGTTTGGCGCGATCTCGGAGGTGACAGTCGTCGACCCGTCGACCGTCGAAATCAAACTGTCAGAGCCGGACGGCAACCTGTTGTTCAACCTCGCCTGGGGCGACGCGGTGATCGTGGCACCCGAAAGCATCGACAATATCAAGCAACTGCCCATCGGCACCGGCGCGTTCAAATTCACCAGCTGGACCCAGGGCGACAATATCCGCATCGAGAAGAACCCGAACTACTGGGGGACCCCGGCCGCGCTGGATATCGCCACGTTCAAATTCATCTCTGACCCGACCGCCGCTTTCGCGTCGATGATGGCCGAAGATGTTGATGTGTTCGCCGGCTTCCCCGCGCCCGAGAACCTGCCGCAATTCGAAGCGGACCCGCGGTTTCAAGTGCTTGTCGGTTCTACCGAGGGCGAAACCATTCTGGCGATGAACAACAAACAGCCGCCGTTTGATGACCCCAAGGTGCGCGCCGCCGTCGCCCATGCCATTGATCGTCAAGCCATTATTGATGGTGCGATGTTCGGATACGGCACGCCCATCGGTACGCATTTCGCGCCCCATAACCCGGCCTATGTCGATCAAACCGCGCTGAGCCTGCATGACATCGAAAAATCCAAAGCCTTGCTGGCCGAAGCCGGCTTTGCCGACGGGTTCGAGACCACGCTGGACCTGCCGCCCCCCTCCTACGCCCGCCGCGGCGGAGAGATCATCGCCGCGCAGCTGGCCGAGGTTGGTATCACCGCCAAGATCAACAATGTCGAATGGGCCCAATGGCTTGAGACGGTGTTCAAGGGAAAGAATTTCGGCATGACAATCGTAAGTCACACCGAACCGATGGATATCGGCATCTACGCCAACCCTGATTACTATTTCCAGTATGACAACCCTGATTTTCAGGCTTTGATGACCAAGCTGAACACGACAACCGACCCGGAAGCACGCAACGCGTTGCTGGGCGAGGCGCAGACCATGATTGCCCAAGATCACGTCAACGGTTTCCTGTTCCAGCTGGCGTCACTGTCCGTTGCAAAGGCAGGTCTGACCGGCCTTTGGCGCAATGCACCGACGCAGGCTGTCGACCTTACCGGTGTTTCCTGGGCCGAATAGGGCGACATTTGAAGAAAGCGATAGAAGGGGGCTCGGGTCGTGCGCAATGCCCCTTTTTTATACCATTTTTCTATTCCATAAGGTTACCCCCCGCTTGCCCGTGTTGTGCCATTGCCCGAGATCGGCAGCGTCTGAACCTTCGCCGCCACCCGCGTAGGGAAAGCGCGCCCGAAGATATCACGGGTCAAGCCGAACTGCCTTATCCGCCCCTCGGACAATACTAGCACTTTGTTCAACGCCGAAATTGCACAGGGCTGGCGCGCCGTGATCACCACCGTGCTACCCCGATCACGCATATGGCGTGCGACCTCTGCCACGATCTGTTCAGCATCGGGACAGCTGAAAAGCGACCGCAGCGGATCATCCATCACAACCAGCGCCGGATTGCAGACCAACGCCCGCGCCAGCCCGATCTGCTGTATCTGCCCTTGGGTTAACGAGGATCCCCCACCCCCGCTCACAACACTCATATACCCATCCGGAAGAGCCATAATGGCGTGGTGAACACGGGCCAGCTTTGCAGCGGCGATCACCTTCGCATCCGTGGTATCGGGGCGAAATCTGGAAATGTTGTCGAAAATCGTCGCGGGTAGAAGATCAATGGTATCGGGCAAATAGCCGATCGCAGGGCCAATCTTCGCGGAAGGCCATCGGGCCAGATTAACGGCATCAAACCGAACCTCACCGGTTGTAGGAGCCGCAACGCCAACAGCCAGTTTTGCCAGTATGCTTTTGCCCGCATTTGGCCCGCCAAGCACGCACAGCCCATCCCCCGGTGACAGGTCAAAAGAGACATCCTTCAGCCCGTTCTCCGCCCTTCCCTCGATCCCGAGGGAAACGGCGGTGAAAGAAATCCGGCCCTTTGGTTCAGGCAATGCAACCCCCTCGGGCACCGGGACGGTCTGTGAAAAATGTCGGTGCAGGTGGCGGTGCGCGGACCAACCGCATGCAATCCCCTGCCAGCCGCTGATCATCTGGTCGATAGGGGCCAGAACGCGCCCCGCCAAGATCGAAGCGGCCATAATCATCCCCGCCGAGATTTGGCCCTGAATGACCAATATGGCCCCAACTGTCAGGATCGAGGATTGCAACATCAGGCGGAACGATTTGCTGAATGATGCCAGCGCATCCGGCGGGGCATGCAGGCGCTGGTGCCACGCCAGACTGCTGCGCTGAAGCCCACGCCAATATGTGGCAAGATCAACTTGCATACGCATGGCGCGCAGCGGCTCCGCCAGACGGCGACTGTGATAGGACATATCAGCGAGGGTAAGATCCTGATTTGCAGAGATGCTGATCGTGTTGCGCGTCAAATAGCGGCCCATTGCCATCACGGCACAAGCCAACGCCACGCCGCCCAGAACCATCGCCCCCAACCAAGGGTGAATGATGTAAAGGGCCAGCAAAAAGATCGGCACGAACGGCATATCACAGACACTTACGAATGCGGCACTAGACAGCAGCCGTCTAATGTCCCCCAGTTGTTGCAGGGGCTCTTGTGCGCTTGCCGGTACGTTGTTCTTTTCATCATTGCTGATCCAAGCCGCGAAACACTCAGACCCAAGCGCTAGGTCCAAACGCACCGAAAGACGGGCCAAAAGCCGTTGCCGGATCAGGTCAAAAAGCCCGAAGAAACAATAGAGAAGCAGCACAATCCCGAAGAGACCCATCAGCGTGACCACTGACCCACTAGGCAAAACGCGGTCATATATCTGGATCATGTAAATCGATCCTGTGAGCAGCAGGATGTTGATCAACCCACTGACCAAAAAAAGCAGCACAATCCCCCCAAGCTGTGATCGCAACGCGGCGGCATAGATGTTGTGCGTCTGCACGTTGCACTTCCCCCAAACCAATCAGTCGTCATGGCCGACATCCCCGTGCGGCCTGACTACTGTGGTAGGGTGATTTCCTTTACAAAGTGGAAAAATTGGCAAACCCGAAAAGGATCAATATTTCAAATTGTAGTTTCATTCCGCGGGGATCGCGGCTTCGCATCCAACATCCACAGTCCTGCCCCAAATATGAAGAATACGAAGCCATAGATGCTGCCCCAAATGTGCACCGTCGACAGCGTGAGGGTGAGCCCAGTAAAGCAGAGTATCCAGCTTAGCCGTAGCGCCGCTAGGGTCCGATCCATGGTGAAATCTTTGCGCCCAACACGCCAAAGCGCATAGCCATAGCCGACTGTCAAAAAAGTAAACGCCGGCAATCCGAAACGCATCGCGATAAATAGCCAAAAATTATCGATACTCGAGGTGTGCATCCAAACCGGCCTGAGCCAATCGTTTAGCCCAAGTCCAAATACAGGCGCGCTCCAGACATTGGTCATGCCCCATTGGAAAATAGCGGACCGCCAATAGGCGCTTTCGGCAGAAAATGTCGCATAGCTCATGAAAACCTGGATCGGGGTTCGATTGGAAAGGAGATCAATCACGACGTAAAAAATAACAAAACAGGTTGAGAGGATTAGCCATCGTCGCCCGATCCTGCGACATAGGTAGCTCCAGAAAATCAGCCCTATCTGCACGACTGCCGCCATCAGCGCGCCGCTGGACAGCGATAGAAAGCAGCTGGCGCAAATCACCGTCATAACCACGGACCGCAAACCCAAGCTGTGCCGTCCCGCCAGCCCAATAAAGTACAGGGACGTCGCGATTGTACAAAACAAGCCCCAGTGAATTGGATGCTCGAACGAAAGTTGCACCCGCTCCAGTCCCATGCGGCGATCAATCGCCAGATCCACCGGGGTCGTAAGCCCGGTCATCTTCCACAATTCAATGGGAACAGATGTCCCGCTTTGCGACTCTATCAAAGCCAGAGGGAAGCATAGCACGATCAGTCCTGTGAGGATCTTAACCACTGCGGCAAAGCTGTGTCTGTCTCGGATAAAGGCGCGCCCGATCAAATACCCGCCTAGAAACTCGACCCCGATTGAGCCTGCATTCTGGGTGGCTTCCACCGGGTTGTTGACCGCTAAGGCCAGCGAAACCCATAGAAAATGCATAAAGAACAGAACGTCTGTCAACAAAACACGCCCGTAGTGGCCGCAAAACAGGCGGAGACTTAGCGGAATAATCAGCACTGCTAATAGCGCCTTGGTCCCGGTCATATAGACCGACCCTAAATTGAAGCCGACGGGCACCAGCAGGAGCCCGAAATACACGAGCACAACCCGTGATACGGGCCGTTGATGGTATAGCCGTATGCGCTTGAGAGAGCGGTGCTGGTCCGTCGCGTATATATGGTTCACGTCCAAATCATATCTGTCCTTTCGTAAGAGGAATCGGCGGTACGACCACCATTGGGCTGAACATTTAATATTGCGTGAAGATTAACCCGCCCTCCGCCTCTTTCCCTGCGAATGCAACGGTTCAGCGAGGTTGATATGTATCGATGCCTACGAATTCTGATCGCAAGGTATGGACTATGCAGATGACACTCGGGCTGGGCATGAAACTGGGGCAAACGATGGCGGGGGCGCTGCCGCTAAAGATTTCGCCCGTCACGGAAATTCTTGCAGATGGTTGGCGGGCCGAGCACCGAGATATACCGTCGTTTTCCACCACTTCCGAGGCGCGGAATGTGACCGTGAACCGGCGCGGTTTTGATACGGCGGCGACGGCTGTCAGCAGGGCTTCGGTTGTGCAACTCACCAGCCGTGTCAGGCAGCCCTACCCAGATCATTCAAATTTTACTGACAAGACCGTCGCGTGTTCAGACTTTGTTTACGCGGGCGATACTATCAACGGTGCAATCAATCACAGCACAAGGCCAGCGCCCCGGCCTATTGCGATGTGGTTAAACCATGACCGTGAGAGGGTAGAAGATGATGCACATATACTAAGGCTGGCAGTTGCCCACGCATATGCCCAACAGGGGCAACCCGTCGCGGCGGTGCGGTTCATCGTCCGCGATACGCTTGGCAACGAAGCATCGCAGCTTGTGTCGTCGCAAAGCAGCCTTGGATTTGAGGCGTCGGGGCTCCATGTTCCGCATTATGCAGCGACGGTTGATCTATCAGGCTTGGCCCAGGGGGATTTATTGACTGTAGATGCCACCATCTACCCATGGGTGGGGGAAGCCTTTTCCATCAGTGCCGACGCCGATGAATATCCGTCCCCCAACCTGACGACGCTTCGGATGCTGAACGACACGAGCGGCCGGTATGGGGCATGTTATACCCAAGTCGATGGAACCACGGGCGACGATGCGACGGGTCTGGCTGCGTCTGCGCGCGCAGATGCCATTGCCGCCCCATTCGCGACAATCGCGGCCGCGGCCGACGCGATCAAGGAATTCAATGCCGCGCATATTGGGCGGGTGGATGATGCAGGGGGTGGCACGATTTTACTGGCAGAGGGGGCGCATATCCTAACGCCTTTCAAGGCTGCCGGTCGCTCGGCACAGCTGCCCTTGTGTATCAGGGCTGAAGACCCGTCCAAACGGGATACCACGATCTTAACCGACGGTGGGGTCAATCGGTTCAACGGCATACCAACGCACCTCAAGATTTGTGATGTCACTTTGCAGAAAGGCGGGGCGAACACGGTGTTTCTGGACAGTGGTGCGGAGTCGGCAGGCAATCTTCTGATAACAAAGAACTGTCTTTGGGACGCCAACGGATTCGGCAGCTACGGCGCTTGGATTTACCGGGTGGGGCGCTTTGTACAAATCAACTGCTCCGTCGTGCCCAACGAAGATCCACGCCAAGGCAATTCCTTTTCGACGGAAGCAATCATGGTCACTGCGATCGGCTGCGAAAGCTGTGCCGGAACAATTACCTATCAGGCGCTCGGCTGTTCGGGACTTGACGAATTCACCCTCCGGGCACCGATTGGCAACCGGCCTGCCATGACCGGCACGTTTTTAGGGTGGAACACATTCAGCAATGGCAGCGCGACCAATGCAATCGTTTCCGTAAGCGCCGAGATCGGCGCGCGGGGCTTTGCTTTTGTAGGGAACATCGTCGAAAGCTGGGGGAGCTCTACAAATGCGGCGCTGCGATTGAACGCTGACAGCGACACAAATGCAGCCCAAAACATCGTTGTGCACAACAATACCATCGCGGGGGAACGCGCGAATTTGCTGTATCTGGACGGCACCGAGAACGTGGCGAAGTCGGGCTCTTTTCGGAACAATCTGTTCCACCGCATCAATATCAAAAGCGATGTATTTTCCGGCGAAACCTCCCTTACCGGCAACTGGCCAGCGCGGTACAAGGTTGGATGGTCGCATAATGTCGCAATCGCAGGGTCAAGTAATGAACGCGGCTATGGCCCGTCCTCGTGGCTGGGGGAACTGCCGTCGATCGGTGAGGTTTCACATATCGCCTCGCCTTGGGTCGACGACCGCTCTCACACCGGCAGCAACACGGGCAGCGGTGACTACCGCCCCGACGCACTGTCCGATCTGCCCAAAATATCACCCGCGCAGGCCCCCTATGGGACCGACCTTGTGGGAAATACATTGGGCGATAGCGGCTTTATCGGCGCGGTGCTATCCTCCGCTTGATCAAGGACCCGCGCAGAAAACCCTCTCGCACGAAGGTCAGCGCGGGTCTTTCAATCCAGTGCCAGGACAATACCGCGCAAAGCAACGTCAACGGCAAGGCCAGCGCGATGTTCAGCGCTGGCGTCATGTCCCCCCACACCCAAACCACCAGCCCCTGCAGCGGCATCGCGTAAATATATATTCCGTATGAATAATCTCCGACCCTATTGAACATCAGCAAGGGGTCTAGCTTGCAATACCCCGCCCAGAGGCTGGTGTAGGTCACAGCCAGTGCAAGCATTGGAAAAGCGAAAACCGTAGCGTGCACGGCCCATGTCAGGACGATCAACCCAACGACGAAGGGCCACCGCAAGGGGATATAATCGCGCCAGATCCAGCAGGACGCCCCGAAAACAAAGGGCAAGGACAGCAGCCGCGTTTGCTGTAGGCGCGGATGAATGAGATCGCCGAGATACGGCGCGACTACCCACGCAATCAGGTATAGCGCCAACAGCACCGCCATCACCCGCCGGCGGGACAGGGCCCCGACAAGGCCGACGAACAGGATAAGCGCATAGCAGGCGACCTCATGCGCGAGCGTCCAAATCGACCCCTCTACGATGGGATAGGGATTCGTGGTGAACACGCCCGGCAAGGTATATTGTGGTTTAAACAAGAGTATATTTTGCACGATAAACCGCGCCGTATCGGGATGCGACAGGTACGTACCCGCGTCTAAACGGCTGACCAGCGGCCCCATGACCAGCGCCACGATCAAGATCGACACGGCCAACCCCGGCAGCAGACGCGCGGCCCGCGCCGTGACAAAGGACAAGGCAGACCCCTGCCGGTCGTAGCTGCCCGCGATGAAAAAGCCGGACAGGCCAAAGAAAACGAAAACCGCCAGCTCCCCCAGCGAATAGCCAAACGCTGTTTTCAAAGGCTCAACCGTGCCGCGCCCAAGCGCGAGCGGCCACGCGTGAGAGACAAGCACAGCCACCGCCGCGAGAAAGCGAATGAGGTTAAAGTGGTTGTCCCGCCCGATGGCAAGCTCGGACAGGCGGGGCGGCTTTGCGCGTCTCTTCATGGTGCACGGCTGCCGTTGCTTTGGCCGCGGCATATCTCTTGTGCGGTCAAAGTCTTCTTAACGGTGCTGTATCGCCTTGGGATCCATCCCATCGGGTGCTCCTTTTGTGAAAGTAATTCTGCAGACATCAGGCAGCACCATCGCCAGACCGGCCAGCAACAGACCGAAGCCTGCGGCCCGAAATCCCGTCGGCTGGTCCTGCGTGAAAACCGCCCAAGCCAATACCGCGACCATACCGATCAGTGGCGGGGCCAATGGCCGTAGCGGCACCTGTTGCACGCGGTGCATCCAGAGCAGCGCAATCATCAGCCCCGCGGCTTCGCCCAGTCCTGCGATATGCACCACATGGGGCAGGCTTGCGCCTTGCATAACGCTCCATGCCGCGAGGGGTAGGAACGTGATACGCAACAGGTCCGTCAAAAGCTCGGTCTTGCGATACCCTTCGCCCAGCGCGACAATCGCACACCCGCCTTTGGCCACCCGCAACGCCTGAACCGCCGTCAAGAGCGTCAGCAGGGGCAGCACAGCGCGGTATTTATCGCCCAGCACATGGAGCACGAAGGAACCGCCAAGCAGGTTGACTGCCATGACCATTCCCGCAGCCAGCACAATATGGCTTTGGATCGTGATGATCGCTTGGGCCCGAAATTCCGGGCGCGCGGCGCTAGCTGAAAGGCGGGGCAGAAACAGGCTCATCGTGCTACGCATCAGGACCAGCGACGGGGTCAGTGTTAGCGAGACGGCCATGGAAAACAGGGCCAGCGCCTCTAGCCCCAGAAGACGCCCGACAATGGCGCGTTCGCCATTGAACACCAGAAACATCACCGCGCCGCTTGCCATGAGGGGCCAGCCGAACCGCATGCTTTGGACCATAATGGTCCGATCAAACCGCAGTCGATAAGGGCGTTTCGCAACTGCGTGAGACATGAGCGTGCCCAGCGCCATATGCACCAACACGGCAAAAAGCATGATGCGGAAGTCATCGAACATCCGCGATAGGGGCAGCAGCGCGGCCAACGACCCCAGCGGCGGCAGCAGCGCGATCCATATTGCGGCGCGATGTTTGTGGTGGCGGGTCTGGCGATAGACGTCCAGATGCATCGCCCCCTGTATCAGCGGCACCACAGAGATCAGCTGAAACGCCCATGTCAGCTGCAACACCCCAAAGGCACGCGCCAGAAGCGGCGCGAGAAGGAACAGCGCCGCCGCCCCTATCATGCCACGTATCAGCGCCACACCATGCAGCGCGCTATGGAAATCCGCGTCATCCCCCTTGGGCGCATTGACGATCTGTTGTTGAAAGCCAAGTGCGGTCAGCATCTCTATCATAGCAAGTGCGAGCACGAGGCTTGTGCCGATCCCGAAATCTTCGAGGCTGATCAGACGCGACACCACCACCATGCGCAGCAGCAAGATCGCGGCGGCGCAGGCGTTGCCGGACAGCAGAAAGCCAAAGGACCGGATCACGGGCCACCCCCTGTCGCGCATCTGATGTCAGGGCAGGTCAATGCGGTTCCACCGGTGCAAAAGCCGTTCGGGGTCATGGCCCCGCAGCAGCGACAGCATCCGTTGCGCGCGGTAAAGCCGGATAGACGTCAGCCCGATCAACGCCATCAGACGGTTGCGCGCGCCCTTGATGCGGGGGCTGGTCGCGACCTCTGCCACAGCGCAAAGCGGAGACGGAACGAGCAGCAGCGCCTTTATCGCCCACCGGATCCGGCCGCCAAGGCCGGTACATCGCGTCCAGTCATGGGCAAGCTGCCTGTCCCATTTCAGCCGCAGGCCCGTCGCCGTATGCGGCGGGTGATAGACAACCAGATCGGCGGCAAAGCCTATGCGATATCCGGCAAAGGTGGCGCGCTGGCCCCAGTCGCGGTCCTCGGCATGGTGGAGGCCCTTGAAAGGGCCGACCGCGTCGAACACCTTGCGATGCACGATCAGATTGCCCGTCCCCGTGAACCCCTGCTGCGCGATGTAGCGGTCCATCCGATAAGCAAAAATCGCTTGATATGCGGTCGCGGGGTCCAGCCTGCGCCCTTTACGTTCGATACGGACATCACCGCCAAGGATCGTATGGGGATCGCGCGCCATATGCGCGGCAATATGCGCCAGCCAATGCGCGTCGGGCAGGCAATCGGCGTCCAGAAAGGCAAGCACATCGCCCCGTGCCTGCGCCGCGCCAAGGTTACGTGCGGGGCCGGGGATCGGCTGGTGGATCAGGGATACCCATGGGTAATCGTTAACAACTCCTTGCGGTGAACGGGCGGAGCCATTGTCGACGACGATCACCTCGACCGGCTTCCGCGTTCCGGCGTCCAGCGCGGCAAGACAACGCGCAAGGGCGTTGTGTTGGTTGAGATGGGGGATCACGACAGTGATGCCGGGCGGGGCGGACGGTGTGTTCATCCCCTCTTAAGACGGGAAGATGGTAAAGATTTCGCTAACGTCGAGGTCTCAGGAGCCGCGGAACCCCCGGCGCAGCTGGCTGCTGATAGGCTCTGCCAGATAACTCAACACGGTTCTGTCCTTGGTCTTCAAAAACGCCTCTATCGGCATACCGGGGACCAAACGGACGGAGGCTGGCAGACGGTCCAGCTCGGTACGGGGGATATCCAGAATGACCCGATAAAAGCTGTCGCCATTGCGCGGGTCCACCACCACCTGAGGAGAGATGCTGTAAACGCTGCCGGTCAGTTGCGGGGTCGTATGCGGGTCAAAGGCGGTGAGCACGAGGGTGGCGGGCTGATCATAGCGTACCAGATTGATCGAGCGCGGATCGACCTGCACCTCGAATTCGAACTTTGACTGCTGCGGCACGATATCCATCAAGGTCGCACCCGCCCCGACAACCGCGCCAACGGTCGTGGCGCGCAGTTCATGCACCATCCCGTCGACGGGAGCCCGAATGGCAATACGGTCAAGCTGCGCTTGGCGGGTGAGGATCGACAGGGTCAGTTCCTGAACTTCGGCAGTGACCTCGCGCAGTTGCAGCGCGACCTGTTCCTGAAACCGGCGATCGGCTTGCAGGCTTTCCAGCTTGAGCGTCCAACGTTGGTGGATCAACCGCGCCAAATCCGCCCGCCGCGCGGCAAGGTCACCGTGCAAACCGGCCCGCGTGGACTGTAGTTGCGACAAACGGACCTGCGGGGCCAGCCCCTTTTCAACCAAGCGCGTGAGGCTGCGCAGCTCTGTCGTGAGGATGGCAAGCTGTTGTTCCAGCGCAGAGATTTGGCCGTTGAGGCCCGTGGCCTGGGTTTCGACATCGGCCAGATCACTGGCCATACGGGCGCGCATCCCCGCGCGCATCCGGGCCCGCGCCTCGAATATCGCGGCCTGCCCTGCCTGCGCTTGCGTCATATCCAGCGCGCCGATTTTTGCTGGCAGATCAATGGCATCGAAACGGGGGGCGGGGCTTTCGTCACGCTCTGCCTCCAGACGGGCGCGCAGGCCCGCTGCCTCGGCCAGACGGGCGCGCGCCATGCGCAGGTCAATCTGCAAGATCGTGGCATCAAACCGCACCAAGACCTGCCCCGCCTTGACGATATCCCCGTTCTTGACCGGCAACTCTGCCAATACGCCGCCATCCACCGTCTGGATTACCTTGGGCTTGCCCGCCACATCGATCTGCCCCGTCGCGATCACCGCCCCCGAAATCTGTGTTGTCGCGGCCCATCCCCCAAGCAGCGCAAACAAGCAGAACATCGCGGCCATCGCAGCACCGGTAATGTGCCAAAGGCCGGTCTTGGGCTCAGGGGGGGCATGATGTGGCACGGAAAGCTCCTTTGGTTGATGAACCCGGCGGGGATGCTGGGGGTGCATTCACCTTCGACAGAGGCTTGAGGCGCTGCGGCGGCATTCGTGCGGCGGAATTGAGGCGCGGATTCTGCATGGCGGCGCGGTACAGGGTCAGGGGCGCCCTGTTGCCCGATGGGTTTAAACCAAGACAGAGGTCAGCCCCAAGGGGGGAAGAGACAGATAAACTCGCTTATTTTCAGTCTGATAGCGCAAAACCTCTGCGGTCAACCTTCAGCAAGCCCCCTCTATGGCCGCTGCAAGTTCACGCCGCTTTTACCGTGCACTTCGGTCACACCTCTAAATACCCGGCATTTTAGACCATTTGATCACATCGCAGCGCATACGCCCTGCCCCCGCGTTTCCGCGCTGTGCGCTTGGCCTTGATCCTTACCAGACTGTGTATTGTTTCGATCAAAAGCATAGAAACATGGCCACATTGTTTTTGTTTCCGGTCAAAGTGACGCCACATTGTCCCCGTACCCACAACAATACACAGGACGCGGGCCACAGGCCTGTCACCGGTTCAAAGATGTTGAGGGCTGTAACAATGGCAACCAGATTTAACGTTTTCTACCTTGGGAATGTCGGTCGTATCGATACGACCGAGGGAAACCAGATCAGCGAAAACGCAAGCTCGCTGGAGGGGGAAACCTTTGGGGGTGCCAACAGCCCGCTTTACAACAACATCAAATCCTTCTCTCCGGGGGCGCGGGGGTATGGAAATACTGCACGTGGCACATACTCTACTGATAACAGTGGGGAAAACGGGTCTGATACCTTCCGCATCGACGATGGCAACAGCCAGAACTTTGACGCCATCGCGTCCTATGCCGCGACGCTGACCTACGCCGACGGTTCCCAGGCGACCGTGACGGCGATTGTCTTCCAATCTACCAACGGCGACCTGTTTCTTGCGCCGGCTGCCAGCTCCTCCGATTACCAATCCGCGCTTGAGGCGGGGCCCATCGACTCCATCACGTTCAACACTGTCTCATCAAACGAGTCGATGATGTACGCCAGCCGCGTCGATGCCGACTATGTTGCGCCGGATGGCACCGTTGATGGGACGTCGGGCGATGATTCCATGCGTGTGGGATCGACGGACGCGCAAGCGGACGAGGTGGACAACAGCGGCAACGCGGTAAAGCTGGGCGCGGGCAACGACAAAATCTCGGCCGGGTCGGGCGATGACACGATTTTGGGCGGCGCGGGAAATGACTATATCGCAGGCAATGACGGCGACGACCGCCTCCACGGCGACGCCGACACCACCGAAGAAACCACGTTTTCCTGGGCCAACCAGAACATCGAGGACGGCGTTAGCGTCACGGGTGGCATCACCGGGGTCACCTCGTCCGGCAATATCCAGGTCACGATGTCCGTGGATCAGGGGGAGAACTTCCGCTCTGCCACGATGGAGCGGAACGACCCGCTGTATGACTACAACGAACTAAGCGACAGTTCGTCGATCCGTATCCTTGGCGGTGCGGAGGGGTCGGACCCGAATACCGCGAAGATGAGCATCGACTTCTCGTCGCTGGACAGCGGCGTGTCGGACGAGGTGAGCAATGTCACCTTCGGTATTTTCGACATCGATCAGGCCTATGGCTTCGTGGATGAAGTCATCGTGCGGGCCTATGACGCCGACGGCAATCTTATCCCTGTTAATCTGACGGCGGGCAATAGCGATACGCTGGACGTGAACGACGAAACCGGCCGTGCCATCAGCACGGATGCGGGGCGGGGCACGACCAATGCCAAGACGGGTTTCCTGCAGGTCGATATCGCGGGCCCCGTTTCGCGGATCGAGATCGAGTATAACAACCACGACCCCGATGATACCGGCCACGCGATCCGTGTTGGCGACCTCAAGATGTCGACCATCAGCGCGACCGATGCGGGCAATGATACGCTGGACGGTGGGGCTGGCAGCGACACGATCTATGGCGACGGCGGGAATGACAGCCTTTCCGGTGGCGCGGACAATGACAGCCTGTCCGGCGGCAGTGGTGACGACCGGATCGAGGGTGGCACGGGCCACGATACGATCGCGGGCGGCACCGGCAATGATGCCATGTCGGGCGGGGATGACGCCGATCTGTTTGTCATGGAAGATGATTTCGGCACCGATAAAATCGCCGGTGGCGAAGGCGGCAAGGACTATGATGTCGTCACCTTCGACGCGCTGAGCAAAGGTGTCTCTGTCACCTATACCGGCGCAGAGGCGGGCACCGCGACCGAAGGCCCCAACAGCGTTTCCTTCACCGAGATTGAAAAGCTGGTTCTGACCAATTCATCGGATTATGTGGATGCCAGCATTGGCGGTGTCGCGGTTGATACCGGTGCAGGCGATGACACGATCAAGGTTGGTGATGGTGCCTATGACATCGACGCCGGGACGGGCGACGACCGGATCATTCGCGAGGCGGGCACCACAGCGGACGACGCGAACTCCGTCATCGACGCGGGCGGTGGCATCGATACCTATGTCGCAGGCAGCGGGCTGGGGGCTGACCACACCGTCGATCTTGCCGCCAGCCGGCTGGACCACGCAGGGAGCGACCGTGGCGATCTGCTGAACTTTGAAAACGTCGCGCTCGAGAACTCTGCCGCGTCGGTCAAGGGCGACAGCAAAGACAACACCATCACCGCGCGCGGGACACAGGACAACAGCTTGTCCGGCGGCGACGGCGATGATTCAATCGACGGCGGCGGTGGCAATGACAATCTGCATGGCGACGCTGGCCGCGATACCCTGATCGGGGGCGACGGCAATGATACGCTGGACGGCGGTCAGGACGATGACCAGCTGACAGGCGGCGACGGCGATGACGTATTCGTCTACTCCGGCGGTCACGACACGATCACCGATTTCAACGCGGGCAATACCGGCCCGCTGGATGATAACGACACCACCAATAATGATTTCATTGATCTAAGCGGCTATTACGACAAGATCTTCGATCTGCGCGCTGACTATGAAGACAATGGCATTCTGGATCAGTCCAACTTCGAGACCACGGATTACACCTATAATTCCAAGTTCGAGGATGGGTCGCTCAAGTTCATCGGCGTGCAGGCGCAGCACTTTACCTATGACAACACCGGCGTTGTCTGCTTTGGCAAAGGCACCGCCATCCGCACCCCGCGCGGGGATGTCTTGGTCGAAGACCTGCGTGTCGGCGATCTTGTCACCACAATGGACAACGGCCCGCAGAAAATCCGCTGGATCAACACGCGGTCTTACGATGCCGGACAAATGCAAAAGGAATCACATCTGCATCCCGTGCTGATCAAACGTGGCACTTTCGGTGCCGAACGGGATCTCTTGGTCTCGCAGCAACATGGTGTTTTGGTCGGCCAGAGCGGCGACAGCTTTGCCCGCGCCAAACATCTTGCCGACGCGGCCAAAGGCGTGCGCATCGCCAAGGGCAAGAAATCGGTCACCTATGTGCACCTGATGTTCGACGACCATCAGGTGATCTTTGCCGAGAACGTCCCGTCGGAAAGCTTCTACCCCGGCCCGATGGCGCTGACGCAGATGAGCAAACCGCATCGCGCGGCATTCTCCAAGGTACTGCCCGCCTTGGGCACAGGGCGCGTCAACCGCGAAGAAGTCGCCAAGGTCTATGGCCCTACAGCACGCGTGTTCCTGACAAAGAAACAGGTGTTGAACCAGCACGGCTTGCCTGCGCGCGGCAAGGGTAAGGCCCCCTCGCGCCTGATCCTGCAGGCAAGCGCTGATCTGGCCCGGCAACAGGCGAGCAAGTCCATTCGGACCCGTAACACAGTGACAACGGCAGAAGCCCGCGCCTGACCCTAAAACGCGGTATAGTCACTGCATCGTAGGCTGTATCGCACGAAAAAGGCGGGCGCATTTCTGCACCCGCCCGCAAAACCCTAAAGGGTTAAGTCTTATTTGTCGCCTGGCAGACCTGCAGCGGCCTCACCTACGGTGGCGTCAAGGTTCTGGTTACATACAACCATGAACTGTTCCATCGCGGCTTCGTCCATTGGCTCTGCTGTCATGTTGGATTCAGCAGTGTTACCGCCGGTGTCTTCCACAGCTTTCAGGTCACCTTCCAGCGAACCTTCTTCAGGCTCATCGTCGGTCGCTTCGCCTGCTGTTACAGTAGTGGTGGTGGTTGTATCACCTGTGTCACGACCGGAGTTGCCCATGGAACCGCCGTTGTCACCATCATCGATCTCTGCGATCGCAGCGGAAGCTACCATCATCTGATCGTCTTTCGACAGTTCGTTGAACTCGGCGCAGGTCATCGAGGTGTCAGCATGTGCGGCAGCAAATGCTGGTGCGGATACGGTACCCATAAGGGCGGCAATAGCGAGTGTCTTAAATGTGTTGGTCATCGTTAAGCTCCTAAATTCTCGTTTCTGCATACCCAACCCCGTGCAGCGCGAATTGGTTCCCCTGCCCCAAAACTAATCGGTTCACCAAAAAGAGAGCGACGGGTAACCCGCTCGCCTTAAAAAGGTTTTTCTGCGCTGGACGCTGTTGATTTGCGCGCCTACCTTCGGTCGCATGATCCGGTACACGCTCAAACGTTTGCTTTCGCTCTGTATCAGCCTGGCTGTTGCGTCGCTGGTGATCTTTACCGTTATCGAAGTTGCCCCCGGTGACCCGGCCTCTTTTATGCTGGGGATGAATGCGCAACCTGAAACGCTTGCTGCTTTGCGCAGTGAACTTGGGCTCGATGCATCGAAACCGGCGCGCTATCTGGCTTGGGTCGGCGGGCTGCTGCAGGGGGATTTCGGCACCTCCTATACCTACCGCACCCCCGTGTCTCAGATGATCGCCGCGCGGCTTTGGGTGTCCCTGCCTCTGGCGCTGTACGCGCTAGGGCTGTCCACGTTGATCGCCTTTCCCGCCGGGATCTATGCAGCGGCGCGGCGTGGCAAAGCCGGTGATATGGGGGTGATGGGGGCCACACAACTGGGGGTCGCGGTGCCCAACTTCTGGTTCGCGATGATCCTTGTGCTGATATTCGCCATCAACCTGCGCTGGTTCGCCGCCGGCGGTTTTGTCGGCTGGGATCAAGGCGTGCTGACGGGGCTGCACGCCCTGACCCTGCCCGCCATCGCACTGGCCCTGCCCCAGGCGGCCATTCTGGCGCGGGTCATGCGGTCTGCGCTGCTGGATGTCTTGGGCGAAGACTATATGCGCAGCGCCCGCGCCAAAGGGCTGACCGAAAGACAAGCGCTGTGGCGGCACGGGTTACGCAATGCGCTGATCCCTGTGCTGACGATCATCGGACTGCAATTTTCGTTCCTGCTGGCGGGGTCGATCATCATTGAACAGGTGTTCTATCTGCCGGGGCTTGGACGGCTGGTGTTTCAATCCATTTCGGCGCGGGATCTGATCGTGGTGGAATCCGTGGTCATGCTGCTGGTCTTTTCGGTCATTGTGGTGAACTTCCTTGTGGATCTGGCCTATGCGGCGGTTGACCCGCGTCTGAGGGCGCGCGCATGAACCGGAACCTGATCCTTGGCGCGCTGCTGACCTCGGTCTTTGTGCTGTCCGCGCTTGTGTCCTTTGTCTGGACGCCGTTTTCCCATACGGCGATGGATATCCCGAACAAGCTGCAAGGGGTCGGCGGCGCGCATCTGCTGGGCACCGATCACTTTGGCCGCGATATCCTGAGCATGATCATGGTCGGCGCGCGCACCTCTATCGCCGTGGCGCTGGTGGCGGTGGGTATCGGCATGGGCCTTGGCGTGCCGCTTGGTCTGTGGGCGGCAGCCAAACGCGGGTCGCTGGTGGACGAGATCATCATGCGCGGCAACGATCTGGTCTTTGCCTTCCCCTCGCTGGTGATCGCGATCCTGATCACGGCGATCTTCGGGGCCAGCGCGGTGAACGCGATTATCGCCATCGGCATCTTCAACATTCCCGTCTTTGCGCGCATCACCCGCGGTGCCGCGCTTAGCCTGTGGGAGCGTGAGTTCATCCTCGCCGCACGGGTCGCGGGTAAATCGGCGGCGCGGATCTCGGTCGAACATATTCTGCCCAATGTGACCAATCTGTTGATCGTGCAGGGGACGATCCAGTTCAGCCTCGGCATTCTGGCCGAGGCAGGGCTGTCCTATGTCGGGCTGGGCGCGCAGCCGCCGACGCCATCCTGGGGCCGGATGCTGGCAGATGCGCAGACCATGGTCAGCATCGCACCGCATATGGCGCTGGTGCCGGGGTTCGCAATCATTCTGACGGTGCTGGGGCTGAACCTGATGGGCGACGGGCTGCGCGATGCGCTGGACCCACGGTTGCGGGTGCGCCGGATATGAGCTTGCTTAGCATCACCAACCTGTCGGTGGCGATCCACCGGTTCAATATCCTGCAGGGCGTGACCCTCTCTGTCGACGCCGGAGAGATCGTGGCCGTCACCGGCGAAAGCGGGTCGGGCAAATCCATGACCGCGCTGGCGGCGATGCAGCTGCTGCCCAAGGGGACGCAGGCGCGCGGTCATATCATGCTGGGGGATCAAGACCTGCTGGCCCTGCCTGAAGCCGAGCTTTGCGCGATCCGCGGCAATGACATCGGCATGGTGTTTCAGGAACCGATGACGGCGCTGAACCCGGTGCAAACCATCGGCCATCAAGTGGCGGAAACCATCCGTATCCACGACAAAACCGTGTCACGTCACGCCGCGGCCCGCCAAGCCGCCGAGACGCTTGAGCGGGTCGGCCTGCCAAATGACCGCTTTCCCCTGTCCCGCTACCCGCACGAGCTGTCGGGCGGTCAACGCCAACGGGTGGTGATCGCGATGGCCATTGCGCTGCGGCCGCGCTTGCTGATCGCCGATGAACCGACCACCGCGCTGGATGTCACGACCCAGGCGCAGATCCTTGATCTGCTGAAATCGCTGGCGCGGGATGACGGGATGGGGCTGCTGATGATCACCCATGATTTGGCGGTGGTCGCCGATATGGCCGACCGCATCATCGTCATGCGCAAGGGAGAGATCGTCGAGCAGGGGCACACACACACCCTGCTGCACACCATGCGCCACCCCTATACGCGAATGCTGTTTGCCGCCTCGACCCATGCGGTCGCCCTGCCTGCCGCCCCGCCTTCGCAACCGCTGCTAAAGGTGGAAAACGTGAGCCGCGACTACGTGCTGCCACGCAAGACGCTCTTCGGCAAACCGGGTCGGTTCCGCGCCGTCGATAACGTGTCCTTCACCCTGCAACGGGGGGAACGCCTTGGCCTCGTGGGTGAAAGCGGCTGCGGGAAATCGACCCTGACGCGGGCGCTTTTGGGTCTGGAACCGGTGCAATCGGGCAATATCACGCTGGACGGCACCGCGGTCTATAGCGGCAGCAAACCCGATCTTGCCGTGCGGCGCAAAATGCAGGTGGTGTTTCAGGATCCCTTCGGCAGCTTCAACCCGCGCCACCGCGTGGACCGGCTAATCACCGAACCGTTCCACCTGCTGCCCGACCCGCCCAAGGGCCGCGCCCGCAGCGATGCCATCGCCGATGCGCTGACCGCCGTTGGGCTGTCGCCGGACGATGCGACCAAATACATCCACGAATTTTCAGGCGGGCAGCGCCAACGCATTGCCATCGCCCGCGCCCTGATCATCCGCCCCGACCTCATCCTCTTCGACGAGGCGGTGAGCGCGCTCGATGTCTCGGTTCGGGCGCAGATCCTTGATCTGCTGGCCGCGCTTTGCAGCGCCTATGACCTGACCTATCTCTTTATCTCCCATGATCTGTCGGTGGTGCGCACAGTCACGGACCGGGTGCTGGTCATGAAATCGGGGCAGATCGTTGAACAAGGTGCCACCGCCGACGTCTTTGATCGCCCGCAACACCCTTACACGCAAAAACTCCTCGCCGCCGCGCCCCGTTTGCCGGATCTGTGATGCCCCTGCTTCATTTTGCCAAATAAACTCCCCGCGGAGCGTCCCGCACCAACCAAAGGCCCTGCCCTATGAAACCCGGACCCAGAAACCTGATCACCGATGTGCCCGGCCTTCGGGTGGGAAACGCGCAGGACGATGCGCTGAAATCCGGTACGACGGTGCTGCTGGCGGATGACCCCTTTACCGCCTCTGTCCATGTGATGGGCGGTGCCCCCGGCACGCGCGAGACGGATTTGCTCGCCCCCGATAAATCGGTCGCCGCGGTGGATGCGCTGGTGCTGTCGGGCGGGTCGGCCTACGGGCTGGATGCCTGTTCGGGCGTGGTGGACGGGCTGCGCGCGGCGGGGCGCGGGTTTCGGCTGGGCGAGGCGACGATCCCGCTGGTGCCGGGGGCGATCCTGTTCGACCTGCTGAACGGCGGTGACAAGACCTGGGCAGAGAACCCCTACCGCGCGTTGGGCCGTGCGGCCTATGACGCCGCGGCTGAAGATTTCACGCTTGGCACCATCGGTGCGGGCACCGGCGCGCTGAGCGCGATGGTGAAAGGCGGGCTTGGGTCCGCGTCGCTGCACCTGCCCGATGGGACAATGGTCGGCGCATTGGTCGCGGCCAATCCGGTGGGTGCTGTCACCACGCCGGGTGACCGTCACTTCTACGCCGCCCCCTTCGAGGTAGATGCAGAGTTCGGCGGCATGGGCCCTGACCCGGCGACGGGGCTAGGGATGACGATGGAAAGCCGCAAGATGGCGTCGATGTCCCCGCGCGAAAATACGACGATCGCGATTGTCGCCACAAATGCGACCCTCACAAAGGCGCAATGCCAGCGGATGTCCGTTGCGGCCCATGACGGGATCGGGCGGGCTACGGTGCCTGCGCACACCCCCTATGACGGTGATCTGGTCTTTGGCCTTAGCACCGGCGCGCATGAGGTTGCCGAGAGCATTCTGCCGCTGATCGGTCATGCCGCGTCACTGTGTCTGGCGCGGGCGATTGCGCGGGCAGCCTATCACGCGACACCGGCGGCGGGCGATCTGCTGCCTTGCTGGTCTGATCTGAACAGCTAAGGTCATAAAAAGGCCCGCGCTCCCCTCTGGAAACGCGGGCCAATCAGGCGGGTTAGAGCCGCTTATTCGGTTTTCTCGGCCTCTGCATCGTCAGCCATGGGCGCGTCTGCTGCGGCCTCGGCTTCGGGAGAGAACGTCGCGAGATAGGCCGCAACATCTTCGCCGCCTTTGCGCATTCTGAACGACATTTTCGAACGGGCTTTCTTGTCATCCAGTGTGGTGCGCAGGAAATCGGTGGGGTTCTGCAGGTATTCGGCCATATTGGCTTCGTCCCAGACCAGACCGGCTTCACCGGCGGCAACCAGATCATCGCCATAGCGATAGTCTTCGACGGTGCCGGCCTGCTTGCCGATGATCCCGTAAAGGTTCGGACCGACCTTGCCGCCCCGCTGGAAGGTTTCGCCAGCGTCGTCCACGATCATGTGGCAGGCTTTGCATTTGCCGAACTGCTTTTCGCCGGCGTCTGCGTCACCCATGCTATGGCTGTCTGCCAGGGCCGGAACCGCGATCACGGTGGCCAGTAGAGCGCTATAGATATGTTTCATTGCGATTTCCCATATGTATGAATCATCTTGTAACCTAGGGGGCGCCCCCGTGATTTCAACGGGCGCTTTTGTCGCGGGGCGATGCTGGGGCTCAGGCGCGGGGGCCTATTGTCACCTCAAGCGTCGCGATCCCGTCAACGCCGCCGGTCACGACATCCCCTTCCACAAGGGCTGCGACACCGGCTGGTGTGCCCGTCATGATGATATCCCCCGGGGCCAGCGCCATAGATTGCGACAAGATCGCCACATGTTCGCGCACTGACCAGATCAGATCGGCCAGATCGGCGTCCTGCCGCACCTTACCGTTCACGGCAAGCCAGATGCGCCCCTGTTCCACAGACGGGACATCGGCGATGGGTTTCAGCGCGGCAATCGGGGCGGAGTTGTCAAAGGCCTTGCCCCAATCCCATGGCCGACCGGCTTTCTTCGCCTCTGCCTGCAGGTCACGGCGGGTCAGGTCGATCCCGACCGAAGCCCCCCAGACGTGATCCATCACGTCAGCTTCCGCGATGTTGCGCCCGCCTTTGCCGATGGCGATCACCAGCTCGATCTCGTGGTGCAGATCCTCTGTCTGGGGCGGATAGGGGATCGTGCAGGGCGTATCCAGCGCCGCATCGGCGGGTTTGGTGAAAAAGAACGGAGCCTCACGCGTCGGATCTTTGCCCATCTCGCGGGCGTGCGCCTCGTAGTTGCGGCCCACACAGAAGATGCGGCGCATGGGAAAACGGGCGTCGGTGCCCTGCACAGCCAGACTGGCCTGCGGCGCGGGGGGGAATACAAAATCATCAGCGGGCATGGGGCATATCCTTTGCAATAGTCGTGCCACAGACATACGCCCCTGCGGCAGCCCCGTCATCCGATAAGACACCAAAAGGCAGGTTAGACATAGGCTGCAACGCAAAAAGGCCGACACAATACGTGCCGGCCTTTGTTTTCGTTCACCTTTGGGCCCCGCGCTATTTCTCGGGCTGGGTGGCTGGTTTTTCAACCGGATCAACGGCGCCTGCGGGGGTGTCGTCGATCAGCTCTGCATCCTCGATATCGGCGCGGGTGGCGACAGGCGGCTTGGCATCCGCGCCCGAGTTATCCTCTAGTGCGCCGACGATCAGCGGCAGCATCTGCACACCGCCGGGCATGGCGACTTCGGACAGGGGCGGGGTTTTCCACGCCAGCGTATCGAAGCTGTGGCAGTTTTCGCAGATCGGCTTCCAGCTCGCGTGGATATGTTGGCAGTTGTCACAAATCCACTGAGGGCCGCGCGATACGGTCAGCGCCCGTGCCAGCCAGCCTTTGACGATGGTATCAGAGGCCCCCTCGCCCCGTTCGATGGCCGCCATCAAGGTGACCGAACGTGCGGTCGGGTCGGTTTCGACCAGATCCCCCAAGGACCGGCGCGCTTGCGGGAAATCTTCGGCGGCGATGTTCAGCTCTGCCAGCAGCATCTTGGTCTCGGGGTGGTCCGGCTGCACGCGGGTCAGCGTGGTAAACCGCTTGAGCCGCTCTTTCGGGGTCTCGTCCGGCTGGATCGCGGCGAAGGCACCGGCCAGATCGGGGTGCGGTTGTACGTCCCACGCTTTTTTCAGCACGCGGGCCGCATATTTCGGTTTGCCCTGATCGATATAACCATGCGCCGCCATCACGGCTGCGGGGATCAGATCGGGGGACAGGCGGTTCGCCTCGATCGCGGCCTCGCGGGCTTCGATGCTGTTGCCTTCGGCAATGACGTCTTTCGCCTCGGACAGGGCGAGCACGGCATCGCGACGTTTATGCACATCACGCGGCATCTGGCCGTTCTTGAGCTTGGTGTTCAGCGTTTGGCGCGCACCGGCCCAATCTTCTTTCTCGGCCTGTAGTTTCAGCAGCACATCACCGGTTTCGGCATGTTTCGGTTTGATGGCAAAAGCTTTCTCGGCCAGCTTCAGCGCGGTTTCCGTGTCGCCTTCGGCCAGCTTCTGTTTCATGATCCCGCGCACACCGACAAAACGGGTGCGTTCGTTGGTGACCAGTTTGCGATAAGTCTCTTCTGCCTTGCGACGGTCGCCCGCCATTTCCGCAGCCTGCGCGATCAGCAGATTGGTCAGGTCGGGACGTTCAAGGTATTTATCCGCCTTTGCAGCCTTGGCCATCGCCAGACGCCCTTCGCCGCTGGCCAGCGCCATAAGCCCTTCAGAGAGCGCCTCGTAGCCCTTGCGTTCGCGGTTGCGGTCAAAATAGCGCGACAGCGCGGTTTCGTCGCCGTTCAGGAAATGCCAGACCGCAACCAGCAGCGCAAAGATCTTGAGCATGATCCAGACCGCGACAATCAGCAGGACCACGGCGATGACGGATTGCAGCGGGCCAAAGCTGTATTCGGTGCCCATCACGGTGACCTGCAACCCGCCCGAGCTTTCCAGCAAGAACGATGCGCCCCAGGTGATGGCGGCAATCACCGCAACGAACACAACGATCTTAATCAGTGACCAAAGCATAAATCAGGTTCCTCAGTTCGCCGTCAGGCGTTGTGTCAATGTCTGTACGGCGTCTTGGGCGTCGTGGCGCGCTTGCGCATCAGACAGCCATTCGGACAGGGGCTCTTGGGCTTCGGGCGGCAGGGCTTTCACCTCTGCCAGCGCATCGGCCAGACGCCCGTCGCGCATTGCCGCTTCGGCGCGGGACAGGATCGCGTCGGGGTCATCCCCATCACGCGGTGCAACCGACCGCGCCCCCAACTGCTGCTTGAAGAAGCCGCCGATGCCGCCCCCGTCCACATCAGGCGAGGCCGCGCGTGCCGCGGCAAGCGATGCCCGTGCCGCATCGGGGAAACGGTCCTGAAGATTGGCGGCGGTGACAACGCCCGTCGCCGCCGTATCGGCAAGGGCCGGCGGGACTTCCTGAATACCATTGGCTTTCAGATCGGCGATCTCTGCCTCGAAGGGCTGGCCGGTTGTGACGGCAGAGACGATCCGGCCCAAGGCGGATTGCAACGTCGCGGCCTGTGCGGCTTGCGCCGTCGCTTCTTCAACGCTGAGCGCATTGTCGAGCAGACGTTGAATTTCATCCCGCTGCGTCTCGACCGAGGATTGCAGCGCCGCCAGTTCCTCTTCAAAGGCTGACGTATCGACAGGGGCCGGTGCCTCTGTCGCGGGGCGGTTACCCAGATCATCCACACGGGTGGCCAGTTCGGCCACCAGCGCCTGAACCTCTTGCAGGGCGGCGTCATCGGTGGGCGCGGGGGCCGGATCTGTCTCTTCCAGCGCCTTGATCCGTGCTTCTTGCGCGGCGATCGTGTCGCTCAGGTTAGATTGCGAGGTGTCCGCAGGGCGCAGGCCCGCCTGTTCCAGCAGATCATATTCCGCCACGGCAAAGCCGATTCCGCCCGCGATGATGCCGCCAAACAGCATCGGCCAAAAGACACTACCGCGCTTTTCAGGCTCTGCCACGGGGGTGACGGGGGGCGGCGTCTTGGACGGCGTGGCCGGTTTCGCCGTTGTGGTCGATGCGGTTGACGTTGTGGGCTTGGACGCGGGTGTCGCCGGTTTATCAGAGGCCGTGTCCGGCTTTACATCTTTCGCGTCTGGCTTTGCATCGGATTTTGTGTCGCTCGGCTTCGTCTCGGGTTTGGCAGACGTCGAGGCGGTCGCGGTAATCGCGGGCGAAGCAGCCTTGGCCGCCGTATCACTGCCCCCCGTTTTCACAGCGGGTGTCGTTGCTTCTTTGGCGTCGCTTGCTTTCGAGGCGGTCGATGCGGTGTCGGTGGTTTTCACGCTTTCGGGTTTGGCACTCGCTTTGTCATCGCTGGCTTTACCTGTCGCGGTTTTATCAGCGCTCGCCGCGCTTGCAGCAGATGTCTTGGCCGCAGGCTTGGGCTTGGCCGTTGATGGCTTCGCCGTTGACCCAGCCGGTTTTGTCGCGGTGGACGACCCGGTTTTCTTGGCTGTGGTCTTCGGCTTGGCGGCGGCAGCAGACGCCTTTGATTTCGAAGATGTCTTCGGGGTGTCGTCACCTGAACTGGGTGTTTTCGCTTTCGCCACGCTTAAAAACCTTTCCGATTCTGACCTGATATCAGACGTATTGCACAACCTTAGACGGCATCTAGGTCGACCTTCAAGCTAACCTGTTCCAATCCACCGCAGTTTCAAGCGTAAAACGCAGTGACGTGGCGGTTGGTTCAGGGGCGATGAGTATCTGCTGAACCACTGTGCGGTCCAGCGCCTCGGCCACGGCGGGGCTGAGGGCGATGATGGTGGCCCGCCGCGTTTCACATGCCTGATCAGCGAATTGCGCGGCGGTGCGCGGGGAAAACAGCGGCACGATCGACGGGCCATCTGCCAGCGCGGCTTGGGCGTCACGCGTCAGAGGCAGCGCCCGCTGGTCATAAAGCACCACAGCGCGTGTCGGCAGACCGGCCTGCGTTAACCGTTCGGCAATATCCCCGCGTTGATGCGTGCCGCGCAGATGCAGCAGGGGCGTTGCGGGGCGATGTGCCTTGATCATCGGGAGCAAACGCGCGGCATCGGGCGCGTGAAACGCAACCTGCCAGCCCTTGGCCGCAGCCGCCTGCGCCGTCGCCTCGCCCACACAATAGGCCGGCAGGGCGCCCCCCTTCGGGCCATGCGCCACCCCATTGGCCGAGGTAAAGATCACCCCGCCGATGCCGCCAAGATCAACAGGTGCTGCGGTCGGTAGAATGTGCAGTAACGGGCTGATCACTACCCGCACCCGCGACAGCAGCGCAGCCGGCAGGCTGGCCGCAAACGCCGCGCAGGCGGGCGCAGGGCGGGTCAGGATCAACGCTGGTTTTGTCATCTGACGCTTGGGCCCCAAGGATTGTTCCACCTGCCCCAAGGTGTTACTTGGCCCCTGTCACCCTTGCAACGGAAACAGCCATGTTACTTCTTGGATTGGAAAGCAGCTGCGATGATACCGCCGCCGCACTGGTGCGTCAGCTGCCGGGGCAACGCGCCCTCGTGCTGTCCTCCGTCGTTGTGGGGCAGACCGAGCTTCATGCCTCTTTCGGCGGTGTCGTCCCCGAAATCGCCGCCCGCGCCCATGCGGAAAAGCTGGACCTTTGTGTCGAAAAGGCGCTGGCCGAGGCCGCGCTGACCTTGGCGGATGTGGACGGTTTCGCCGTGACCGCGGGACCGGGGCTGATCGGTGGCGTGATGTCGGGCGTGATGTGCGCCAAGGGGCTGTCGGCCGCGACGGGCAAGCCGCTATATGGCGTGAACCATCTGGCGGGCCATGCGCTGACGCCACGGCTGACCGATGATGTGCCCTATCCCTATCTGATGTTGCTGGTGTCCGGCGGGCATTGCCAGTTCCTGCTGGTGCATGGGCCGGACCGGTTTGAACGCTTGGGCGGCACCATCGACGACGCCCCGGGCGAGGCTTTTGACAAGGTGGCGCGGCTGATCTCACTGCCGCAACCGGGGGGCCCCGCGATTGAGCAGGCGGCCAAGGCGGGCGATCCAAAGCGCTTTGCCCTGCCGCGCCCGCTGCTGGACCGGCCTGATTGCGACATGTCTTTTTCGGGGTTGAAAACGGCGGTGCTGCGCACGCGGGACAAGGTGATCGACGAAAAAGGCGGGTTGAGCGTTCAGGATCAGGCCGATCTGGCTGCCGGGTTCCAGGCTGCCGTTACTGATGTACTGGCCGAAAAGACCCGCCGCGCCTTGCGGAAATATCTGGACCATGCCCCTGATGTGCGCACCCTTTGTGTGGCGGGTGGTGTGGCCGCGAACAAGGCAATAGGCCGCGGGTTAGAGACTGTTGCAGCCGAAGTAGACTGCGCCTTTATCGCGCCGCCGCTGTCGCTGTGCACCGATAATGCCGCGATGATCGCCTTTGCCGCGATCGAGCAAAGCCAGCTGCGCGCGCCCGATGATCTGACCCTGTCGGCCCGCCCGCGTTGGCCGCTGGACACAAGCCAGCCCGCCATGTTGGGCAGCGGCAAAAAAGGAGCGAAAGCATGAGCATTGCCGTTCTGGGGGCCGGTGCCTTTGGCACTGCGTTGGCGATCTCTTTGGCGGGTAAGGGCGCGGTGACGCTATGGGCGCGGGATGCACAGGGCATGGGGCAAAGCCGCGAAAACACCGCCCGCCTGCCCGGTTGCCCGCTGCCCGAGGGCCTGTTCGTGACCGAGGATCTGGCAGAGGCCGCCAAGGCGCAGACCTTGCTCGCCGCTGTTCCGATGCAAAAACTGCGCGGGTTTCTGCGCGATCACGCTGCCGCGCTGGACGGCAAGACCATCGTCGCCTGTTGCAAGGGGATCGAGCTGAACACCGGCCTTGGCCCTGTCGCCGTGATCCGCGAGGTGCTGCCCCATGCGACCGCCGCGATCCTCACGGGGCCAAGCTTTGCCGCGGATATTGCACGGGGGCTTCCCACGGCACTGACCCTTGCTTGCGCCGATAAAACCACCTGCGCGACCCTACAACAGAGCCTAACAACGGCAAACCTGCGTCTTTACCGCACCTCTGATACCGTGGGTGCGGAACTGGGGGGCGCGTTGAAAAACGTGGTGGCCATCGCCTGCGGTGCCGCAATCGGCGCGGGCCTGGGCGAAAGCGCCCGCGCCGCCGTGATGACCCGTGGCTTTGCCGAAATGCAGCGGCTTGCCGCGCATCACCACGCGGATCCGGTGACCTTGGCGGGCCTGTCCGGTTTTGGCGATCTGACGCTGACCTGCACCTCGACCCAATCGCGGAACTACCGGCTGGGGCTGGCCCTCGGCCGGGGGGAGCCCTTTGACAGCGCCACCACCGTCGAAGGTGCCGCCACCGCGCGGGCGGTCGATGCGCTGGCCCATGACAACGGGCTGGATCTGCCGATCACCGCGGCCGTTGCAGGTCTGGTCGAGAACCGCTTAGATGTAGCAAGCGCGATGAAAGCGCTTTTGACCCGCCCTTTAAAGGAAGAATAACATGCTGGTTGCCCTTATTGCCAAAGACAAAGCTGGCGCGCTTTCCGTGCGTCAAGAAAACCGCCCCGCCCATGTGGAATATCTGAAATCCACTGGCGTCGTTGCCCAAGCTGGTCCGCTGCTGGATGATGCCGGCGATATGATCGGGTCTTTGGTCATTCTTGATGTCGCCGACAAAGCTGCGGCGCAAGATTGGGCCGACAATGACCCCTATGCCAAGGCCGGGTTGTTCGCCGATGTGCAGCTGATCCCGTGGAACCGGGTGATCGGGTAATGGCCTACTGGCTGTTCAAATCCGAACCCTCGACCTGGGGCTGGCCGGATCAGGTCGCCAAGGGTGACGCGGGCGAGGAATGGGACGGCGTGCGCAACTATCAGGCGCGCAACTTCATGCGCGAGATGGCGGTTGGCGATCTGGGGTTCTTCTACCATTCGCAAGGCGAGCGCGCGATTGTCGGCATTGTCGAGGTCTGCGCCGCCGCGCATCCCGATAGCTCGACCGAGGACGCACGCTGGGAATGTGTCGATATCAAAGCCGTGCGCCCGTTTGAAAAACCGGTGACGCTGGACGATATCAAGGCCGATGGCCGGTTCGATGATATGCCGCTGGTCAAAAGCCCGCGTCTGTCTGTCCAGCCTGTCACATCAGAGCAATGGAGCGCGATCTGCGCCCTTGGAAACACCAAACCCTAGAGCCTAATACAGGCTTTAGACACGCGCTTTAGACATAAAAACGCCCGCTGAACCAAGCGGGCGTTTTCAGTTCGGCAGGGTCAGATTTACGCGTAAACGGATTCTTTGCCGAAGTGTTTGGTCAGCATATAGTAGACCACCGCGCGGTATTTGTTCCGCTCGGATTTTCCGTAAGTCTCTACGGCTTTGTGGATACCGTCCATCAGCTCGGGGCTATCCGAGAGACCAAGCTTTTTGATGAGGAAGTTGTTCTTGACCAGCTCAAGCTCGCTTTCCTGCGACGCGGCGATGGTCTGCGCGTCAGCGTTATAGATCGACGGACCGCAACCGATAGTCACTTTCGTCAGCAGGTCCATATCTGGCGTCATGCCGCATTTCGTTTGCAGATCGTCGGCATATTTCGCGATCCATTCATCTCTTTTGCCCATTCGTGGTCTCCAACCGTTGATTTGACCGATGTTTCCGGCCTTGTTTCAGACCCTAAAGCGGTTTTGACGCGCGCAAAAGAAATTTTTCCCCCCTGCGTTTGTCTGTGCGGTTTTCGGCATGTCTTGATTGCGGGTCGCCCCGCGTCAAACGCTTGTACCGAAGCGGTTTTTCCGCAAAACTGCGAGGATGAAGACCGCCCTTGTCACCGCTTTCGCCCTTTGTCTTGCGCCGTTTCCTGGCGTTGCGGGACCGCTGCCCGACCCCGTTGATCCGGCCAGCTTTGCGCCCGTCGATCTGGACGAGGCGATCCTCGGGCAATTGCTGTTTTACGATCCGATCCTGTCGGGCAACCGCAATATCGCCTGCGCTACCTGTCACCACCCCGATTTTGCCACCAGCGATGGCGTGTCGCTGGGTCTGGGCGAAGGTGGGGTCGGGCTGGGGCTGGAACGGCGCGGGGATCCCGACAACATGCCGCCCCACCGCATCCCGCGCAATTCGCCTGCGTTGTTCAATCTGGGCGCAAAGGAATTCACCGTGCTGTTCCACGATGGCCGGATCGAGGTTGACGCCGAAATGCCGTCCGGTTTCCGCACGCCGCTGGACGACGATATGCTTGACGGTTTTGCGTCTTTGCTCTCGGCGCAAACCATGTTTCCGGTGCTCAGCCCCGACGAGATGGCCGGCCAGAATATGGAGAATGACGTTGCCAAAGCCGTGCGTCAGGGTCTGATCACGGCGCAGGGCGGGGCGTGGGATATTCTGGCGCGACGGGTGGCGGGTTTGCCCGACTATGCGCGGCGGTTCCAATCGGTCTATGATCATATCACCACGCCCGACGACATCGGATTTACCGATATTTCAAACGCGATTGCCGTCTTTGTGGCCCATGAATGGCGGTCAGACAGCTCTGCCTTTGATGCCTATCTGCGCGATCGGTCAGCCCCGTTGGACGCCGATGCGCAAAAGGGCATGGCGCTGTTTTATGGCGAGGCGGGCTGTAGCACCTGCCACGCGGGGGCGTTCCAGACTGACCATAGTTTTCACGCCATGGGGGCACCGCAGCTTGGCCCCGGCAAGGCGGCCGTGTTTGAAACCCACACCCGCGATACGGGGCGTATGGGCGTGACTGGAAATGGGGCCGATGCCTATGCGTTTCGCACGCCGTCCCTGCGCAATGTGATGCAGACCGGCCCTTGGGGGCATGCGGGCGGGCACAGCCAGATAGAGAAGTTCTTGCGCGATCATATGGATCCGGCCCGCGCGGCGAAACGCTTTGCCCCCGGCGCGGCTGACAGGAACGGGGTGCGCCTGCCGCCGCTGGACAGGGATGACTGGCGCGAGATGGACGACCCCGCCGCCCGTGATGCCATCACCCAAGCCGCGATGATCCGCGCGCCCAAAGGGCTGAATCCCGGTGATATCGCCGCGTTAGTGTCTTTCTTGCGCAGTCTGGATGACCCGCAGGCGCTGTCGGGACGCTTGGGTATCCCTGACACGGTGCCAAGCGGTCTGGCCGTGGGCGGTGCGCCCTGATCAATCGGGCTGCGTGACCGTGATCTCATCGCCTGCCGTCATGCGCATGGGGTCGCTTTGCGTGCCATCGGGCCAGCGGACCTGCACCGATGCTTCTGCCGCGTCGCCGATGCCGAAATGCAGCGGTGCCAGCACCGCCCCCGCATGACCGCCGCCAAGGGTGATCTGCTGGCTTTGCACGGCGTCGCCCACCGTCACGATCACCCGCGCCCCCACGGCAAAGCGATTGCCGCCCGCGCCCCGCACCGCGATGCGCACAAAGCGGCCTGCCTCGGGCGTCACATTGCGATACATACGCATCGGCGCGCGCCGGTTCACCACGGCAAGATCCAGGAGCCCGTCGCCATCAAAATCCGCCAGTGTCGCCCCCCGTGACCGCGCGATATCGGCCACACCTGCGGTGTCGCCGGCCTCGGTAAAGCGGCCATCCGCCCCTTGGATCAACAGATTATTCGGATCGCGCATCGCCATGCCGGGCATCTGGTCGACATTGCCCTTGGCGATAAACAGATCGGCGCGGCCATCGTTGTTCACATCGGCGAAACTGGCGTGCCATCCGGTAGACGGGCGGCCATCGCCGGGCACATAGGGGCGCTGCGCATAGGTGCCGATGTCATAGGGCGCGCCGCGATAGCTGCCGTCGGCTTGCGCCACCTGCATCAGTTGGTCCCCCATAGAGGTGAGCATCAGCTCGTCCCGTTGGTCGCCGGTCAGGTCACGGCTGGCGATCCCCATCCCCCAAAGCGAAACTTTGGCCCAGCCGTCCGCTTCGGTCAGGAACCGCTGTTCAGCGATATCCCACATCTGCTCCGCCCCGCCGGTGACATAATAGTGTCTATCATTGGAGATTCGCAGCGATTTGAGCCCGCGCGCATCCTCTGCGGCAAGCATCGAGAGGGCGCAATACCCCGGCGACAGCGCGTGCGCGGTATATCGGGGCGAGGTGCCGCCCTTGGGCGCGAGCAGCGTGTTGGTATCACAGGCGCCAAACGGCCCATCGGGATTGGCGCGGTCAACATAATGGCCGATCGCAAGCGTGGGAAAGGATGCGCCATCCTCCCACCAGGCGGTGAAGGCGGTGGTCCATTGATCGGTTTGCGGGATCCCCCATGCCTCTGTCACATCGGTGAACTGGCAATCCGCGCCGCCCTGAAGCACGCGGTCCGGCCCGACGCGCATGACATATAGATCAAGCAGCCCGTCACCGTTCATATCGACAGGATAGGCCCCCGTAGCACCCGTAATCTCGGGGTCGATCACAGCCCGCTCAAAGGCGATTTCCCCAGTGTCAGAGACGTTTTTGAGCAACAATAGCGGTGCAGTGCCACCTGCGGCCACCAGATCGGGCAGCCCGTCGCCCGAACAGTCAAACGCCGACACACCGCCGCCGACAAAATGTTCCCACCCGCCGGTATAATGATGGTCGGGCAGGCCCGCGCTGATGTCCTGAAACAACGGATCGGCATGGGCAGCAGAGGCAAAGACACAGGCTGCCGCCATCAAACGATGGATCACGCAGCAGTCTCCCCCAGCAGGGCGTCGGTCACATCGGACAGAGCCAATGCAGCGGCCCCTTTCGCCCAGACGGACCCGCCCCAAGCGTGGATGTCGACAGGGGTCGGCGCGCGGCCCGCGGGTAGGATCATAGAGTTCATCTCGTTTAGCACATCGTCAACGTTCAGATAGTCATAGCGCATCCGTTCGCCGCTGAGAATGATCCGTTCGGGGTCAAACAACTGCACGATATTGGCAAGCCCGACGCTCAGGAACCGTCCGGCGCGGTTAAAGATCGCGAGCGCGGCCTCGTTGCCTGCGTTCGCTTCGTCATACAGGGTTTCGATCATCGACACGGCAGAGCTTTCGGCGCGCGGGTCGCGTTCAAACGCGGTGCCTGCCTCGCGGATAATGGCGTAATCGGCGACATAGGCCTCAAGACAGCCGCGCTGCCCGCAACGGCACAGGGCACCGTCCAGCTGCACCTTGGTGTGGCCCAGCTCCATCCCCGGGCCAAGGGCGCCGCGGAACAGTCGGTTGTTCAGCACCAGCCCCATGCCGACGCCGCGTTCAATGGTCACCACGGCAAAGTTGGAAATCCCCCGACCGGCCCCGAACCACAGTTCGGCCAGCGTCAGCAGGTTGGTGTCATTGTCCAAGGACACAGGCAGCCCCAGCGTTTTCGACAGCAGATCGCGCAGCGGCATGTCCGTGTCCAGCATCACCGGCGACCATTTCACGATCCCGAGGCTCGCATCCACCAGACCGGGCAAGCCGATTCCCACGGCGCTGATGTCGGACATCACGCGTCCCGATTTCTGCAACAGCCTGTCCATGAGGGAACTGACTTCGGTCAACATATCTTCGGTAGACTGCCGCAGCGACGCACTGGCGACATGGGCCTCGGCGATGATCGTGCCGGCAAGGTCCAGCAAGACCGCGGTATGACGTTCGTCCGACAGCTTCATGCCCACGACGAAACGGCTTTGCGGGGCGACCCGCAGGGCAATGGGCGGGCGGCCACGGCTGGGGCCGCGCTGGCTGTCCTCTACCTCTTGCAGCAGACCGCGCGCGATCAGATCAGAGGTGATGGTGGTCACCGACCCGGGGCTGATGTTGAGCTTGCGCGCCACATCCATGCGCGGCATCTGTCCGTTCGCGCGGACCTGTTCAAACACCTGTTGGCGCAGCGGGCGTGTATCATCCTGCGGCAAGGCCAGCAGCGGGCCACAGCCTGAAGACACAAGTTTTGACCCCTCCGACCCAAGGTCGCGAATTAGTTCGCTCGCCAAACTTTATCCTCCCGATGTATTTTGAAATTACCCTGCAACAGGTTAATCCCTCTGTCTCCCACAGGAAATAAGCCGTGTTTTGCCGATCTGTGTCAAATTCTTTGTGTCATAATGTAAAATTTATTTTGACAACTGAATTAAAGTGCGCAACCTCATACTACGACGTCACCGATGCCACCAAGGACATCGGATCATTTCATCTGGGAGGAAAGAAATGCGTAAACTCTTTATGGCAGCGGCCGTCGCCACTGCTGGCTTCACTCAGACCGCAGCAGCCGAGGATATCACCGTCGGCGTGAGCTGGTCGAACTTCCAAGAAGAGCGCTGGAAAACAGACGAGGCCGCGATCAAGGCCGCGCTGGACGCTGCCGGTGCGAAATATGTCAGCGCCGATGCGCAATCGTCGTCGGCCAAGCAGTTGTCGGATGTGGAAAGCCTGATCGCCCAAGGCGTTGATGCGCTGATCATCCTTGCCCAAGACAGCCAGGCCATCGGCCCCGCAATCACCGCAGCCGCGGACGAAGGTATTCCGGTTGTGGGCTATGACCGCCTGATCGAAGACCCCCGCGCCTTTTACCTTACCTTCGACAATGTCGAGGTGGGCCGTATGCAAGCGCGTGCCGTGCTGGAAGCGATGCCAAAGGGCAACTATGTGATGATCAAGGGCTCGCCCACCGATCCGAACGCCGACTTCCTGCGCGGCGGCCAGCAAGAAGTGCTGCAATCTGCGATTGATGCGGGCGATATCACCATCGTTGCCGAAGCCTATACCGACGGCTGGCTGCCCGCCAACGCACAGCGCAACATGGAGCAGATCCTGACCGCGCAAGACAATAACGTTGATGCGGTTGTTGCGTCTAACGACGGGACAGCAGGCGGCGCCGTTGCCGCGCTGACCGCGCAAGGCATGGAAGGCACGCCCGTATCCGGCCAGGACGGCGACCACGCGGCGCTGAACCGTGTTGCCAAGGGCACGCAGACCGTCAGCGTCTGGAAAGACGCCCGTGATCTGGGCAAGAACGCTGCCGAAATCGCTGTTGCCCTTGCCGGCGGCACCGAGATGGCAGACGTGGACGGCGCGCAGGAATGGACATCCCCTGCGGGTACAGCCCTGTCGGCCAAGTTTCTGGCCCCCGTGCCTGTCACCATCGACAACCTGAACGCGGTTCTGGACGCCGGCTGGATTTCGAAAGAAGCCCTGTGCCAAGGCGTGACAGACGTCGCGGCCTGTAACTAAGACCAGAACGCACACCCCGCCCCTGATGCGGGGTGTGCCACCCGTTTGCTTCAGCCCGGCTGCCGCGCTTTGCGGCCCCGCTGATTGACATTGCGACCCAATCCGGAAGCCAATCACATGACAGATACGACCACCGAAACCGGGGCAGATGTACATCCGTCGCCGACAGCGCCCAAGCGCTCTTTTCTTAGCCAGCTCGAAATCGATACCCGTCTGTTAGGGATGATCGGTGCGTTCATTCTGGTCTGCCTCGTGTTCAACGTGCTGACCGACGGGCGCTTTCTGACGCCGCGCAATATTTTCAACCTCACGATCCAGACGGTCAGCGTTGCCATTATGGCGACCGGTATGGTCTTCGTGATCGTGACCCGTCACATCGACCTGTCGGTCGGCGCGATGCTGGCCACCTGCTCTGCCGCGATGGCGATGACCCAGACCGATATCCTGCCGCGTATGCTGGGCATGGGGCTGGGGCATCCGATGATCCCCTGGATCGCGATCATCGTCGGCCTGCTGTTTGGCACAATCATCGGCGCGTTTCAGGGCTGGCTGATCGGGTTCCTCACGATCCCTGCCTTCATCGTGACCCTTGGCGGGCTGCTGATCTGGCGCAACGTGGCGTGGTATATGACCGACGGTCAAACCATCGGGCCACTGGATGAAACCTTCCGCAAGTTCGGCGGCATCAACGGAACCCTGGGCGAGACATGGTCTTGGGTCGTCGGGCTGATCGCCGTGGTTCTGGCGCTTTGGGCGCTGTGGTCGTCACGGCGCAACAAGGTCAACCACGGGTTTCACGTGAAACCGGTTTGGGCCGAGGTGCTGGTCGGTCTGATCATCGCCGTGGGCATTCTGGGCTTTGTCGCCATCCTGAACGCCTACGAGGTTCCGACCGCGCGTCTGATGCGCGAGTTCAAGGCCCGTGGCGATGTGATGCCCGAAGGCTATACCGCGTCATACGGTATCCCCTATTCGGTGTTGCTGCTGATCGCGCTGGCGATTGGCATGACCGTGATGGCCAAACGCACGCGGCTGGGGCGCTATATCTTTGCCACGGGCGGCAACCCCGACGCGGCAGAGCTGTCGGGCATCAACACCCGTCTGCTGACGGTCAAGGTCTTTGCCCTGATGGGGGCCTTGGTGGCGCTGTCCGCGGTTGTTGCCTCTGCCCGTTTGACCAACCACTCGAACGACATCGGCACGTTGGACGAACTGCGTGTCATCGCGGCAGCTGTCATTGGCGGCACGGCTCTGGCGGGCGGTATAGGGACGATCCACGGGGCCATTCTGGGTGCCTTGATCATGCAATCGCTGCAATCGGGCATGGCTATGGTGGGCGTTGACGCACCGCTGCAAAACATCGTCGTCGGTGCGGTTCTTGTCTTCGCCGTCTGGATCGACATCGTCTATCGCCGCCGTATGGGAGGGAAATCATGACACCGCTTGTAGAGCTCAAGAATATCTCGCTGTCCTTCGGGGGGGTGCGTGCCGTCGATAACGTGTCGCTGGACCTGTATCCGGGCGAGGTCGTCGGCCTGTTGGGGCACAATGGCGCGGGGAAATCCACGCTGATCAAGATCCTTGCAGGTGCCTATCAGATGGACGAGGGCGAAATCTGGATCGAGGGCAAGAAAGCCAACATCCATTCGCCCCGTGACGCCCGCCGACACAACATCGAGACCATCTACCAGACGCTGGCGCTGGCCGATAACCTTGATGCGCCCAGCAACCTGTTTCTGGGGCGGGAACTGACCAATAAGTTCGGCCTCGTGGATGACGCGCGGATGGAGGCAGAGACCCGCAAGATCATGGCGCGGCTCAACCCCAACTTTAAGAAGATAAGCGAGCCTGTCTCGGCGCTTTCGGGCGGTCAGCGGCAATCGGTTGCGATTGCCCGCGCGGTCTATTTCAACGCCAAGATCCTGATCATGGACGAACCGACCGCCGCCCTTGGGGTGCATGAAAGCAAGATGGTTGCCGATCTGATCAAGGAACTGAAGGCCCAAGGGCTTGGCATCTTCCTGATCAGCCACGACACCCGCGAGATGCTTGATCTGTGCGACCGTGTGTCGGTGATGAAGAACGGCGCGCTGATCGGCACCGAAAAGGTCGGCGACGTGACCGAGGATGACATCCTGAGCATGATCATCATGGGCAAGGCGCGCGACGCCGCATAGGTGCTGACAAAGGGGAAAACCATGTTTCTGGGGCTTGATCTGGGCACCTCTGGGCTGAAGGCCCTGCTGGTGGACGACGCGGAAAACATCATCGCGGAAAGCGTGGCACCCTTGCAGGTGTCGCGCCCCCACGATGGCTGGGTCGAACAGGACCCGCGCGATTGGTTCACCGCCTGCGCCGATGCGATTGCGGGGCTGGGGGTTGATCTGGCCGCTGTGCAGGGCATCGGGCTTAGCGGGCATATGCATGGCGCGACCCTGCTGGATGGTGCGGGCACGCCGCTGCGCCCCTGCATGCTGTGGAACGACACCCGCGCCGCGGCACAGGCCGCCGCGATGGATGCTGATCCCCTCTGGCGTGCGGTCACGGGCAACATTGTGTTCCCCGGTTTCACCGCGCCCAAAGTGGAATGGGTGCGCGACCATGAGCCCGATATTTTCGCCCGCATTGACAAGGTGCTGCTGCCCAAGGACGCGCTGCGCTTCTGGCTGACCGGCGACGCCGTTTCAGAGATGTCGGATGCCGCAGGCACAAGCTGGCTGGATACCGGCGCGCGCGACTGGTCCGACGCTTTGCTGGAAAGGTCCGGCCTGACGCGAGTGCAGATGCCATCACTGGTCGAAGGATCGCAGGTATCAGGGCATCTAAGCGGCTCTATCGCTGCGCAACTGGGCCTACCTGCGGGGATCCCCGTTGCGGGGGGCGGCGGCGATAATGCCGCCTCGGCCATCGGGATGGGTGTGGTGAAACCGGGGCAGGCGTTCGTCTCGCTTGGCACCTCGGGCGTGCTGTTTGCCGCGACGCCGGGCTATGCCGCAGCACCTGAAAGCGCGCTGCACAGCTTTTGCCACGCGTTGCCGGACCTGTGGCACCAGATGGGGGTGATCCTGTCGGCCACGGATTCGCTGAATTGGCTGGCCGGTGTGTTGAACGAGGACGCGCGGACGCTCACCTCTGATCTGGGCGCGTTGCAGGCCCCCGGCCGCACGATCTTTATGCCCTATCTGGGCGGAGAGCGGACGCCCCATAACGACGCCGATATCCGGGGCGGTTTCCTGCATCTGGCCCATAACACCGACCGCGCCGCCATGACCCGCGCGGTGCTGGAAGGGGTCACCCACGCCCTGCGCGACAGTTTCGACGCGATGCGGCAAACCGGCACGCGGATCGACAGCCTGATTGCCGTCGGTGGCGGGTCTAAATCCGACTACTGGCTGTCGGCCATTGCAACGTCGCTGAACATGCCGATCCAGCTGCCCGCCGCGGGTGACTTTGGCGGTGCCCTTGGGGCTGCGCGCTTGGGTCGTATGGCCGCCACCGGTGCCGGGGCCGAGATCGCCGTGCCACCCCCCCTTTCCCGCGTGATAGAGCCTGTTCCAGCCCTGGTAGATGCCTTTTCAGAGGCCCACGCCCGATATTCAGACACGTATAGCGCCGTAAAACATTTGCGCTAAGACAAGAAGGACCATCCCCATGACCAGCTTTTTCGACGGCATCCCGACGATCTCTTACGACCCGCAAGCGGACCACGATTTCGCCTATCGCAGCTATAATCCCGACGAGATGCTGATGGGCAAGACGATGGCAGAGCATCTGCGCTTTGCCGTCGCCTATTGGCACAGTTTCGCATGGGAAGGCGGCGACCCTTTTGGCGGTCAGACCTTCCTGCGCCCGTGGTTCGACACCACGATGGACGCCGCCCGCACCAAGGCTGACACCGCGTTTGATATGTTCAAGATCCTCGGTCAGCCGTATTTCTGCTTCCACGACGCCGATGTCCGTCCCGAGGGCGATACCTTTGCCGAAAGCACCGCGCGGCTGCACGAGATCACCGATTACTTTGGCGAAAAGATGGAGCAGACGGGCACCAAGCTGCTGTGGGGCACGGCCAACCTGTTTTCCAACCGCCGCTATATGTCGGGTGCTGCCACCAACCCCGACCCCGATATTTTTGCCTATGCCGCCGCGACGGTGAAGGAATGTATCGACGTCACCCATAAGCTGGGCGGCGAGAATTATGTGCTGTGGGGCGGGCGCGAAGGCTATGAAACGCTGCTGAACACCGACCTGAAACGCGAACGCGAACAGGCGGGGCGTTTCTTGCAGATGTCCGTCGAATACGCCCGCAAGATCGGCTTCAAAGGTGCCATCCTGATCGAGCCTAAACCGCAGGAACCGACCAAACACCAGTATGATTACGACGTTGCCACCGTCTATGGTTTCCTCAAGGATTACGGGCTTGAGAACGAGGTGAAGGTGAACATCGAACAGGGTCACGCCATTCTTGCCGGGCATTCGTTTGAACACGAATTGGCCATGGCCTCGGCGCTTGGGATTTTCGGGTCGATCGACATGAACCGCAACGATTACCAGTCAGGCTGGGACACCGACCAGTTTCCCAATTCCGTCCCCGAAGTCGCGCTGGCCTATTACGAAGTGCTGAAAGCGGGCGGTTTCACCACCGGCGGCACCAACTTTGACGCCAAACTGCGCCGCCAGTCGCTGGACGCCGAGGATCTGATTTTGGCCCATGTCGGTGCGATGGATGTCTGTGCCAAGGGCCTGAAAGCCGCCGCCGCGATGCTGGAGGATGGCAAGCTCGAAGCGGCGCGTGACGCGCGCTATGCCGGTTGGGCCTCTGAACGCGGCCAAGGCTTGCTGAGCAGCGATCTGGAGACGATCAACGCGCAGGTCAAAGCCGATGCGCTGAACCCGCAGCCCGCCTCGGGCCGTCAGGAAGCGCTGGAAAATCTGGTTAACCGCTATCTTTAAGCTGTTACATGGCGCTGTTAGGGGTCTAGGCTGACCGATAAGGGGGCCCAAGATGTTCAAACGCTACGCCATTTACTATACGCCGCCGCCGGGGGATTTCGCCCGGCGGGGCGCGGCCTGGTTGGGTTGGGATGTGCAGGCGGGCGAAGCTGTCGCACATCCCGATATCGCGGGGCTTGATATTGCCAAGCTGACCCAAAGACCACGCAAATACGGGCTACACGGGACGGTCAAGGCGCCGTTCTTTCTGGCCGACGCCACCAGCGCGGCACAGCTGACCGATGGCCTCGCCGCCTTTTGCAAAGGGCAAGCGCCGGTGCAGTTGGATGGGCTGGCCCTGTCGCAGATCGGGCGGTTTCTGGCGCTGGTGCCGCAGGGCGACACGACCGCGCTTGGCAGTCTTGCGGCCTCTGCCAATGTGGTGCTGGACGCCTTCCGCGCGCCGCTGTCAGAGGCGGAGTTCACGCGCAAGAACGCCCCCTATCTGACCGATCAGCAGCGGATCTACCTCAAAACCTACGGATACCCCCATATTATGGAGTATTTCCGCTTTCACATCACCCTCACCGGGCCGCTTGCGCCCGATCAGATCGACCCCGTAAAGACGGCTCTGCACCGCTATTTAGGGTCCTATACCCCTGCCCCATTCACCATCGATAGTCTGACGCTTTGTGGCGAGGACGCACAGGGGCGTTTTCACGAGGTCGAACGCTTCGCGCTTGGCAGCTGACCCACAAAAAACGCCGCCCTGCATCCCTGCAAGGCGGCGTTCTGTCAGACGGTATGAACCGGCTTAGTAGCGGTAGTGTTCGGGCTTGAACGGGCCTTCGGGTGTGACGCCGATATAAGCGGCTTGTTCGCTGCTCAGCTGGGTCAGTTTCACGCCGATACGATCAAGGTGCAAACGAGCGACTTTCTCGTCCAGATGCTTGGGCAGGATATAGACCTTGTTCTCGTATTTGCCGGTGTTTTCCCACAGTTCGATCTGCGCCAACACCTGGTTGGTGAAAGACGCGGACATGACGAAGGACGGGTGACCGGTCGCGTTGCCGAGGTTCAGCAGACGGCCTTCGGACAGCAGGATCAGACGGTTGCCCGAAGGCATCTCGATCATGTCGACCTGTTCCTTGATGTTGGTCCACTTGTGGTTCTTCAGCGCGGCAACCTGGATTTCATTGTCAAAGTGGCCGATGTTGCCAACGATCGCCATATCCTTCATCTCGCGCATATGCTCGATGCGGATCACGTCCTTGTTGCCGGTGGTGGTGATGAAGATGTCGGCACTGTCCAGCACGTCTTCCAGCAGGACAACCTCGAACCCGTCCATCGCGGCTTGCAGCGCGCAGATCGGGTCGGCTTCGGTCACTTTCACGCGGGCACCGGCACCGGCCAGCGACGCGGCAGAGCCTTTGCCAACGTCGCCATAGCCACAGACGACAGCAACCTTACCGGCCATCATCACATCTGTCGCGCGGCGGATACCGTCGACCAGCGATTCACGGCAGCCGTACTTATTGTCGAACTTGGATTTGGTGACGCTGTCGTTGACGTTGATCGCGGGGAAGGGCAGCTGTCCTTGCTTCACCAGATCATACAGACGGTGGACACCTGTGGTGGTTTCCTCGGACACGCCCTTGATCTGGTCGCGCATCTTGGTGAACCAGCCGGGGGATTGCTCCATCCGCTTTTGGATCTGCGCCTTGATCGCGACTTCTTCTTCCGACGTTGGCACGGGGATCACGTCTTCGCCAGCTTCGGCACGGGCGCCCAGCAGGATGTACAGCGTCGCATCGCCGCCATCATCAAGGATCAGGTTCGGGCCGTCGGGGAACTGGAAGGATTTATCCAGGTAATCCCAATGCTCTTCCAGCGATTGCCCCTTGATCGCGAAAACAGGCGTGCCGCCTTCGGCAATCGCCGCCGCCGCGTGATCCTGGGTCGAGAAGATGTTGCACGACGCCCAACGGACATCGGCCCCCAATGCGACAAGCGTTTCGATCAGAACAGCGGTCTGGATCGTCATATGCAGAGAGCCGACGATGCGCGAACCGGACAGCGGTTTGCTGTCGCCGTATTCCGCGCGCAAGGCCATCAGGCCGGGCATTTCGGTTTCTGCGATATCAAGTTCCTTGCGGCCATAGGCGGCAAGGCTAATGTCTTTAACGATGTAATCGTTGGCCATCGGGGCATCCTTTTTCAAAAGATCGGCTATGTATCGTATATTTGAAAAGGGCCGTAGCACTTTGATGCGGTGATCTCAACGGTGGCGGTCAAGCGTCACACGAAACGGTTACTCTGCCGAGGCGACGATCATCTCGTCCGTGGTCATCCCCGCCATCCAGTTTGCGCCCTGCGCGGTGACGCAGGCCATCCCGTTCGACAGGGTTTTTACAGCAGACCATGTGCCTGTGTCATCCGAAGCCCAGATTTGGACCGCGCCGTCGTCCTGGCCTTCAACCGGCGTTTCGCCGTACCAATCCACCAGCGACGCCTTCAGCTCTTGCGCGGGCATGCAGACATCGCTTGCCATTGCGGGTGCGGCCACGGTCCCGAGGCCAAGTGCGAGTGTGAGAGCAGAAATAACAGGTTTCATGATCGTCTCCTTCGTGGGAAGAACACGGCGAAACCCGCAAATGTTCCACGTGTCAAAGGCAGAGCAATAGAATGGCGCAGCAATCCCGTGCATGGCAACGTATGTTATCCGGCCGCAGGCTTGACCTGCTGGACCCGACGCCGGTCGATATAGAGATCGAGGATATCGCCCACGGGCTGGCCTTTGTCGCGCGGTGGAACGGGCAAACGCGGGGGGATTTTGCCTATTCCGTGGCCGAACATTCGCTGCTGGTCGAAACGATTTATGGCCGGATGAACCCCAAGGCCCCGCCAAAGTGGCGATTGGCCGCGCTGCTGCATGATGCGCCGGAATATGTGATCGGCGATATGATCTCTCCGGTGAAGGCGGCGGTCGGGCCGGAATATGGTGCGCTGGATGACCGGCTGATGTCCGCGATCCATATCCGCTTTGGCCTGCCTGCGGCGCTGCCGAAATCGGTCAAGCAGCAGATCAAGCGCGCCGATAAGGTCAGCGCCTGGATGGAGGCGACGCAGATCGCCGGTTTCTCGGAGGCCGAGGCGTCCAAGTTCTTTGGCCGGCCCAACCCCGATCTGATGGAGGGGCTGTCGATTGTGCTGCGCCCGCCGGTGGACACGCGCAATGACTTCACCGCGCGGCATCTGGATTTGCTGGGCGCGCTGTGATGGTCAAGGTCCGCCCGCCAATCGCGCTGGATGCCGGCAATATGGCGCAGCTGCTGAACGAGATCATCACCATCGGGGGTACCACCGCGATGACCCGCGCTGTCACCGGCAAGGATCTGACCGAATGGATGGCCAGCAACGCCGATCAAAGCGCGTGGCATGTGGCGCTGGACGATAAGGAGAACGTCGTGGGGTTCCAGTGGATCAGCCCGCACCCCGATCTGCCGCCCGAGGCCTGCGACATCGCGAGCTTTGTGCAGGTTGGTCGTACCGGTCTGGGCATCGGGTCCGCGCTGTTTGATGCCACCGCGCAGGCAGCGGCACGGCTGGGGTATGTCTGGATCAACGCCACGATCCGCGCCGACAACCACGGCGGGCTGACCTATTATCAAAGCCGCGGATTTCGCGACTGGCATTATGACGAAGGGGTCTCGCTTGCCTCGGGTCAGGTCGTGGACAAGATCAGCAAACGCTACGACGTGTAGCGCGTTACTGCGGGGACCGTTTTGCCAGGATGCGCTGCAAGGTCCGGCGGTGCATGTTCAGCCGCCGTGCCGTCTCGGACACGTTTCTATCGCAAAGCTCGTAGACACGCTGGATATGTTCCCACCGCACACGATCCGCGCTCATGGGGTTTTCCGGTGGCGGCGGCATGTCATCGCCCGTGGCCAGCAGCGCGTTCACGATGTCATTGGCATCAGCGGGTTTTGACAGATAATCCGTCGCACCGATCTTGACCGCGGCGACAGCGGTGGCGATGGCACCGTAGCCGGTCAGCACCACAACCCGCGCATCGGGGCGTTTGTCGCGCAGCACCTCGACCACATCCAGCCCGTTGCCGTCCTGCAACCGCAGATCGACCACCGCATAGGCCGCGGGCCGCGCGGTGGCGATCGCCACACCGGCGGCGACGGAACCGGCGGTTTCTACGTCAAAGCCGCGCTTCTCCATCGCCTTGGCAAGGCGTCGCAGAAACGGTTCGTCATCATCCACCAGAAGGAGGGACCGATCCTCGCCGAGATCAAGCGCATTTTCCTGAACCATATCATGCTCCGCTGGTTGAATGTTGTACCGGGACTTTATCCAGATATGTGGCGGTGGCCTAGCTTGGTCAAACTTTTACTGATGTTCCACAAAGCAGGCGACCTTGTCGGCCAGCTGTTCTGGCGGGACATCGCGGCGGAAGAAATCGACGAAACCTTCGCCCGGCATCACCAGATAGCTAAAGGTCGAATGGTCCACGAGGTAGTCTTCGCCTTCATCCTCATGCGCCTTGTAATAGGTGCGGTAGGCATCGCTTGCCGCTTTGACCTGTGCGGGCGATCCGGTCAGCCCGATCATCTTGGGGTGCATGTTGGCGGCGAAATCTCCAACAACTTCAGGGGTATCGCGGGCAGGATCGACAGAAATGAACACCGGCGTCACGGACATACCACGCGCCTCCAGCTCATCCACGGCGCGGGCGTTCCGGTCCACATCCAGCGGGCAGACGTCTGGGCAGAAGGTATAGCCAAAGTAAACGAGGCTGGGCTCGGTGATCACATCCGCGTCCGTCACGGTCTGGCCTTGGGCATTCACCAGCTCGAACGGCCCGCCCAATTCCGCGCCACCGGCCACGGCAGAGTTCTTGCACTGCGCGTATTTGTCGCTGTCGCCATCGGTCCGGTATACCAGCATCAGGGACACCGCCAGAAACGCCAGCACGACCAACACCGCGCCAATTGCCAACACTCTTCTCATATTCATTCTCCTGCGCGGTTAGGCGCTCTTGATCCCGGTCGGACACAGACCTACGCTTTCCCTTTATCAACGTAACCGACATTTTGAAAAGGTGCGCCGATGACGCAGGCCGCTAACATTCCCGTGGGTAGAGGCCTGGGCAAGGGCGCGCGCGCCAACTGGATCCGCCTGCGCACAATGATCGTGCTGCGGTGGGTGGCGATTGCGGGGCAACTGACGGCGATCACCGTCGCGCAACGCATCTTTGGCCTGCAGCTTGAACTGGGGCTGTGCTATTTCGCGATTGGCGTGTCGGTGATCGGCAATCTGATCGCCATTCTGGTGTTTCCCGAAAACAAGCGTCTGTCTGAGTATGAAAACCTGCTGATGGTGCTGTTCGATCTGGTGCAGCTGGCCTTTCTGCTGTTCCTGACGGGCGGGCTGCATAATCCGTTTTCGCTGCTGTTGCTGGGGCCGGTGACCATCTCTGCCACGGCGCTGAGCCTGCGGTCGACCATCGTGCTTTGTGGCACAGCCATTGGGCTGGCGACGGGGCTGGCGCTGTTTCACCTGCCGTTGATCACACAAGATGGGGGCGTGCTTGAGCTGCCGGGCATCTTTATCTTCGGCATCTGGATCGCGCTGGTGATCGCGATTGTGTTTTCTACCGCCTATTCCCGCCGCGTCACCACCGAGATCCATTCGATGGCCGACGCCTTGGCCGCCACCCAGATGGCGCTGGCGCGCGAACAGAAGCTGACCGACCTTGGCGGCGTGGTGGCCGCTGCCGCACATGAACTGGGCACTCCCCTTGCCACGATCAAACTGGCCAGCAGCGAGCTGTGGAATGAACTGCAAGACCAGCCCGATCTGGCCGAGGATGCCGCGTTGATCCGCGATCAGGCGGACCGCTGCCGCGATATTCTGCGCGACATGGGGCGGGCGGGCAAAGACGATCTGCATCTGCGCCAAGCCCCCTTGATGACGGTGCTTGAAGAAGCCGCCGAACCCCACCGGATGCGCGGCAAAACGTTTACCTTTACGCTCGGGCCAGATGCCGGGGACGCCGCCGACCAGCCCGCGATCCTGCGCCGACCCGAGATCATCCACGGCCTGCGCAACCTGATGCAGAACGCGGTGGATTTCGCCGCCACAACAGTCTGGGTAGAGGCGAACTGGTCTGACACGGTGATCTCGGTCCGGATATTTGACGATGGTACGGGTTTTCCTCCGCATATCCTTGGCCGCATCGGTGACCCTTTCATGCGGCGGCGCCCTTCGGACCGCAGCAACGCGCGGCGCCCCGAATACGAAGGCATGGGGCTGGGGCTGTTTATCGCCAAGACCTTGCTTGAACGCTCGGGTGCGGAGCTTCGCTTTGCCAATGGGCCGGACAGCGCCCCCAAGACGGACACCCCCGTCGGTGCGGTGGTCAAGGTCACATGGCCCCGCGAAAAGCTGGATGCGCATCACGGCGAAACGCCCCTGCCCACCGGAGAGAACACGCGCTTCACGTGATCCATGCGGCAGCGGCGTAGGGGGCACCAAAGACGATCTCGGCGATTTTCCGCGGCCATTCACACGGCGGTTAATAAACTGTTAACTATTTGGGCGCTTAACTGAGTGGAACCCTAAAGAATTGAGTCCCGCCGTGGCTTCCACCTTCGACATTGCGCTCGTGATCTTTGCCATTCTTTCGAGTGGCTATATCGCCTATCTCTGGCTCGATAACGCAGAGACCGCCGACAAGGCCGATCCGCGGGGGGAGCCCGAGCTGTCCTATCTTTTTGACCACGGGGTATTGCAGCACGCCTCTGGCACGACAGCGCAGTTTTGCCCGCTAGAGGCAGGGTTTCACGAATGGTCCGACTTGCATCACAACGTGTCAGGTCGCTTCGCGATGTTCCCCGACAAACCCCCTTCGACGCCCGAAGGCCAGTTGATCGTCCCGGCCACCGACCCCAAGATTCACACGCTGATCCGCATCACCTGGGAAAAGCACCTGTGCCGCGTGGTGGTGCTGGACCCCAATGATATGGGCGTCGATCTGCGGTCAGAGGCAGAGGTCACGCTGACGCGGCTACGCTCTACCGTGTCGGTGCCGCTTTGGCATACGGACCATGCAAACCGACTGCTTTGGTACAACGATGCCTATCACGAGTTGTTTAACGCCTGTCACCCCGGTCAGGCGATTGAAACCCAGCGGCTGTTTCCCAGCGATTTCAGCAACGCGACCCACCGTCTGTCCTTGCGCGACCGGACCACGGGGGTGAAAGACTGGTACGCGGTCACCCACAGCCAATCGCGTAGCATCAACTGCTATCAGGCGACCTGCATCACCACATTGGTCCGCGCCGAAGAGGCGCAGCGCAATTTCGTGCAAACCTTGACCAAGACCTTTGCGCAGCTGTCCATCGGGCTCGCGATATTTGACCGCAAGAGCCAGTTGGTGCTGTTTAACCCGGCGTTAATCGACCTGACCGGATTGGGAGCGCAGTTCCTGAGCGCCCGCCCCGCGATCCAGACCTTCTTCGACAAGCTGCGCGAGGCGCGCAAAATCCCCGAGCCCAAGGATTATGCCAACTGGCGCACCACCGTGTCCGAGCTGATCAGCGCCGCCCATGATGGCCGCTATGAAGAGATATGGTCGCTTGAGTCAGGGCAGACTTTTCGGGTCAAGGGCCGACCGCACCCCGACGGGGCCACGGCCTTTCTGATAGAGGATATCAGCGCCCAGGTCAGCCTGACCCGCACCTTCAGGGCAGAGCTGGAACAGGGGCAGGCGATGCTTGATACGCTGGACGATGCCATCGTCGTCTTTTCGTCGTCGGGTATTCTGACCTTCTCTAACACCGCGTATAATGACCTTTGGGGTGTCGATCCCGACATGACCTTTGCCGATATCTCTATCCACGACGCCATTCAGGGCTGGCGCCGCCGGTCCGCCCCCAATCTGCTGTGGCAAGAGATAGAGGATTTCGTGACCAACCGCGAAGATCGCATGAAGTGGAGCATGCCGCTGTATCTTGCCAATGGTACAGAGCTGACCTGCCTGTTTTCCCCCATCGTGGACGGGGCCACGCTGATCCGGTTTCATCAGCCGAAAAAGCCGGTGGCAGAGATTGAAAACCCCGAAGCCGAGAAACCGCCACAAGACGCCTGACGCCCCGCTTTCGCCTTGCGGCGCACCACCACGCCCAAGTAACCTTGGCGCATGGCATCACACGCACTTGATCTTACGCTGCATGACGCAGACCAAACCGCCCGATTGGCCGTGACCCTCGGGCGCGCGCTCACTGCGGGCGACGTTGTTTTACTGACCGGCGACGTTGGCGCGGGCAAGACGCATTTCGCGCGGGCGCTGATCCAGTCGCTGCTGCCGGTGCCCGAAGACGTGCCCTCGCCCACCTTCACGCTGGTGCAGACCTATGACACCCCCGCCGCCGCGATCTGGCATGCGGATCTGTATCGTCTGACCTCTGTCTACGAGATCGAAGAGCTGGGGCTGACCGATGCGTTCAGCGATGCCATCTGCCTTGTGGAATGGCCCGACAGGCTGGGCGATCTGCGCCCCGAAGATGCGCTTGATCTGACGTTGACGGTCACCGGCGACGACACACGCCGGCTCTCTGCCACGTGGAACGACGATAAATGGCCCGAAAAGCTGGGGGCATGGCGCAAATGAACGACCGTATGACTGCCTTGGACAGCTTCCTTGCCGATGCGGGGTGGGCACAGGCGCGGCGCGATCTGCTGGCCGGGGACGCATCGAACCGCCGCTATGACCGTCTCACCCTTGATGATGGCCGCACCGCCGTGCTGATGGACGCCCCCGCCGACAAGGGTGAAGACGTGCGCCCCTTTGTCCGCATCGCCGATTGGCTGCGTGCCCAAGGGGCCAGCGCGCCCGAGATTTACGCGCAAGACGCCAGCAACGGCTTTCTGCTGATCGAGGATCTGGGCGATGACCTGTTTGCGCGGCTGATGGTCCAATCGCCCGCGATGACCCTACAGCTTTATACCGCCGCGACCGACTGTCTGCTGGACCTGCACAAGGCCCCGCCCCCCGATCTGCCGCTCTGCGATGCCGATTGGCTGACAGAGGCGGCGCAGATGGTGTTTGACTGGTACGCCCCCGACAGCGGCGCCGCAGCGGAGTTTAACACCCTCTTCACCCCGCTGGCCCGCGCGCTGGACAATAGCCCCCGTGTGATCATCCTGCGCGATTACCACGCTGAAAACCTGTTGTGGCGGCCCGAGCGGACGGGCTCTGCCCGCGTGGGGCTGCTGGATTTCCAAGACGCGCTGCAGGGCCACCCCGCCTATGATCTGGTGTCGATCCTGCAAGATGCGCGGCGCGATGTGACCCCGCAGATCGAGGCGGCGATGATCGCCCATTACATCCAGCACAGCGGTCAGGATGATGCCGCCTTCCGCAGCGCCTATGCCTTGCTTGGCCTGCAACGCAACCTGCGGATCTTGGGGATCTTTGCACGGCTTTGCCTGCGCGACGGCAAGGCGCACTACGTCGATTTCATCCCCCGCGTTTGGGGCTATGTGCAGCGTAACCTTGATGATCCGGCGCTTGCGCCCTTGGCCAAAGTGCTGCGTCCCGCCCTCCCCGCGCCGACCCCCGATTTTCTGAAGGATTTGAAAGCCAGATGCGCCACGCCCCAGATGCCGTGATGATGTTTGCCGCCGGCTTCGGCACGCGGATGCAACATCTGACCAAAGACCAGCCCAAGCCGATGATCCCTGTCGCGGGCAAGCCGTTGATCGACCACGCGCTTGATCTGGCGCGCGGCGTCGCGCCGCGGCGGATCGTCGTGAACCTGCACTATAAGCCCGACGCACTGCTGGATCATCTGGCAGGGCGCGACGTGCAGACGATTGTGGAACAGCCCGATATTCTGGAAACCGGCGGCGGGCTGCGCAACGCGCTGCCGCTTTTGGGCGACGGACCGGTCTTTACGATGAACACCGATGCGATCTGGGCGGGCCCCAACCCGCTGTCCTTGCTGGCAGACGCATGGGACCCCGACAGGATGGATGCGCTGCTGATGGGCGTGCCGGTGGCGCAGGCCGTGGGGCATGGCGGCGACGGAGACTTTACGATGGGCACCGACGGCGCATTGAAACGCGGGCCGGGGGTTGTCTATGGCGGGGTGCAGATCATCAAAACCGACTTGTTAGAGACGATTTCAGAGCGTGCATTCTCGCTCAACCTCTTGTGGGACGTGATGCTGGACCGCGGGCGGATGTACGGGCTGTCCTATCCCGGCGGCTGGTGCGATGTTGGCCACCCCGGCGGGATCACCCTTGCCGAAGACATGCTGGACGCCGCCGATGTTTGAACCGCAGGACGCACCGCGCGTTTTCGGGCTTGCCCCCGGCATCGACTTCCCCAAGGAACTGGTGCGGGGTTTGCTTTCGCGGCTGGAAGGGCACCCGGCCCATGCCATCGGGCGGATCGATCTGGTGGTGAACACCCGCCGGATGCAGCGGCGTTTGCGCGATATTTTTGACGCGGGCCCGCCCAGCCTACTGCCGCGCATCCATCTGATCGACAACCTTGATACACTTGGCAGCGGCGTTGACCTACCGCGCCCCGGTCCTGCTCTACGCCGCCGGTTAGAGTTGATTACGCTGGTGTCAAAGCTGCTGGATCAAGCGCCTGAACTGGCCCCGCGCGCATCGCTTTATGACCTATCGGACAGTCTGGCGCAGTTGATCGACGAAATGCAGGGCGAAGGCGTGCCGGTCGAGGCCGTGACCGAGCTGGATGTCAGTGACCAATCGGGCCATTGGGAACGCGCGAAACAGTTCCTCGCCATCGCGCACCAGTATCTGGGGGAAAGCGTCACCCGCCCCGATCCGCGTGCGCGACAACGTCAGGTCGCACAGCGCCTGATCGCAGAGTGGGAGCAGAACCCGCCCCGGCATCCGGTGATTGTCGCAGGCTCTACCGGATCGCGGGGCACCTCTGCCCTGCTGATGGAGGCGGTGGCAAAGCTGCCGCAAGGCGCGCTTGTGCTTCCGGGTTTCTGTTTCGACATGCCGCAAGCGGTCTGGACCGATCTGGGCGAGGATCAGGAAAAGATATCGCAGGATCATCCACAATACCGGTTCCGCGACCTGCTGCGCCAGCTTGAAATGTCGCGCAGCAAGATCGAGGCCTGGACCGACACGCCGCCGCCCTCTGCCGCGCGCAATGCATTGGTGTCGCTGTCCCTGCGCCCTGCCCCTGTGACCCACGTCTGGCTGACCGAAGGGCCGAAACTGCCCGATCTGCATCAGGCCACCGAAGGGTTAACCCTGATACAGGCCCCCACCCCGCGTGCCGAAGCGCTTGCGATTGCGCTGCGCCTGCGGCAAGCGGTCGAGGACGGCAAAACCGCCGCGCTGATCACCCCGGACCGGATGCTATCGCGTCAGGTGACCTCGGCGCTGGACCGGTGGAACATCCTGCCCGACGACAGCGCGGGCCTGCCGCTGCATCTGTCGCCTCCGGGTCGGTTCTTGCGTCACGTGGGCGATCTGTTCCTGCGCAAGCTGGATTCCGAAGCCTTGCTGACCCTGCTGAAACATCCGCTGACCCACAGCGGCGGCGATCGCAATTTTCACCAGCTCAACACCCAACGGCTGGAACTGCAACTGCGCCGCGACGGGCTGCCCTATCCGGATGCGGAAGGTGTGTTGAAACTGGCGCGCAAGACGGTATCGCGGTCGAAAGACCCCGCGCAAATGGATGTCTGGGCCGACTGGGTCGGCACCCATCTGACTGATTGCGAACTCACCGGCGACCGGCCGCTGGAAGACTGGGTCGCCCTGCATATGGCGCTGGCCGATGCCATCGCCGACGGTGCCACGCCAAGCCAGCCCAACGGGTTGTGGCAGCATCACGCGGGCGAAGAGGCGGCGAAGGTGATGAACGATCTTGCCGAAAACGCGCCCTATGGGGGCGAGATGTCGGCGGCGGATTACACCGATCTGGTGGGTGCCCTGCTGCAACAGGGCGAAATCCGCGACCGCGACGCGCCGCATCCCAACGTCATGATCTGGGGCACGCTAGAGGCCCGCGTGCAGGGCGCCGATCTGGTGATCCTTGGCGGGCTGAACGACAGCACATGGCCCGAAGCCCCGCCGCCCGACCCCTGGCTGAACCGCCAGATGCGCCTGAAGGCCGGTTTGCTGCTGCCCGAACGGCGGATCGGCCTGTCGGCCCATGACTATCAACAATCCATTGCCGCGCCCGAGGTCTGTTTGACCCGCGCGATCCGGTCGGACGAGGCTGAGACCGTGCCTTCGCGCTGGCTGAATCGTTTGGGCAACCTGCTGAATGGCTTGCCCGCGCAGGGCGGTGATGCAGCGTGGAAGGCGATGATCAAACGCGGCGACCACTGGTTGGATCAGGCCCGCGCGCTGGAAACCGTGACCCGTGTGCCCCCCGCGCCGCGCCCGTCGCCGCGCCCGCCCCGTGCCGCACGCCCCCACGCGCTGTCCGTGACAGAGATCAAGCGCCTGATCCGCGACCCCTATGCGATCTATGCAAAACACAGCCTGAAACTGCGTGCGCTGAACCCGCTGGTGCAATCGCCAGACGCGCCTGTGCGCGGCATCATCGTGCACGAGATCATGGAACGGTTCATCAAATCGGTGACAGCGGAGCCTGCGCTTTTGACGAAAAGCCACTTGTTAGAGACTGCCCGCACCGTGTTAGAGGCCGAAGCCCCCTGGCCCGCCGCGCGCGTCATGTGGCTGACCAAGATCGAACGGATTGCCGATTGGTTCATCGAAAACGAATTGCACCGACAAAGCTATTCCACCCCCGCCGCTTTTGAAAAAGGCGCCAAGGGCAGTCACGATTTCCCCGATCTGGGGTTTACCCTTATGGGATTTGCCGACCGGATCGACCGGACCGAAGATGGCGATATTCTGATCTATGACTACAAGACCGGCACACCGCCCAGTGTGGCCGAGCAGAAAGCCTTTGATAAGCAGCTGCTGCTCGAAGCCGCGATGGTCGAGGAAGGCGGGTTTAAAGAAATCGGCCCCGCCCCCGTTGCCCAAGCCGCCTATATCGGGCTTGGCAGCAAACCGGTGGAACGCCCAGCGCCGCTTGAGGATGAGCCCCCGCACGAGGTGCTGGCCAAGCTGCACGCGCTGATCACCAGCTACCTGTCGGATGAACAGGGGTTTACCGCGCGCCGGATGGTAAAAACCACCGATTTCGCGGGCGATTATGACCAGTTGGCCCGGTTTGGCGAATGGGATGCCACGACCGAACCCACGCCGGAGGATCTGACATGACCGCCCCCTTTGACGACGCCACCCGCGCCCAGATCGACGCGGCGCGGCCCGATGCCTCTACGTGGTTGGGGGCGAATGCGGGGTCGGGTAAGACCCGCGTGCTGACCGACCGCGTGGCGCGGCTGTTGCTGAACGGGGTCGAACCGCAGCATATCCTGTGTCTGACCTACACCAAGGCCGCCGCGTCAGAGATGCAGAACCGGCTGTTCAAACGGCTCGGTGCCTGGGCCATGCTGACCGACGCCGATCTGCGTCATTCACTGTCGGAGCTGGGGGTCGAGGATGGCTTTACCCCCGAAAAGCTGCGCATGGCCCGCACCCTGTTTGCCCGCGCCATCGAAACCCCCGGCGGGCTGAAAATCCAGACGATCCATTCGTTCTGTGCGTCTCTATTACGGCGCTTTCCACTAGAAGCAGGGGTCAGCCCGCAGTTCACCGAAATCGAAGACCGCGCCGCCGATCTGCTGCGGGCCGAGATCGTGGACACCATGGCCGAGGGGCAGGATGCCGCGCTGATCACCACGCTGGCGCGGATGTACACCGGCGAGGACTTCAGCAAGCTCACCCGCAGTATCGTCGGGCAGCGCGAAGGCTTTGCCACTGTGCTGTCATGGGAAGATGTGCTGGCGCTGTTCGATCAGCCCGCCGACCTGACCGAGGACAAGATCACAACTTCGGTGTTTCTGGGATCAGAGGCGATGATCCTTGAACAGATGATCCCGCCGATGCGGGCCAAGGGCGGGCTGGACGGCAAAGCGGCGGAAAAGCTGGCGACGATCCAGACAATGGATATCTCTGCCCTGCCCGTTCTGGAAGACGTGATGCTGACCGGTGCGGGTGCCAAGGAACCCTTTACCGCCAAGGTCGGCAGCCTGCCCACGAAACCGACGCAAAAGCTGCTGTTTGATCTGATGCCGCAGGTCGATGACCTGATGCGGCGGGTCGAAGATGCCCGTGACGCGCGGCTGGCGCTGCGGGCGGCGCAGAAGACCCATGTGCTGCATCAATTCGCGCATCGTTTCCTTGAAATCTATGCCCACGAGAAACAGAAACGCGGCTGGCTCGACTTTGATGATCTGATCCTCAAGGCGCGGGCGCTGCTAACCAACCCTGCGGTCGCAGCTTGGGTGCTTTATCGGATCGACGGTGGCATTGATCATATTCTGGTGGACGAAGCGCAGGATACCAGCCCGCGCCAATGGGATGTGATCGAACGGCTGGCGGATGAATTCTACAGCGGCGACGGTGCCCGAGAAGAGGAAGACCGCACGCTGTTCGTTGTGGGCGATAAAAAACAGTCGATCTATTCCTTTCAGGGGGCCGACCCGCGCGAGTTTGATCACAAACAGGATCTGTTCGAACAGAAAATCACCCAAGCGGGTCAGATCTTTCAACGGCGCAGTCTTGAATATTCGTTCCGATCGTCCTCGGCGATCCTGCAACTGGTGGATACAACGCTCGCCCCGCATACGGATGCAGGGTTTCAGGCGGATGCGGCGCATAAGGCGTTCAAATCCGCCCTGCCCGGCCGTGTTGATCTTTGGCCCGTGGTCGAGAAAACCGACGAACCCGATGACCGTGAATGGTCCGATCCTGTCGATCAGAAGTCGGCGCATCACCATACAGTCGTTCTGGCCGATCAGGTCGCGTCGCAGATCAAGGAACTGACCGAGGGCGAACATTATCTTCCCGTCGATACCGATACCCCCGGTGCCTTTGCGCGGCGGCGTATTCGGGCGGGTGACTTTCTGATCCTTGTGCAGCGGCGCAGTGATCTGTTCTCGGAAATCATCCGCGCGTGCAAAACCGCCGGTGTGCCGATTGCGGGCGCGGACCGGCTCAAGGTCGGGGCCGAACTGGCGGTCAAGGATCTGGCGGCGCTGCTGTCGTTCCTTGCCACGCCCGAAGACAGCCTGTCGCTGGCGACGGCGCTGAAATCGCCTCTGTTCGGGTGGACAGAGCAGATGTTGTTCACCCTGTCTCACTACCGCAAGGAAGATCACCTGTGGCAGGCCTTGCGCAGCAGCGATGCCTATCCTGAAACCGTTGCGATCCTCCGAGATTTGCGGGCGCAGGTCGATTTCCTGCGGCCCTATGACCTGATCGAACGTATCCTGACCCGCCATGACGGGCGCCGCAAGCTGCTGGCACGGCTGGGGTCAGAGGCAGAGGACGGGATCAACGCCATGCTCTCGCAGGCGCTATCGTATGAACGCGGCGCGATCCCCAGCCTCACGGGGTTTCTGGTGTGGATGCAGACCGACGACCTCGAGATCAAGCGCCAGATCGACAACGCCTCGGATCAGGTGCGGGTGATGACCGTGCACGGGGCGAAGGGGCTTGAGGCGCCGATCGTGATCCTGCCGGACACGGGCAAACGCCCTTTGGTGATCCGGGACGAGATCATCAAGATCGGTGACACGCCCGTGTGGAAACTGTCCGAAGGGGATATGCCCGCTGCCATGCGTGGCGCGCTGGACGACCGCAAGGCGCGCGAGATGGCCGAACGGCTGCGGCTGCTCTATGTGGCGATGACGCGGGCCGAAAAATGGCTGATCGTGGCCGCGGCGGGAGAGCTGCCCAAGGATGGCAACAGCTGGTATCAGATGGTCGGTGCCGCGATGGGTCAAGCCGGTGCCAAGCCGGTCGGCAGCTCGGGCGGGATGCGGTTTGAACATGGCGACTGGGATGCGCTGCCGGTGATCGACACCGCCCCCAAAACCCATACCACGCCAGTGTTAGAGCCTGTTTTCAACACACCCCTAACCGATATCCCACTGCGCGCCAAAACGCTGGCCCCTTCTGAGCTGGGCGGTGCCAAGGCCCTGCCCGGCGATGATGGCCAATCGGAAGATGCTGCGAAATCCTACGGCAATCTGGTACATAAGATGCTGGAAACCCTGCCCATGATGCACAGCGACCGCTGGAACGGGGTGCTGCACACGCTGGCGCAGGGGTATGACGAAACCGTCGCCCAAGCCGCCTTGAGAGAGGCGATCGCGGTCTTGGATACGCCCGAACTGGCCCATGTCTTTGGCAAGGACGCCTTGGCAGAGGTACCGATCACCGCGCCCTTGGGCACCGAACGGCTGCACGGGACAATCGACCGGCTTCTGGTGTCGGATACGGATGTATTGCTGGTGGATTACAAAACCAACCGCGTGGTACCCGATACGCCTGATCGCTGCCCCGAAGGGCTGTTGCGCCAGATGGGGGCCTATGCCGCCGCGCTGGCGCAGGTGTTTCCCGATCACCGCATCCGCACCGCTATTTTATGGACCCGTACCGCCACGCTGATGGAACTGCCCGACGCGCTGATCACAAACGCCCTATCGCGGGTGCGCGATCTTGACGGGACGCATGGGGCTACATAGGTTCCCACTCTAACCAACCCCGTGCAGGAGCAGCAACATGGCAACCGTCGCAGTCACAGACGCAACATTCGACGCAGAAGTTAAGAATTCCGATATCCCCGTTGTGGTGGATTTCTGGGCTGAGTGGTGCGGCCCCTGTAAGCAGATCGGCCCCGCGCTCGAGGAACTTTCCTCCGAGATGGACGGCAAGGTAAAGATCGTCAAAGTCAACGTTGACGAAAACCCCAACAGCCCCGCCCAGATGGGTGTCCGTGGCATTCCTGCCCTGTTCATCTTCAAGAACGGCGAAGTCGTATCGAACCTGGCCGGCGCCCGCCCCAAGGCAGCGCTGCAAGGCTGGATCGAAGAGTCGATCTAAGCTGCCGAACCCGCAGCAAGCACATTCAATGGCGCGTCAGGCAAAGGCTTGGCGCGCTATTTTTTTGATCCGCTCGAACCGCATGACATTGGCGATAGATCCATGTTCTTGGATCCGGTTCCAGTCGGTCAGGATCTGCACCCGCGTCAGGAAGTGCACCGTGGGGTCATCGGGCGGCACCAGCGTGTATCCTTCAAAGAACGCATCCCAGGCGGCGGGCGGAACGCTATGGCCTTTGGGCAAGGCGTCAAGGTCGCCGACCATCTGGGTATAGCTTTGCAGCAGCCGCGCGATGTCATAGCCCACGGGCGACGGTGTGGTCGCTGAAAAATCGAACGCTGCAGTCTCTTCGGGCGCCATCACCAGATTATACCCGTTCAGGTCGCCGTGTTTCGCCGCGATCTGGCCCGCGTGCCCTTGGGCCTGCGGCGCGTATTCCGCGATACGGCCCGCATAGTCTGCAAAACGTTGCTTGCCGTTGATCCGACGCGCCCCGCTTTCAACACGCGCCACCAGACGGTGCAGGTGATTGACCATGAACCGCGGCTGAAACGGATGGGTGCCCCGCAAAGTCGCCCCGTGAAACGCCGCCAGCCAGCCGCCCGCCCGTCGCAGCAAGGGGGCGTGATCCTCTCTCTGGCGGCACAGGTCCAGAAACGTATCGCCCTTGGCAAAGCGCATCAGATAGGCCTGCTGGCCCGGGTCCGCCGCGAGGATTTGTGGCACGCTATAGCCGGGCACGCCGTCGAGCGCGTCACAGGCAGCCTTATGGGCCGCAAGCATCGCGGTGAACCTGTCGGTATCCCACGGACGGGCCACGTGCTTGAGCACGACAGAGCCCCCGTCACGCCCGTCATAGCGCTGCACGATCTGGCGCTGGTTGCTGTCATCCTTGATCCACTCGGCCCCGCAGGTACAGGTTTCGGGCGCAATCCCTGCCTTGGCCGCCAATCCCTCAAATATCTGAAATCCTTTGGTTTTCAGGTCTTCTACCGGTGGCATTCAAATCCTTTCGGGACATTAGCCTTGCGAAACAGCGGCGGGGTTTTCATATAGGTTTGAACTATGGAGGCTACATGTCAAAGCAAGAATTCCCCGGCTGGCACGGGACCACCATTATCGGTGTGAAGAAAGACGGCGAAGTCGTGATCGCGGGCGACGGTCAGGTCAGCCTTGGCCAAACCGTGATCAAAGGAACCGCACGCAAGGTGCGCCGGCTCAGCCCCGGCGGGTTTGACGTTGTGGCGGGCTTTGCCGGATCGACCGCTGATGCTTTCACGCTGTTGGAACGGCTTGAAGCCAAGCTTGAAGCCACGCCCGGGCAGTTGGCGCGTGCCAGTGTCGAGCTTGCCAAAGACTGGCGCACCGACAAATACCTGCAAAAGCTCGAAGCGATGCTGATCGTGTCAGACGGGCGCGAGCTGCTGGTGATCACCGGCGCGGGCGACGTGCTGGAGCCTGAACATTCTGTTGCGGCCATCGGGTCGGGCGGGAACTACGCGCTGGCCGCGGCGCGCGGCATGATGGACAGCGACCGCGACGCCGAAACCGTCGCGCGGGATGCGATGAAGATCGCCTCGGACATCTGCGTTTATACCAATGGTAACCTCACGGTGGAGAAAATCACACAATGACCGATCTGACCCCCCGCGAAATCGTCTCTGAACTTGACCGTTTTATCATCGGCCAAAACGACGCCAAACGCGCCGTTGCCGTGGCGCTGCGCAACCGCTGGCGCCGCAAGCAGTTGGGCGATGATCTGCGCGACGAAGTCTACCCCAAAAACATCCTGATGATCGGGCCCACCGGCGTGGGCAAGACCGAGATCAGCCGCCGCTTGGCAAAACTGGCGCGGGCCCCTTTCCTCAAGGTCGAGGCGACGAAATTCACCGAAGTCGGCTATGTCGGCCGCGATGTGGAACAGATCATCCGTGATCTGGTAGACAGCGCCATCGTCATGACCCGCGAATATATGCGCGAAGACGTGAAGGTCAGCGCGCACAAGGCCGCCGAAGAACGCGTTGTTGACGCGATTGCGGGCAAGGACGCCCGCGAAGGCACCCGCGATATGTTCCGCAAGAAGCTGAAAGCGGGCGAGCTGGACGATACGATGATCGAGCTTGAAGTCGCCGATACCTCTAGCCCGTTTCCGGCCATGGATATCCCCGGGCAACCCGGCGGCGGTATGGGGATGATGAACCTTGGCGATCTGTTTGGCAAAGCCATGGGCGGCCGGACGGTCAAGAAACGTCTGTCTGTCGCCGAAAGCTACGAGGTGCTGATCAGCGAAGAGGCCGACAAGCTGCTGGATGACGAGACCGTCAACCGCGCCGCGATCGAAGCGGTAGAGCAGAACGGCATCGTCTTTCTGGACGAGATCGACAAGGTGTGCGCCCGCTCTGACGCGCGTGGCGGCGATGTCAGCCGTGAAGGCGTGCAGCGCGACCTGCTGCCCCTGATCGAAGGCACCACCGTATCGACAAAACACGGACCGGTGAAAACGGATCACATCCTGTTTATCGCCTCGGGTGCCTTCCATATTGCCAAGCCGTCCGACCTGTTGCCCGAATTGCAGGGCCGCTTGCCGATCCGCGTCGAGCTGCGCGCGCTGACGGAGGATGATTTCGTTCGCATCCTGACCGAGACCGACAATGCGCTGACGCTGCAATATACCGCGTTGATGGGCACCGAAGAGGTCGAGGTCACATTCACCGACGAAGGTATCAAGGCGCTGGCCAAGATTGCCGCTGACGTAAACCAGTCGATCGAGAATATCGGCGCGCGGCGGCTTTACACCGTGATGGAGCGTGTCTTTGAAGAGCTGTCGTTCAGCGCGCCGGATCGCACCGGCGAAAAGATCACCGTCGACGGCGATTTCGTCGAGAAGAACCTGGGCGAACTAACACGATCCACCGATCTGTCACGCTACGTTCTTTAGGGCTTTTCAATCTGCCATGCGCCTGAGAATGATGGCGCATGGCATACTTCAGATTTATCCGCGCCAATTGGGTGTTCTTGTTGGCGGGTTTCCTGCTGACATTTACCTCGGCCTATGGGCAGACCTATTTCATCTCGCTTTTCGCGGGCGAGATTAAGGGCAGTTTCGGGCTGTCTGACGGTCAATGGGGCGGGATCTATACCATCGGCACGACGCTCTCGGCGATCACGATGATCTGGGCGGGTGTGCTGACAGACCGGTTTCGGGTGCGTCGGCTGTCATTCTGGGTAATGGTCGCGCTGGCGGGCGCCTGTCTGGCGATGGCCGCTGTGCCGAACTGGATCGCGCTGATCTTTGTCATCTATGCGCTGCGTCTGACCGGGCAGGGGATGATGTCTCAGCTTGGGGCCGTGGCCATGGTGCGCTGGTTCGAAGCCGCACGGGGCAAGGCGCTGTCGCTATCGTCTATGGGCTTTGCGGCGGGTCAGGCGATTTTGCCTGTCGTTTTCGTCGCCCTTTTCGCAAGCTTTCACTGGCGCAGCCTTTGGGTGCTGGCCGCCGCTTTGGTGCTGATCACCATGCCGGTGATGCTGCTGTTGCTGCGGCAAGAGCGTACGCCGCAATCCATGGCGCAAAGCACGCAATCGGCGGGGATGGACGGGCAGCACTGGACGCGGATGCAGATGATCCGTCACGGGTTGTTCTGGCTGATGATCCCGCTGGTGATCGGTCCTCCGGCTTGGGGGACGGCGCTGTTCTTTCAGCAGGTCCATCTGACAGAAGTGAAGGGCTGGAAGCTGGTCAGCTTTGTCGCGCTGATGCCGCTTTATACGGTGACATCCGTAGTCTCGACCTTTGTGTCGGGCTGGGCAATTGACCGGTTTGGCGTGACGCGGGTCACGCCGGTGCAAATGCTGCCTTTTGCGCTGTCTTTCGCCGTGCTCGCCTTTGCCGATACGATTGCGATGGCGGGTGTCGGGTTGATGATCTTTGGCGTGGGGCAGGGGATGCAGGCCACCGCGACCTCTGTTTTCTGGGCTGAATTCTATGGCACGCGCTATATCGGGTCGATCAAGGCCGTGGGCGCCGCGCTGATGGTGTTCGGGTCGGCCATCGGGCCGGGTGTGACGGGGCTTTTCATTGATCTGGGCGTTGATTTCCCGCAGCAGATGATCCCGATTGCGATCTACTATGCCGTGGCCGCGATCATGGCGACTGTCGGGGTGTTGCGCTATCGCAAGCGGTTGGTCGCGCTTGTCACGGCTTAACGGTGACGCCGCAGATAGACGTAATAGGCGCCGCCGCCGCCGTGGCTGATATGCGCCTGACTGACCTGAAGCACCGCTGACGACAGCGGCGGCATCGACAGCCATTGCGGCACCTGATGACGCAGCACACCGTGGCGCACGGGGATCGGGCCGCCTTCGTCCCGCATCTTGCCTTTGCCGGTGATCACTAAGACAAGGCGCCGCCCCTTGGCATGCGAGCCCAGAATGAACTTGGTCAGCGCAGGGTGCGCGCGGTCCAGCGTCATGCCGTGAAGGTCGATCCGCCCTTCGGGGCGCATCTTGCCGCGCTTGAGCTTGCCAAACGCCTTTGAATCCATCTGCACCGGTGCCTGACGCAGTTGATCGGGCAGGGAGGGCATCAGATCATGAGTGTTTCGCCGCGGCTTGGGATCGGGCTTGCCCATCACGACAGAGCTGCGCTTGCGGATTTGCGGCGGCGTTGGTGCGGGGCCGTGGATCGGGGAGGTGCCGTCAATCTCGGCGCGGAACAGCTTGTCAACATCAAGCTTTTCCGTCCGCTCTGTCACCTTTTTCCAAAGCGATAGATCATCCTTATCCAGACGCTTGCGGCTCATAGCAGCGGCTCCGGCAAAAGCGCATAGGCGCGCTGGATCGGCATCAGGACCATCATCCGCCCCGGATCACGCAGCTTGCCCGCGGCACGCCCCGCCTTGTCGCCGGTGCCAAAGAACACATCCGCCCGTTGCGCGCCCTTGATCGCCGACCCGGTATCCTGCGCGATCATCAAGCGGTGCATCGGTTCCTTGCCCTCTTTTTCGATCCAGACAGGGGCGCCGAGCGGTACAAACTTGGGGTCCACTGCAACGGTGCGCAGGGTGGTCACCGACCGGTTCATCGCGCCAAGCGGCCCCTGATCGGCGGGCACCTGATTGACCTCGCGAAAGAACACATAAGACGGGTTGTGATACAGCAGCTCGCGCCCGTCATCAGGGTTACGACGGACCCAGTTCTTGATCACCTCTGCGCTTACCTGATGCGGGTCATAGACGCCGCGGCGCACCAGTTCGACGCCGATCGACCGATACGGGTGGCCGTTCGCCCCACGGTAACCCACACGCAGATAATTGCCATCGGGCAGCCTGATCCGGCCAGAGCCTTGGATTTGCAGAAAGAAAAGTTCGACCGGGTCGTCAACATAGGCGATCTCAAGGCCGCGGCCCTTCATCACGTCGGTATCCAGAATATCGCGGCGGGTCAGCCACGGGTTGTTCGCCTTCGCCTCTGGCGGCATGGCATAGACCGGATAGCGGTAGCGGTCGGAGGGGTAGAGATCACCGTCAAGTTCAGGTTCGAAATAGCCTGTGAACATCGCCTCGTTTCCGTCCTCGATCAACACAGGCCGGAACAGAAGTTCAAAGAACTGGCGCGGATCGGGGTCGGATCTGGCATAGGCGCAGATGTTGCGCCAATCGACATCCTTCATATCACCGCAGGTATTCAGAAACGCGCGCAGGGCGGCGGCGTGGTCGTCGGTTTCCCAACCCTCAAGCTGGTCGAACGACAGGATCGAATAGGACACATCTGTCGCAGAAGCGGGCGGCGCCATCAGGCCCGCCCACAGCAATGCACCCGCACAGGCACGTTTTAACCGTCTGTAGAAACGAGCAGCCAATTTGGATCATCCGAGCCCATGACACGGGCAAACACCCATGTGTCTTTTTGACGATTGACCTCTGTCGTGCTGCCTTCGACGATTTCACCATCGCGGTCTTTCACGACCGACGTCAGCTCGGCCACGAAACGGATCGTCAGCTCTGCCTCGTTGGTGGTCTTGTCCATCGTGGCGTTCTCAAGCTCCATCTCGCGGATGCCGATAAAGTGGCTTTCCACGGTCAGGCCCTGATCTTCACGCGCGGCGACGCCTTCGACAAAGCTTTCGTAGATGTCTTCCGAGAGGAAGGGTTTGATCTCGTCCAGATTACCGTGTTCGTAGCCCATCACGATCATCTCATAGGCACCGCGGGCGCCGCCCAGAAAGTCGCTGACCCCAAAGGAGGGCTCGACACGCTTCATCTCGGCCAGTGCGAGCGCGGTATCGGACCCTTCGGGCGCGTGATCGGTGATATCCAGATCAGGGCCACCTTCGATGACTTCGAACGCGGGGCCGCTGGGGCGTTCGGGTTTCTCGCTGACCTCGGCCGGTTTTTCAAAACCGGTGCGTGTGCCAAGCACATTCTTGAGCCGCAGGATCAGGAACACGGCAATAGCGGCCAGTACCAGAAGCTGTATCATGGGCGAATTCATAGGTACCTCGTGCTGAGAAACATGGAAACGTCGGTCTAGTGCCCCTATGTAGGGTGTGAACCGGGCCAAGTCCACTCTGGCCCATAGGAAAGGACGCATGCCATGTGGCTGTTTTTGGCTTTTATTGCCGTACCGTTGATAGAAATAACGTTGTTCATTCAGGTGGGTGGGGCAATTGGCCTCGGCTGGACGCTGGCGATTGTTGTTTCTACCGCGATCATCGGCACCTATCTGATGCGCGCACAGGGTGCGCTGGCACTTGGCCAGATCAAATCGTCCCTGTCCGAAGTCCGTGATCCGACCGAACCGCTGGTGCATGGCGCGATGATCCTGTTTGCCGGCGCGTTGCTGCTGACACCGGGGTTTTTCACCGATGCCTTGGGCTTTGCCCTGCTGATCCCCGGCGTACGCACCGCTGCGTTCAAAGCTGCACGCAGCAAGGTTAACGTGAGCAGCGTCCATATGGGCGGCACCTCGGGGCCACGGCGCCCGCAGCCCCATCGTCCGATGCAGGGGGATGTGATCGATGGCGAGTATCACGAGCTGTCGGAACAGGACCGCGGGCCCAAACGCCCCTCTGGCTGGACCGATCACTGACGACGGGCCATTTGAAGCGGGCCATTGAGCGCGGCAAGGCGATCTGATAAGCCCGACTAAATGAGTTTATTGTCTTAAGGAGCCTCTAAATGGCTGAAGAAGAAGCAACACAACCGACCCAGGCCGCACAGCCGCAGATGCGCATTCTGGGTCAGTTCATCCGTGATATGTCCTTTGAAAACATCATGGCGCAAAAAGGCGCGCCGACAGATGTACAGCCCGACGTTCAGGTTCAGGTCAATCTGGACGCGAAAAAGCGGTCGGCAGAGAACCAGTATGAATCCGCGATCAAGCTTCAGGTTACGTCAAAAGCCAAAGGCGGCGACGCGACGCTGTTCCTGCTGGAAATCGACTATGTCGGTATCTTCCACGTTGAAAACGTGCCCGAAGACCAGATGCACCCATTCCTGCTGATTGAATGCCCGCGCATGATCTTCCCGTTCCTGCGCCGCGTTGTCAGCGATGTGACCCGCGACGGTGGCTTCCCGCCGCTGAACCTCGAAAACATCGACTTTGTTGCGCTGTATCGCAACGAGATCGCGCGCCGTCAGGCCGAGAATACGCAAAAAGCGGACGCCTAAAGCGTCTTCCACACAGCGCTGTCGCCCAGTTTATCGACAAATTCGGTATGGGCGGCGGCCTCTTGCGGGGTAATCCGCGAGGGCAGGGGCGTCGGGCGCGGTTTTGGCGTCCAATCGGGGGTGGTGTCGCCCTCTTTCTTTTCCGGTTTGGTCGACAGGCCAAAGTCCGGTTGCCGCCCGCCGATCAGCTCTAGATAGACATCCGCCAGAATTTCACTGTCAAGCAAAGCACCGTGAAGCGTCCGCGACGTGTTATCGATGCCAAAGCGGCGGCATAGGGCGTCCAACGACGCGGGCGAACCCGGAAAGCGTTTGCGCGCGATGGCCAGCGTATCAAGCGCCTGTTCCCACGGGATCTGGGGCAGCCCCATCCATTTCAATTCCGCGTTCAGAAACTTGATATCGAAGGCGGCGTTGTGGATCACCAGCTTTGAGTCACCGATGAAATCCAGAAAATCCTGCCCGATCTGCGCAAACTTTGGTTTGTCGCGCAAAAAGTCGTCCCCCAGCCCGTGCACTTCGAAGGCTTCGGCGGGCATGCTGCGTTCGGGGTTGATATATTGGTGATAGGTATTGCCGGTCGCCACGTGACCCATCAGTTCAACCGCACCGATTTCAACGATCCTATCGCCGCTTTCAGGGTCGAATCCGGTGGTTTCCGTATCCAGTACGATCTCACGCATGGGACAGCTTTCCTTTGATATCGTCGATGACGGCCTCCACCTGCGCGCGGGCGTGGGGCAGGGTGTCTGTTTCAATCACATAATCGGCCAAAGCGCATTTTTCATCGTTTGGCATCTGTTTGGCGCGGATGTTTTCGAACTGTTCCAGCGTCATCGTCCCGCGCGCCATCACGCGCTTTTGCTGGATGTCAGCCGAGACCGTGACACAGGCCACCGCATCCATGCGTTTGTCACCACCGGTTTCAAAAATCAACGGGATGTCGAGCACGACGATCTTGGCCTTTGTTTCCGCCAGAAAGGCCGCCCGATCTTCACCGACCAGCGGATGCACAATGCTTTCGATCGTTTTCAATACGGTGGGGTCCGCATCAATCAGGCTTTTGAGTGCGGGCCGCGATACCTCGCCCGCAACCACCGCATCAGGTAGCGTTTCTTGGAAGGCCGCGACGGCGGCCCCCCCCTTGGCATAGAGCCGATGCACGGCGGCATCCGCGTCCCAGACGGCGCAGCCAAGATCAGCGAACATTTGTGCGGTGGTCGATTTCCCCATACCGATCGACCCGGTCAGACCCAGAAGAAACATCAGCGCAACGCCGCCAGGCGTGTTTCATGGTCCACCGTCGGTCGCGCGCCAAACCACCGTTCGAACCCCGGCACCGCCTGATGCAAAAGCATGCCTAAACCGTCAACAGTGACGCATCCTGCCGCCTCTGCGGTTGCCAGAAGCGTGGTTTTCAACGGCGCATATACCAGATCCGTGACCACCGTATCGGCGCGCAACCCATCAAGCGGCACGCGCAGCTCGGATTTTCCGATCATCCCCAGCGATGTGGTGTTCACCACGAGGCCGGCATGGCTGACCATTGTCCCCGCCTGCGACCAGTCGTAGACCGTCACGCGGTTACCAAAGACCGACCGCAACCGTTCGGCCCGCACACGGGTGCGATTGGCGAGCAGGATCTCGGGCACGCCGGCGTCCAGTAGCGAAGAGATGACGGCCCGCGCGGCGCCACCGGCACCAAAGACGCAGGCGGGGCCATCACCCGACACCCAGTTTGGCGCGCCCGCCTTGAGGTTTTCGATAAACCCGTAGCCGTCCGTATTATCGCCCTGAATTTTACCGTCTGCGCGGAAGGTGATCGTATTCACTGCCCCAATCATCGCGGCGCGGTCTGTAATAATATCTGCGATCTCGATCACCGCTTCTTTATGGGGGATCGTGACATTGGTCCCGATGAACCCCATTTTCGGCATCGCCTCAAGCACTTGACGAAGGTCTTCGGGTTCGACGTGCAGGGGGATATAGGCCCCTTGCAGCCCGAGCGTTTTCAGCCAGTGCCCGTGGATCTGCGGGGATTTTGAATGGGCAATCGGCGATCCGATCACACCTGCCAGCGGTATTTTAGCCAAGCTCATGCGGATAGATCCCCCCGTAGCGTCAGATAATTCAACAGTTCAAGCAGGGGTAACCCTAGGACATTAAAGTAATCGCCTTCAATGCCGCTGAACAGCCTGACGCCTTCCTCTTCTAGTTTATAGGCACCGACCGCATGTTGGATACTGTCCCAGTTCCGCGCGACGTACTCTTCTATATAGCTGTCGGACGCGTCGCGCATGCGCAGCCGCACCTGACCCACGTGACGCCAGATCGGTTTGCCATCCTCGACGATCACTGCGGCGGATAGCAAGCTATGGCGATCGCCGCGCAGGGATTTCAGCTGGGCAATCGCCTCGTCTGGCGTGGCGGGTTTTGACAGCAGCGTTCCGCGATGGTCGAGCACCTGATCACAGCCCATCACCAAGGCGCCCGGGGTCTTGTCGCTGACCTTGCGGGCTTTCATCTCGGCCAGCGTATCGGCGATATCGCGGGGGGGTGCCTGCTCTGCCAGCAGGGCCATCTTAATCATTTCTTCATCAATGCGCGCCACGCTCACCTCATGGGGGACGCAGGCCTGTTGCAGCAGCTGTGACCGGATCGACGACCCGGAGGCGAGGATGAAACGTTGGGGCATGGGGATAAACCTGTGTGCGACGCTAGGAAGTTCTTAGGGATTTTTCCCCCGAATGGCGAGAGTGCGCGAAAGCGTCGGGAAAACCCCTGCCTGCCAGCGGGAAATTCCAGCTTTATACGGGGCGGCATAAGGATAAATCACAACCCCCCTGAACGGAGTTAATCCCAAGCTTATCCACAAAGCTACACAGTTTATCCCCTGAAATTTTTTTATTTAAGTATTTGAAAAAGGGTGAATTTATCCGCGCGGCGCCGAGTTATCATCGATACGGGATTCACAACATGCACAAGTGGATAAATCGAGGTACAAAACAGTAATCCACAGAAAATGATCCCCCTACTTACATCATCATCTTTCTTCTTTTCTTATTTATATTAGTAAGAAGGCACCAACCGGAGTGTGACATGACCGACTTGCTTGCCATCGCCTATCCTTGGGTAAAATCGCTTCATATTATCTCGGTCATTTCGTGGATGGCGGCGTTGTTCTATCTGCCGCGGCTTCTCGTGCATCATACAGAGCAGGTGGGCCAAAGCGGCCAGACCCACGATCTTTTCAAGATGATGGAGTTCAAGCTTGCCACCGTGATCATGCGCCCCGCGATGATCGGCACCTGGATTTTCGGGCTGGCGCTGGTGTTCACACCGGGCATCGTCGACTGGGCCGCTGTGTGGCCCTGGACGAAGGGCGCAAGCGTATTTGCTATGACGGGGTTCCACGGGTGGCTTGTCGGGCGTGTGAAGGCCTTTGCAGCGGGGGAGAACCGGCTGAGCGGCAAACGTTACCGGATCATGAACGAGGTACCGACGCTGCTGATGATCATCATTGTATTCTCGGTCGTCGTGAAATTCTAAGCTGATTGACGAAACCCGCCATTCTGAGTATGTGTTTCCTGCACCCCGTCCGGGGACCGTATACATCTGCCCATTTTTATGACACGACCCGCCCGCATTCCGGGATCGGAACAGGATATTTCCATGACAACTGAAACACTTAACCTTGCCGATCTAAAGGCGCAGACGCCCAAGAATCTTCTGGCGATGGCCGAAGAGCTTGAGATCGAAAACGCATCGACCATGCGTAAAGGCGAAATGATGTTCCAGATCCTGCGCGAACGTGCGGATGAAGGCTGGGAAATCTCGGGCGATGGTGTGCTGGAAGTGTTGCAGGACGGTTTTGGCTTCCTGCGGTCGCCCGAAGCGAACTATCTGCCGGGCCCCGATGACATTTACGTCTCGCCCGAGATGATCCGCCAGCACTCGCTGCGCACCGGCGACACAATCGAAGGGCTGATCAAGGCGCCAGATGATGCGGAGCGGTACTTTGCGCTGACAGATGTCACCAAGATCAACTTTGAAGAGCCGGAAAAAGCGCGCCACAAGGTGGCCTTTGAAAACCTGACGCCGCTTTACCCCGATGAACGTCTGACAATGGAAGTGGATGATCCGACGATCAAGGACCGGTCCTCGCGTATCATCGATCTGGTATCGCCCATCGGTAAGGGCCAGCGCTGCTTGATCGTGGCGCCGCCACGGACCGGTAAAACGGTTCTGCTGCAAAACATCGCGAATTCGATCGAACAGAACCACCCCGAGTGCTACCTGATCGTTCTGCTGATTGACGAACGCCCCGAAGAAGTCACTGATATGCAGCGTAGTGTCAAAGGAGAGGTTGTTTCTTCCACCTTCGACGAGCCTGCAACGCGCCACGTGGCCGTGTCGGAAATGGTCATCGAAAAGGCGAAACGTCTGGTCGAGCATAAGCGCGACGTTGTGATCTTGCTGGATTCGATCACCCGTCTGGGCCGTGCGTTCAACACTGTTGTGCCGTCGTCGGGTAAGGTTCTGACCGGTGGTGTTGATGCCAATGCGCTGCAGCGCCCCAAACGTTTCTTCGGTGCCGCGCGGAACATCGAAGAGGGTGGGTCGCTGACCATTATCGCCACCGCGCTGATCGACACTGGCAGCCGCATGGACGAGGTGATCTTTGAAGAATTCAAAGGGACTGGTAACTCTGAAATCGTGCTGGATCGCAAGATTGCGGACAAGCGCGTCTTCCCTGCGATCGATATTCTGAAGTCCGGTACGCGGAAAGAGGATCTGCTGGTCGACAAAAACGATCTGCAAAAGACCTTTGTGTTGCGTCGTATTCTGAACCCGATGGGCACGACGGATGCGATTGAATTCCTGATCGGGAAGTTGAAGCAAACCAAGACAAACTCCGATTTCTTCGACTCAATGAATAGCTAAATATTCACTTAAATCAGTGGGTTAAATGATATGGATACGATATTCGCCCAAGCCACAGCGCAGGGGCGGGCCGGTGTTTGCGTCATTCGTATCTCGGGCCCGCAGGCGTTTTTTATCGCTGAAACCATCGCGCAGCCATTGCCCGCCCCGCGGGTGGCCGCCGTGCGGGAAATTAGTGACGCCGATGGGCAGGTCATTGATCGTGCCCTTGTCCTGACTTTCGAAGGCCCGAACAGCTTTACCGGCGAAGACACGGTCGAACTGCACTTGCACGGCAGCATCGCGGTGGTGCGTGCGGTACTGGCGCTGCTCTCTGGTTTTGACGGCACGCGCCTTGCCGAGCCGGGCGAATTTACCCGCCGTGCGATGGAGAATGGCAAGCTGGACCTCACACAGGTTGAGGGCTTGGGTGACCTCATCGAGGCAGAGACCGAAGCCCAGCGAAAACAAGCCTTGCGCGTTTTGTCCGGGCACTTGGGTCAAAAGGTCGATATCTGGCGCGAAAAATTGATCCGCGCTGCCGCTCTGCTTGAGGTGACCATCGATTTCGCGGATGAAGACGTTCCCGTCGACGTCTCGCCCGAGGTTACGGAACTGCTGAATTCGGTGAACGCCGATATTCTGGCTGAAATCGCCGGTACGCATACGGCAGAACGTATCCGAACGGGTTTTGAGGTCGCGATCATCGGCCGGCCCAATGCTGGGAAATCGACTTTGTTGAACGCATTGGCGGGGCGCGACGCGGCGATTACCTCTGCCGTGGCGGGTACGACGCGCGACGTAATCGAGGTCCGGATGGACCTTGGTGGCCTGCCGGTGACCTTGCTGGATACGGCAGGCTTGCGCGAGGGGGCAGACGAGGTCGAAGCCATCGGGATCGACCGCGCGAAAACCCGCGGCGAGCAAGCTGACCTGCGCGTGTTTTTGAGTGAAGAGGATGAGGAACTGCCTGTCGCCGCAGTTGCGGATGATATCGTCCTGCGACCAAAGGCTGACTTACGCGATAGCGCGGATAACGCCATATCTGGTGTGACGGGGCAGGGCGTACCGCAGCTTATAGAAAGAATACAGGCCATTCTTGGCGCGCGAAGCCTGAATGCAGGCCTTGCGACGCACGAACGTCACCGCGTTGCATTGCAGAAATCAGCCGAGGGATTAGCCGCTGCGATGTTGGTTCTGGATCACGGCCCCGATCAATATGATATAGTATCAGAAGAACTGCGCCATTCGATTCGCGCACTTGAGGCGCTGGTAGGCCGAATTGACGTTGAGAACCTGCTGGATGTAATCTTTTCGAGCTTTTGCTTGGGAAAATAGATGGAGTGTTTCACGTGAAACATTTTGACGTGATAGTTATCGGTGGCGGCCATGCCGGAGCCGAAGCGGCCCACGCATCCGCGCGTATGGGCGCGAATACTGCTTTGATTACGATGTCGCGCGGCGGGATCGGGGTGATGTCCTGCAATCCGGCTATCGGTGGTCTTGGTAAGGGACATCTAGTCCGAGAGATTGACGCGCTGGATGGTGTTATGGGGCGTGTCGCGGATAAAGCCGGCATCCAGTTCCGTCTTTTGAACCGCCGCAAGGGACCCGCTGTTCAAGGCCCGCGGGCGCAAGCGGACCGTGCTATCTATCGGAAAGAAATGCTGGCCGAGACCGAACGCCAAGAGAATCTGACCATCGTAGAGGGTGAGGTGACCGACTTCATTCTCGATAATAGTAAGGTTTCTGGTGCCGTTCTTGCCGATGGTGAACAGATCGCTGCGGCTGCGGTTGTTTTGACGACTGGGACTTTCTTGCGCGGGGTCATCCATATTGGGGATGTGTCGCGCTCCGGCGGTCGGATGGGCGATAAAGCCTCCGTCGACCTGGCAAACCGGATTGACTCGTTCAACTTACCACTCGGACGCTTGAAGACCGGGACGCCACCGCGTTTGGACGGGCGGACGATTGACTGGGAAAAGTTGGAATCGCAACCCGGAGATGATGAGCCTGTCTTGTTCTCTTTCTTGTCAGAGGCGACGTCCGCTCCGCAAATCTCCTGCGGCATTACGCATACTAATGAAAAAACGCATCAAATTATTCGCGATAACCTGTCGCGCTCCGCGATGTACGGGGGGCACATCGACGGGGTAGGGCCCCGATACTGCCCGTCGATTGAAGATAAAGTTGTCCGCTTCGCTGACAAAACCTCGCACCAAGTTTTCCTGGAGCCTGAGGGCGCCGATGACCACACCATCTACCCCAATGGTATTTCGACCTCGCTGCCTGAGGATGTTCAGCTTGCCTATGTGCGGTCGATGGTTGGGTTGGAAAATGTAGAAATCATCCAGCCCGGTTATGCGATTGAATATGACTATGTTGACCCCCGCGCCCTTGACCTCGCGCTTTCCGTGAGGACCGTGCCTGGCCTATATCTCGCTGGTCAGATCAACGGTACCACCGGCTATGAAGAAGCTGCTGCACAAGGTTTGGTCGCCGGATTGAACGCGGCACTTGCAGCTCAGGGTAAAGAGCCGGTAACGTTCAGCCGAGCCGATAGCTATATCGGCGTGATGATTGATGACCTGACCACCCGGGGAGTGACAGAGCCCTATCGCATGTTCACCTCTCGCGCCGAATTCCGTTTGTCACTTCGTGCTGATAACGCTGACCAGCGCCTCACGCCGTTGGCGATCGCCTTGGGCTGCGTATCGCAAGAGCGGGTTGCGCACTTTAACGCCAAAATGGCCAAGATCGACGCGGCGATGGCAGAGCTCACGAAAACGCCCTATGCATCAAAGGCGATCGAGGCGGCAGGGATCAAGGTTAGCCAGGACGGAACGAAGCGGACCGGTTTCCAACTGTTGGCATTTCCGGATGTGACATTCGAGCAGATCGTCTTGATTAATCCAGCGCTTGAAACGGTAGAACCCGAAATTCGCCGTCAGGTCGAGCGGGATGCGCTATATGCAAACTATATCGCGCGTCAGCAACGGGATATCGACCTCCTCCAGAAGGATGAGGCGCATGTTATTCCCGCGAATTTTGATTATGAAGCCATCGACGGACTGTCAAATGAGCTTACCTCGAAGCTGTCGCTGACACGCCCGACCAATCTCGCACAGGCGGCCCGCATTGACGGTATGACGCCCTCGGCCTTGACGCTGCTTCTGTCTCATCTCAAGCGCGGCAGCCAGAAGAAGTCTGCATGATGGGCGCTTTTGAGGAGGATGTTTCACGTGAAACATTGGAGAAGCTTCAGCATTTCTCGCAATTGGTCGAGAAATGGACGGCGAAGATAAATCTGATTTCCAAGCCGAGCGTCCCCGAGATGTGGGAGCGCCACATTCTGGATTCTCTACAAATCTATTCCCACGCGCCCAATGCGGGCCATTGGGTAGATCTTGGAAGCGGTGGCGGTTTTCCGGCAATTGTCGTAGCGCTGATGTCGCAGCAAGAGAAGCGTGCGACGAAATTCACCTTAGTCGAAAGTGACCAGCGTAAATGCGCGTTTCTGAGAACAGCCATTCGGGAGCTTGAGCTGAACGCTACGGTGGCGAACGCGAGGATTGAAGCGCTTGAACCCTTGGAAGCAGACGTTCTAAGCGCGCGGGCCCTGTCCGACTTGACCGCTTTGCTAGGTTTTGCAGATCGCCATCTTTTACCTTCTGGCACTGCGCTTTTCCCGAAGGGGGAGAACTGGCGCGCAGAGGATGCCGCTGCGAGAGAGACCTGGGCATATACCTGCGACGCGATCCAAAGCCAGACGAACCCAGCCGCCGCAATTCTTAAGATCAAGGAAATCAAACATGTCTGATCTGTCTCGACCTTCGGGGCCCAAAATTATTGCGATTGCGAACCAGAAGGGTGGGGTGGGCAAAACCACGACGACGATCAACCTCGCGGCGGCTTTGGTTGAGCAGAAGCAGCGCGTTCTGGTCATTGACCTTGATCCGCAGGGCAACGCGTCAACGGGTCTGGGTATTGAATTGGATGATCGGGAATTTACAACCTACGAGCTTTTGCTTGAGGATATCGACCTTGATCAAGTAATTATGACGACCGAGACAGAAGGCCTGCATATCGTTGCCGCCACTGTCGATCTCAGTTCCGCAGATATGGAATTGATCGCTAATGAAAAGCGTAGTTTTCTTCTGCACGACGCCCTGCGGCAGACGCAGATGGACAGCTACGCCTTTGATTATATACTGATTGATTGCCCGCCATCGCTGAACTTGCTGACAGTGAACGCGATGATTGCGGCGCATTCGGTGCTTGTCCCGTTGCAAAGCGAGTTTTTCGCGCTTGAAGGTTTGTCGCAGTTGATGCTGACCATCCGCGAAGTGCGCCAGAGCGGGAACAAGGATCTGCGGATCGAAGGAATTTTGCTGACGATGTATGATCAGCGGAACAACCTGTCGCAACAGGTTGAGCAGGACGCCCGAAGCAATTTGGGCGAACTAGTATATAGAACCGTTATTCCGCGCAACGTACGGGTCAGTGAGGCACCCAGTTACGCGATGCCGGTTCTAAGTTACGATAGCGGGTCGAAAGGTGCCAAAGCGTACCGCGATCTGGCGAAAGAAGTACTGGCAAATAGTGCCGTATAAATAAGGGGTCAGGCAATGGCAGATAAAGACAAACGGCGCGGTTTGGGTCGAGGATTGTCAGCTTTGATGGCGGACGTAGCGGAGACACAAACGGTGGCATCAGAAGGCGCGGCGGAACAGTATGTTCCTATTGAAAAGATTTCTCCTAATCCGGAGCAGCCGCGCAAGCGGTTTGATCCGCAGGACTTGGATGATCTTGCAAACTCTATCCGCGAAAAGGGGGTTATCCAGCCGCTGATCGTACGCCGCCGCGATGATGGGACGTTCGAAATTGTCGCGGGTGAACGCCGTTGGCGTGCGTCGCAGATGGCGCAGCTGCATGAACTTCCGATCATCGTGCGCGAGTTCACCGATGTTGAAGTTCTCGAAGTTGCGATTATCGAGAACATCCAGCGGGCGGACCTCAATTCGATCGAGGAAGCGGCGGGCTATCGTCAGCTGATGGACCGTTTTGGACACACGCAAGAGAAGATGGCGGAAGCCTTGGGCAAAAGCCGCAGTCATATCGCGAACTTACTGCGCTTGCTGAACTTGCCCGAAAATGTACTGGAAATGGTGCGTCAGGGCGATCTGACAGCGGGCCACGCCCGGACCTTGGTGCCGTCGAAGAACCCTGAAAAGCTGGCCAAACAGATTATCGCCGGCGGCTTGTCGGTGCGCGCGGCCGAGGCGCTGATCAAGAAAGAGCAGCAAGCCGAGAATGAAGGACCAAACAAGCGGGCGGCGAAATCCTCGAGCGAAAAAGACGCGGATACCCGCGCGCTTGAAGGGGATCTGTCAGCGAACCTTGGTTTGAAGGTAACCCTGAACCACAAGCCGGGGCAGGAGGCGGGCCAGATGGTGCTGCACTACACGACAATGGACGAGCTGGACGAGCTTTGCCAACGTCTGTCGGCTTCTTAATCCGACAAAAGCTCGGCTAGGATCGCGTTTAGCACCATAAAGCCCTCATCCGTTACATAAAGCTGGTCTTTATCCCTAGAAATCATCCCGATGTCCTGCATCTGGGTGATTTTTTTTGTCGAAAGCGGTGCGCCGGAAAGCGCCTCGTACCGGCGCAGGTCCACGCCTTCTTTCAGACGCAGCCCCATCATCAGAAACTCGCTACCCTGATCTTCGGTCGTTAAAAGCTCACGGGGCTTTTCGGTGGCACCGCTGGCAACAGCGTCAAGCCAGCGTTTGGGGTTGCTATAACATTCGGTCGCAAAACGATTGCCGTTTTGGGTCAGGCGCCCGTGGGCCCCTGGACCGATGCCAAGATAATCACCGTAGCGCCAGTAGATCAGATTGTGCCGCGATTGCGCCCCGTCGCGGGCGTGGTTCGATACCTCGTAAGAGGGCATGCCCATCTCGCCGCAAATATCCTGAGTGGCCGCATACATATCGGCACCAAGATCATCGCTGGGCAGCCCGCGTAGCTTTCCCACCGCATAGCGATCGCCAAATGCGGTGCCTTGTTCGATGGTCAGTTGATACAGCGACATATGGTCTATTGCTAGGGATAGGGCCTGTTTCAGCTCGGTCCGCCAGTCGGCCAAACCCTGGTTCTGGCGGCCATAGATCAGATCAAAGCTGACGCGTTCAAAGGTGTTGCGGGCGATGTCAAAAGCGGCAAGCCCTTCGTCAACCGTATGGATGCGGCCCAGACGTTTCAGGTCCGCATCATTCAGGGCCTGTATCCCCATTGAAATGCGGTTGACGCCCGCCTGACGGAAGGCGGCAAAACGGTCGGCCTCAACCGAACCGGGGTTCGCCTCGAGCGTGATTTCCAGATCATTCGCCGTGGGCCACAGTCGACGGATCGCGGCGATGACATCAGCGACGACATCGGGGTCCATCAGGCTGGGGGTGCCACCGCCGAAAAAGACGGCGTTCAAGACGCGCCCTTGGGTTTGGGCGGCGCCGCGTTCAAGCTCTGCCAGATAGGCATCGCGCCAGGCCCGTTGGTCGATTGTGCGACTAACATGGCTGTTAAAGTCACAATAGGGGCACTTCGCCTCGCAAAACGGCCAATGGATATAAAGGCCAAAGCCCCCCTGGCGCCAATCCTCAGTCAAAGCAGGCAGAGATCAGTTTGGCGAAAGCGTCCGCACGGTGGCTGATTGCGTTCTTGGCGTCGGCGGACATTTCGCCAAAGGTCTGTTCGTGCCCGTCGGGTTGGAACATCGGGTCATAGCCGTGACCGACGTCGCCGCGGATCGGCCAGACAAGCGTGCCGTTCACGCGGCCTTCAAAAATTTCCTCGTGCCCGTCGGGCCAGACCAAAACCAATGTCGCGCAGAACCGCGCGCGGCGCGGGTGGGGGGCGTTTGCCTCTTCCAGCAACCTGTGGGTCTTGGTCATTGCCATGACGAAATCGCGGCCGTTGGGCGTTTCCGACCAATCGGCGGTATAGACGCCGGGGGCATTGTCCAGCGCTTCGACCTCGATCCCGGAGTCATCTGCAAGCGCGGGAAGGCCCGTTGCCGCGACCGCCGCACGTGCTTTGATGCGAGCGTTGCCGATGAAAGTGCTTTCGGTTTCCTCCGGCTCGCCCAGGTTCATCTCGGCTGCCCCTTTGACGGTGACGCCGAAGGGGGCGAAAAGCTCGGTCATTTCCTGCAGCTTGCCAGCGTTGTGGGTGGCGACCAGGATCTGATCGCCGGTGAATTTACGGGTCATGCGGTGGCTGCCTTTTGCTTCTCGACCAGCTCTGCCACGCCTTTTTCGGCGAGGTCCATCAGCTGGTTCATCTGGTCGCGCGAATAGGTGGAGCCTTCGGCGCTCATCTGGATCTCGATCAGTTTGCCGCTGCCGGTCATAATAAAGTTACCGTCGACGCCTGCTTCGGAATCCTCGGGGTAATCAAGGTCAAGCACCGGCTGGCCCGCATAGATGCCGCAGCTGATCGCGGCGACCGGATCGACCAGCGGGTCGCTGACCACGTCGCCGGCCTTCATCAGCTTGTTCACCGCCAGTTTCAACGCGACCCAACCCCCCGTGATAGAGGCACAACGCGTGCCGCCGTCGGCCTGCAGCACGTCACAGTCGATGGTGATCTGACGTTCGCCCAAGGCGCTACGATCCACGCCGGCGCGCAGGGCGCGGCCGATAAGGCGTTGAATTTCAACGGTACGGCCCCCTTGTTTGCCCATGGCCGCCTCGCGGCGCATACGGGTGTTGGTGGCACGGGGCAGCATGCCGTATTCTGCCGTGACCCAGCCCAGACCGGAGCCCTTGATAAAGGGTGGCACGCGGTCCTCGATCGTGGCGGTACACAGCACATGGGTGTCGCCCATCTTGATCAGGGCCGATCCTTCGGCGTGTTTGGTGAATCCCGTTTCAATCGATACGGCACGCAGTTCGTCAAGTTTCCGACCAGAGGGGCGCATAGGTATTTCCTTTTCCATTTGCCATTGGGGATAACTCTGCGTTGCTGCGCGATGCAACCCCGATTGACGTTTGCCCCCTGTCGCACATACTTCTCCCACTATGGACAAAACACCTACAGTTTTAGACGAGATGAACGACCGCTCGCGCGAGGTGTTCCGCCGCGTGGTCGAAGGCTATCTGGCGAATGGCGATCCCGTGGGGTCGCGCACGCTGACCCGTGATTTCAGCGAAAAGGTCAGTGCGGCGACGATCCGTAATGTGATGCAGGATCTTGAATATATGGGCCTGCTCGGCAGCCCCCATGTCAGCGCCGGTCGTATCCCGACGCAGATGGGGCTGCGCATGTTCGTCGACGGCATGATCGAGATCGGCGATCCAACCGAGACGGACCGTGAAAAGATCGACGCGACCGTTGGCAGCAACAACGCCGATGTCAGCGGCATTCTTGATCGGGTGGGGTCGGCGCTGTCCGGCGTGACCCAGGGCGCCTCGCTTGTGCTGACGCCCAAGCACGAGGCGCCGATCAAACATATCGAATTTGTTTCACTGTCTCACGATAGGGCGCTGGTCGTTCTGGTCTTTTCCGACGGTCACGTGGAGAACCGGCTGTTCACACCGCCGCCGGGCCAGACCCCCAGCAGCATGCGTGAAGCCGCGAATTTCCTGAATGCGCTGGTCGAGGGGAAAACCATCTCGGAATTGCAGCGCACCATCGCGCATGAGATCAGCCAGCGGCGCCAGCAGATCGATGTTCTGGCGCAGCAGCTTGTAGAAAGCGGTCTGGCGCTGTGGCAGGGCGAAGGGGAATCCCCCGAGCGGCTGATCGTGCGTGGACGGTCGAATCTGATCAACACCGAAGGCGAGGCCGAGAACGTCGAATTGATCCGCCAGCTGTTTGACGACCTTGAACGCAAGCGCGATATCGCGGAATTCCTTGAATTGGCCGACGCGGGCGACGGTGTGCGCATTTTTATTGGTTCTGAGAATAAACTTTTTTCACTTTCGGGTTCCTCTCTGGTCGTTTCCCCTTATATGAACGCTGATCGTAAGGTGATCGGGGCGGTCGGTGTGATCGGCCCCACGCGCCTTAATTATGGACGTATCGTGCCGATTGTGAATTACACGGCGCAGCTGGTTGGAAAGCTAATTTCGAACCGCAGCTAGAGGTGAATTATGGCAGAGCCGAAAGAGAACGAATTTCTGGATGATATCGATGACGCAGAGGCCGAAGCCTATGCCGACGAGATGTCCGAAATTGACGACGAAGCGCTGGAACTGGACGAATTGCGTGCCGAGCGTGACCAGCTGAAAGACCGTTTCATGCGGGCCCTGGCCGACGCAGAGAACGCGCGCAAACGATCCGACAAGGACCGTCGCGAGGCGGAAAACTATGGCGGGTCGAAACTGGCGCGCGACATGCTGCCGGTCTACGACAATATGAAACGCGCCCTGGAAGCCGCTACAGAAGAGCAGCGCACTATTTCCGGCCCATTGCTGGAAGGGATCGAACTGACGATGCGCGAGTTGCTGAGCGTGTTCAAGAAGCACGGCATTGAAGTTATCTCGCCCGCAGTGGGTGACAAGTTCGATCCGCAGCATCATCAGGCGATGTTCGAGGCGCCCGTGCCAGACACCAAAGCAGGCGATATCATCCAGGTCGCCGCCGAAGGTTTCATGTTGCACGACCGTCTGCTGCGTCCGGCGCAGGTTGGCGTTTCCTCTACCCCCGCAGGGTAAACGCCCGGGATAGAGCGGCCCTTCGGGGAGGATTTAACACCATTTGGAAGTGAGGGAGGCGGTCAGGTTTTGGCCGCCTCTTTCAATTTATAGAGCAGGTCGAGCGCTTCACGTGGAGAGAGCTCGTCGGGGATAATTTCGGCCAGCGTTTCTTCGAGCTTGGAGCTTTGTTTTGGTTGAGGCGCAGGTGCCGGTGCCACGGCAAACAGGGGCAGGTCGTCGATCAGGGTTTTCTGCGTCGCGCCGCCTTCGCGTTCGCCCTTTTCCAACGCTTCAAGCACGACGCGTGCGCGCGCGATGACGGAAGGCGGCAAGCCGGCCAATTGCGCGACCTGCACACCGTAGGACCGATCGGCGGCGCCTTTGCGGACCTCGTGCAGGAAGATCACCTCTCCGTCCCATTCCTTGACCGCGACGGTGGCGTTATCGACCCCGCCCAGCTTGTTCGAAAGCGCGGTCATTTCATGGTAGTGCGTCGCGAACAAAGCGCGAGAGCGGTTGATATCATGCAGGTGTTCCAGCGTGGCCCAAGCGATGGACAAGCCGTCATAGGTCGCCGTGCCGCGCCCGATTTCATCCAGGATCACAAGCGCGCGGTCGTCCGCCTGATTGAGGATTGCGGCGGTTTCGACCATTTCGACCATAAAAGTGGAACGGCCTCGTGCCAGATCGTCAGAGGCGCCGACACGGCTGAAAATCTGGCTGATCAGGCCGATGTGCGCGGTGGCGGCAGGCACGTAGCTGCCCATTTGCGCCATCAGGGCGATGATCGCATTCTGCCGCAGGAAGGTCGATTTACCCGCCATGTTAGGGCCGGTCAGCAGCCAGATATTCGCGTTGTCGCCATCGGCCGACAGGGTGCAATCGTTGGCGATAAAGGGGCTGCCGGATTGCTGGGCCAAGGCGCGTTCCACGACCGGATGGCGGCCCCCCTGAATGTCGAAGGCACGTGAATTATCGACGCGGGGTTTCACCCAGTTTTCGGACTGCGCCAGATCGGCCAGACCCGCGGCCAGATCAATCTCGGCCAATCCAGCCGAGGCGACACCGATCGGGCCGGAGTGATCCAGAATGGCGCGTTTCAACGTTTCGTAGAGCCGCTTTTCAATCTCCAGCGCGTGGTTGCCCGCGTTGAGGATCTTTGTCTCCATCTCGGACAGTTCCACGGTTGTGAAACGGACCTGATTGGCGGTGGTCTGACGGTGGATAAAGGTATCGGACAGCGGCGCCGACAGCATTTTCTCGGCGTGGGTCGCTGTGACTTCGGCGAAATACCCAAGCACGTTGTTGTGTTTGATCTTCAACGTCGAGATACCGGTGAGCGAGATGAAATCCTGCTGCATCTGGGCAATGACGCTGCGGCCTTCGTCCCGCAGGGTGCGCACCTCGTCCAGCTCTGCGTCATACCCCGGCGCGATAAAGCCGCCGTCGCGGGCCAGCAGGGGTGGTTCGGCAATCAGCGCATCGTCGAGCAGATCAATCAGGCTGTCATGGCCGGTAAGCCCTTTGGCGGCCTGCGCCAGCAGATCGGGCAGGGCGGCGGCTTGCATCTTGCCGGCCAGATGGCTGGCTTCGGTCAGGCCGTTGCGGATGGCGGCAAGGTCACGGGGGCCGCCACGGTCCAGCGACAGGCGCGACAGGGCGCGGTCCAGATCAGGGACGTTGCGCAGATGCTGGCGGATGTCATTGCGGATCGACGGTGTGTCATAGGCAAAGCTGATGGCGTCCAGACGGGATTGAATCGTCTCTAACACACGGGAAGGTGACGAAATACGCCGTTCCAGCAGCCGGGCGCCACCGGCGGTCACTGTCTTGTCCATGACGGACAACAGCGTACCGGCGCGACCACCGGTCAGCGCATGTGTCAGTTCAAGATTGCGACGTGTGGCAGCGTCGATCTGCACGCTGCGGGCCTCGGCCTCTTTCTGCGGCGGGCGCAGGAGGGGGAGTTTGCCCTTCTGTGTAATCTCGAGATAGTCGATGATCGCGCCCATGGCCGAGATATCGGCGCGTTCAAAACTGCCGAAGGCGTCGAGCGACCCGATGCCGAACAGATCGCAGACCCGTTTTTCAGCGCTGCTGCTGTCAAAGGCAGAGCGTGCGATAGGGGTCAGCGCGATGTCGAAATCAGAGACTAATTCGCGTAAATCAGCCTCTTTCGCTTCTGACACGATCAGCTCTGACGGGGACAGGCGGGCCAGTTCGGGGCCAAGGCGCGACAGGGTCAGGGGCATCACGTGAAACGCACCGGTCGAAATATCGACCCAAGCCAGCGCATGACCATCGCGGACCTCTGCAAATGCGGCCAGATAGTTGTGGCGCCGCGCTTCGAGCAGAGATTCCTCGGTCAATGTGCCGGGGGTGACCAGCCGCACGACATCGCGTTTGACCACGGATTTATAGCCGCGTTTCTTCGCCTCCGCCGGGCTTTCCATCTGTTCGCAGACCGCCACGCGGAAGCCCTTGCGGATCAGCGTCAGCAAATACCCTTCGGCGGCATGCACCGGAACGCCGCACATGGGGATGTCTTCGCCCCCGTGTTTGCCCCGTTTGGTCAGCGCGATATCCAGTGCTTCAGCCGCGGCGACGGCATCGTCAAAGAACATCTCGTAGAAATCGCCCATGCGGTAGAACAGCAGCGCTTCGGCGTACTGGGATTTCAGCTCTAGATATTGCGCCATCATTGGCGTGATTTTTTCTTCGGTCACCCTGCGCCCCCGGTTCGAGTTAACGTTGTGTACAAAACCGCGCCTCCGGACGAAAGGGCGGACCGGCTTTGCACGCGAGGCGTCGCCGCGACGTCGTGCAAACCGTGAGCGCCATCATGATTGTGTGAGGGGCCGATCGGCGATATCAAGCGGGAAACCATGAGGAAAGCCGTTCTAGTGACCAAAAACCGCATCACGTCCGAAGAGGCGCTCGCCTTTCACCTTGAACCCACGCCGGGCAAGTTCGAAATCACCGCAACCGTCCCGATGACGACCCAGCGGGATCTGAGCCTCGCCTATTCCCCCGGTGTTGCCGTTCCCTGTGAAGCGATCGCCGAAAATCCCGAGCTGGCATATGACTATACCAACAAGGGCAATATGGTTGCAGTGATTTCCAACGGCACTGCTGTTTTGGGCTTGGGCAACCTTGGTGCGCTGGCGTCGAAACCGGTGATGGAGGGCAAGTCGGTGCTGTTCAAACGGTTCGCCGACGTGAATTCGATCGACGTCGAGCTGGACACCGAAGACCCCGAGGCGTTCATTAACGCGGTCAAGCTGATGGGGCCGACGTTCGGCGGGATCAACCTTGAGGATATCAAGGCGCCGGAATGTTTCATCATCGAACAGCGTCTGAAAGAAGAGATGGATATTCCCGTCTTTCACGACGACCAGCACGGCACCGCGGTGATCTGTGCTGCCGGTTTGCTGAACGCCTTGCGCATTTCGGGCAAGAAGATCGAAGATGTGCAGATCGTGTTGAACGGTGCGGGGGCGGCGGGGATCGCCTGTCTTGAACTGCTCAAGGCGATGGGGGCCAAGCATAACAATTGTATCATGTGCGATACAAAAGGTGTGATCTATCAGGGCCGCACCGAGGGCATGAACCAGTGGAAGTCGGCCCATGCCGCGCAGACCGAACTGCGCACGCTGGAAGAGGCGATGAAGAACGCGGATGTGTTCCTGGGTGTGTCGGTCAAAGGGGCGGTGACGCCCGCGATGGTCGCCAGCATGGCGGATAATCCGGTGATCTTCGCAATGGCGAACCCCGATCCTGAAATCACGCCGGAGGAAGCGCACGAGGTGCGCCCCGATGCGATTGTCGCCACAGGCCGCAGCGATTACCCCAATCAGGTTAACAACGTTTTGGGCTTTCCCTACCTGTTCCGCGGGGCGCTGGATATCCACGCCCGCGCCATCAACGACGAGATGAAGATCGCCTGCGCCCACGCTTTGGCCGATCTGGCACGCGAGGATGTGCCGGACGAAGTGGCGCTGGCCTATGGCAAGAACCTGAGCTTTGGTCGGGATTATATCATCCCGACGCCGTTCGATCCGCGTCTGATCCATCGTATTCCGCCTGCTGTTGCACGTGCAGGTATGGACACCGGCGCCGCGCGGCGCCCGATCATCGATATGGATGCCTACGAGCTGAGCCTGAAGTCGCGGATGGACCCGACGGCGAATATCCTGCGCGGGATCAACGCCCGTGCCCGTGCTAATCAGGCGCGGATGATCTTTGCCGAAGGGGATGACCCCAAGGTTCTGCGAGCTGCGGTGATGTATCAACGCTCCGGTCTGGGCAAGGCGCTGGTCGTCGGGCGTGCCGACGACGTAAAGGCCAAGCTGACGGCGGCGGGGATGGAGGATGCCTACCGCGAGCTTGAGGTCGTGAATGCGGCCAATACCCAGCACCTGGAGACGTATAAGTCATTCCTTTACAATCGCTTGCAGCGCAAAGGGTCGGACAGCAAGGATATCCACCGTCTGGCCGCCCGTGACCGCCACGTCTTTGCCGCGCTGATGTTGGCGCACGGGCATGGCGATGGTCTGGTGACCGGTGCAACCCGCAAATCCGCCCATGTGCTTGAACGGCTGAACCACGTGTTCGATGCCAATGCAAAACACGGCGCCGTCGGGATCACTGCGCTGCTGCACAAGGGGCGGATCGTGTTCATCGGCGATACGCTGGTGCATGAATGGCCGAACGAAGAAGACCTTGCGAATATTGCTGAAAAAGGGGCCAAGGTCGCCCGTCACATGGGGCTTGAGCCGCGGGTTGCCTTCGTTAGCTTCTCTACCTTTGGCTATCCGGTTTCCGAGCGCGCAGAAAAGATGCAGCGTGCCCCAGATGTGCTGGACGCACGCGGGGTCGATTTCGAATACGAAGGCGAAATGACCGTGGATGTGGCGCTGAATGCCGAAAGCCAGAAGAACTATCCGTTCTCGCGGCTGACAGGGCCTGCGAATATACTCGTCGTACCGGCGCGGCATTCGGCCAGTATCTCGGTCAAATTGATGCAGGAAATGGCTGGCGCCACAGTAATCGGCCCGATCCTGACGGGGTTGGACAAGTCGATCCAGATCTGTTCGACCACATCCACCGCGAATGACATCCTGAACATGGCTATTCTGGCGGCCTGCAAGGTCGGCGAATGATCTGGAACCTCGGCTCTATCAACGCGGATAATTTCTACTATCTGCGGCATCTGCCGGCGCCGGGGGAAACGATTGCAGCGCATGATTTCCGGCAAGGGTTGGGCGGGAAGGGGGCCAATATGTCGGTCGCCGCCGCCCGCGCCGGAACGCGCGTTATGCATATCGGCGCCGTGGGGCCGGATGGGAAATGGACCGTGGACCGCTTGCTGGAATACGGCGTTGAAACGCAGCATATCAGCATGATCGACACGGCCACCGGTCACGCGAATATCTGCGTGGCCGAGGATGGCGAAAACTCTATCGTGTTGTTTTCAGGGGCCAATCACCAGATCACCACCCAGATGATCGGGGCCGCCCTGGCAGAGGCATCGCCCGGTGATTTTCTGCTGATGCAAAACGAAACCCTGGGCCAACGCTTTGCCGCGCAGACCGCGCATACTCTGGGCCTGCGCGTCGCTTATGCCGCCGCGCCCTTTGATGCTGAAATCGTGGCGCAGGTTCTACCCGACATCGATCTGCTGGTGTTGAACGAGGTCGAGGCAGAGGCGCTTGAGAAAACCACAGGCGCCCGCATCGACGCGCTGCCGATCGACGATATTATCGTGACCTTGGGCGCTGAGGGGTGCAAATGGGTCTCTAACAAGGCGAAAACGGTGCAAAGCTTTCCGGCCTATCCGGTCAAAGCCATCGATACCACGGGGGCGGGGGACACGTTTACCGGCTATCTGATCGCCGCCTTGGACCGCAAACTGTCGATGCCGGATGCGATTGCGCTGGCAATGCAAGCTGGCGCCTTGATGGTCACACGGCAAGGGACAGCGGATGTGATCCCGGACCTCAAAGATATCCAGGATCACGGTTTTGACGAAGATTAACGCTCGCGATTAACGCGGGGTTAACGTTATTTCGCGAAGGGCGCAGCGCTACCCCAAAGTTGTTTCACGCGCTGGTCGCGCCCGCAGCCGTTGCGATAGCGCTTGTAGGCGACGGATTTCTTCACACCCAAGCCGACGCTGGTAAAGGCCAGACGTTCGTCGCTTTTGTAGTAATCCTGATGGTAGGCATCGGCGGGGTAGAACGCGGCTTTGCCCAAGATCGGGGTTACGACGGTCTTGCCCAAAGCGGCCTGCGCATCGGCCTTGGCCTTTTCTGCAGCGGCCTTCTGCCCGTTACCGTCGGCAAAAATCGCGGTGCGGTAGCTATCGCCGCGGTCGCAGAATTGCCCGCCCGCGTCCGTTGGATCAACCGACCGGAAGAACATCGACAGCAACTGGTCCGCAGACACCACCGCCGGATCATACTGGATCTGCGCCGCTTCATAGTGCCCGGTGCCGCCGGCGACGACCTGTTTATAGGTGGGGTTTTTCACGCTTCCGCCTGCAAAACCCGATACGACCTCTTTCACGCCCTTAACGCTTTCAAAGTCCGCTTCAACGCACCAAAAGCAGCCGCCCGCGACCAAAAGCGTCTCTGTTCCGGCGGCTTTTGCGGTTGTCGCCTGTGCTGCAAGGCCCAGACCAATGGCAGCGCTTAACGCGATCATGCGCATGTTTGCGGCAAATCCCATGGAATACTCTCCTTTGTTTTGCCTGACGGTGACCGCAATGTTTGCGCGACGCAACTCAGGTGCCCGTGATGTCACGGCCAAGTGATGTCGGTTTCACCCTTGGCCCCGCGGCACGAAGTTCTTAGCGTCAGCCCCAAAGAAGGAGCAATTTGATGCAAACCCACGTCACCACGCACCAAGCCGAAGAAGATGCCCGCAATGAAGACATTTTGATCTATTTAAACGGTCAGATTGTCCCCAAGGCACAGGCCGTGGTCAGCGTCTATGACAGCGGTTTCATGCTGGGCGACGGCATCTGGGAAGGGCTGCGGCTGTATGATGGTACATGGGCCTTTCTAGACGATCATTTTGACCGCCTGTTCGAGGCGTCCAAAGCCATTGACCTTGATATCGGGATGACGCGTGACGCCCTGATTTTAGCCTTGTTAGAGACGCAAAAAGCCAATGGCATGACCACTGATGCCCACGCGCGCCTGATGATCACCCGGGGGCTAAAAACGCGGCCCTTCCAGCACCCGTCGCTGTCGCAATCGGGCCCCACCATCACGATCATTATGGAACACTCGCGCCCGAATATGCCGCGCCCGATCCGGCTGGCGACAGTACCGCATCTGCGCGGGCTGCCGATGACGCAGGACCCAAAGCTGAATAGTCATTCCAAATTGAACTGTATTCTCGCGTGTATTGCCGCGGAAAAAGCGGGTGCCGACGAAGGGCTGATGCTGGATATTAACGGTTTCGTGAATACAACAAACGCCTGTAACTTTTTCATCGTCCGCAAGGGGGAGGTTTGGACCAGCACCGGCGATTACTGCATGAATGGAATCACCCGTCAGAAGGTCATCGACCTGTGTCGCGCCAATGATATCCCGTGTTTCGAAAGGAATTATTCATTGGTCGACACCTATGGTGCTGACGAGGCCTTCTTGACCGGCACATTCGGGGCGCAAACACCTGTCGCGATGATCGACGGCCGTCAGATTGGCACGGGCGACATGGGGCCGGTAACAAAAAAGCTGCGCGGTTTGTACAAAGACCTGATCGCAAAGGAATGTGCCTGATGCGTATCGCAATGTGGTCCGGCCCGCGCAATCTGAGCACGGCGATGATGTATAGCTTCGGCAACCGCGCCGATTTCACCGCAATGGATGAACCGTTCTATGCGCCGTATCTCAAGGCTACCGGTGCCGATCATCCGATGAAAGATGAAATTATCGCGGGCCATGAATGCGACCCCTCAAGCGTCGCGGCGCGCTGCGCAGAGCCGGGCACGCCGCATCGCTACATGAAACACATGCCCCATCATATGCTTGACGGGTTTCCAATGGATTGGGCAGAGGGCTGCGTGCATATCCACCTGATACGCCACCCCGCCCGCGTGATCGCGAGCTATACCGCGAAACGGGAAGCGCCGAGTTTTAATGATATCGGCTATGGCCAACAGACCGCGCTGTACGATAAAATCGGTGGGCTGGTCATCGATTCCGCTGATATTCGCGCGGACCCCGAAGGCATGTTGCGTAAACTCTGTGATGCCATCAACCTGCCCTTCGATCCGGCAATGCTATCCTGGGCGGCTGGCCCACGTGCCGAAGATGGTATCTGGGCCTCACATTGGTATGGTGCCGTGCACAAAAGCACCGGTTTTGCAGGGGCAGAGGGGCCGTTGCCCAGGCTTGAACCTGCCGCAGAAGCGCTGTGTGCCAAAGCACTTCCTCATTATCAGAAGCTTTATGATCAACGGCTTAGGTGATTTCGGGTAAAAATCTTCGATTTATCGAAACTAAATCATCTCATGTTGCGTGAATTATCAGGAAGAACCACGCAACAAGGAGATTTAACATGAAGATGTTTACAGCAACCGCTCTGGCTCTCACGCTTGCCACGGGTACAGCCTTCGCCGCCGCACACAGCAACGCGATGGTCGAAGCGATGGATCAAGATGTATCCAACGGTGTGGTCAGCGCCGATAAGGTGATGGCAACTGAAAATGGCTGGATGGTCGTTCACCGCACAGATGCCGAGATGAAACCCGGCCCCGTTGTCGGCTACGCGCCTCTGCGTGCCGGTGAAAACGTCGACGTTGCCGCCATTCTGCAAGAAGAGGTGAAATCCGGCGATATGTTGATGCTCATGGTCCACTCCGAAGAGGGCGGCATGAAAACCGGCGGCTTTGAATACACATTGGGCGCCAAAGAAGACGGCCCGATCAAGCCAGACGGTAAATTGGTGATGACGGTTATTACTGCAGAGTAAACCGTTCTAACCCAAGAGAAGGCCCGGACAGAATATCCCCCTGTCCGGGCCTTCTTTGTTTACCCTTTGAGGCGCTTATCGCGTGCGGCCAAGAGCTTGAGGCGCAGCGCGTTCAGCTGAATGAAGCCCGCTGCGTCTTTTTGATCATAGGCACCAGCGTCATCTTCAAATGTCACGTGGGCTTCGGAATACAGCGAATGATCCGACCAGCGCCCGACTGTACGCACGTGGCCTTTGTACAATTTCAGTCGAACTGTACCGGTTACATGGGTTTGCGAGGCATCAATCGCCGCTTGCAGCATGGTGCGCTCGGGGCTGTACCAGAAGCCGTTATAGATCAGCTCCGCATAGCGCGGCATCAGCTCGTCCTTCAGGTGCATCGCCCCACGGTCCAGAGTGATTGATTCGATCCCGCGGTGTGCTTCAAGCAGCAAGGTGCCGCCCGGCGTTTCGTAAATACCGCGGGATTTCATCCCGACAAAACGACCCTCGACAAGGTCAAGGCGCCCGCAGCCATGTTTGCCGCCAAGTTCGTTTAATTTAGCCAGAAGTGTCGCGGGCGACATGGCTTCGCCGTTGATGCTTACCGCATCGCCACGTTCAAACCCGATCTCTACATACTCGGGCGTATCCGGTGCTTGCTCTGGCGAGACGGTGCGCTGGTACACATAGTCGGGCGCGTCCACGGCCGGATCCTCCAGCACTTTGCCTTCCGAAGAGGTGTGCAGCAGGTTCGCGTCCACGCTAAACGGCGCTTCACCACGTTTGTCCTTCGCCACGGGGATCTGATGTTTTTCGGCAAATTCGATCAATTTAGTCCGGCTGGACAGGTCCCATTCCCGCCATGGCGCGATCACCTTGATGTCGGGGTTCAGCGCGTAGGCCGCCAATTCGAAACGAACCTGATCGTTGCCCTTGCCTGTCGCGCCGTGCGCAACGGCGTCGGCGCCGGTTTCGGCGGCGATTTCAACAAGGCGCTTGGAAATCAGAGGGCGCGCGATGGAGGTGCCCAACAGGTATAGGCCTTCGTAGACCGCATTGGCGCGGAACATGGGGAAGACGAAATCGCGCACGAATTCTTCGCGCACGTCTTCCACGTAAATCTCGGATGCGCCCATCATTTCAGCTTTGGCGCGGGCGGGCTCAAGCTCTTCGCCTTGGCCGAGGTCAGCGGTAAAGGTAACCACCTCGCAGCCATATTCGGTTTGCAGCCATTTCAGGATGATCGAGGTATCAAGCCCACCAGAATAGGCGAGCACAACTTTTTTGGGCGCGGACATGATGTTTCCTTTTCGGTTTGCACCGCGAAGTACCTGTTTTTCAAGGCGTGAGCAAGATTGAAGGCTGCGTTGACCGCGTCACCTGGGAATCGTATCGACAAGTATTCAACGGGAAGGTCGATGAGATGACAGATATGTTTAAAACTGCAGCACGCAGCGCAGCGCAACAGATGCGAGAGGTGTTTCCCGCCACCCCCTTGATGCGCAACGAACATCTGTCAGAAAAATATGACGCTGACATATGGTTGAAACGCGAAGACCTAAGCCCCGTTAGATCATATAAGTTGCGCGGAGCGTTCAACGCGATGCGCAAAGTGATCCCCGAGAAGTCTGTTTTCGTTTGTGCAAGCGCGGGCAACCACGCCCAAGGTGTTGCATTTATGTGCAGTCATTTCGGTGTGAAAGGTGTGATTTTCATGCCCGTCACGACGCCTCAACAGAAAATTCAGAAAACCAAGATGTTCGGTGGGCTTCAGGTCGAGGTTCGCTTGATCGGCGACTACTTTGATAAAACGCTCGCCGCGGCGCAGCAGTATTGCGTGGAAGAGGGTGCGCATTTTCTGTCTCCTTTCGATGATGAAGATGTCATTGAGGGGCAAGCCTCCGTTGCGGTTGAAATAGAGGAGCAGTTAGGGCGCGTGCCCGACCACATTCTGCTTCCCGTTGGTGGCGGCGGTCTTTCGTCCGGCGTTTACAGCTATTTTCAAAATGCGTGCCGGTATAGCTTTGTTGAACCTGAAGGGGCCCCTAGTTTGGCCAAAGCTTTGGTCGCGGGTGCACCGGTGGATGTGTCTCCTATCAATAGTTTCGTCGATGGGGCCGCGGTCGCAAAAATTGGCCAACGTAACTTTGCACGGTTGGATCGTGTCGCAGAGAGTGATGTGATACATCTGGCCGAAGACCGCATCTGCGTCACGATCATCGAAATGCTGAATGTTGAAGGCATCGTGTTAGAACCTGCTGGTGCCCTTTCTATTGAGGCGCTGGGCGAAGTAGCTGACCAGATCAAGGGCAAGACCGTTGTATGCGTAGCATCCGGCGGAAACTTCGATTTTGAGCGTCTGCCAGAGGTGAAAGAGCGTGCGCAGCGGTACTCCGGCGTCAAGAAATATTTTATTCTGCGGATGCCGCAGCGCCCTGGTGCGCTGAAAGAATTCTTGAGCATTCTCGGCCCGGACGATGACATCTGTCGGTTTGAATACCTGAAGAAGTCTGCGCGAAACTTCGGCTCTGTCCTGATCGGAATTGAAACACGCAGCCCTGGCAGTTTTGGGCCGTTCTTGGCGCAACTGAAGGACGCAGGGTTTACCTACACGGACATCACGAATGACGAAACCTTGGCTCAATTTGTTCTATAGGCGCACTGCAGGTCCCCGTGTTTGATAGGAAATGTTCTTTCGATTTTTCATAGCTGGAAATTATCTCCTTCCGAATAGATGTGATTTGATGGCTGTCGGCAAAATTGCTTTCGGCCTGCGCGCATTGTTCTGATAATTCGACAAACCCCACGCTTAATGCGCTGCCCTTCACGAAGTGAAGTATGTCGCGAAACTGATCGGTCGTTATGCCCATCGTTAGCTGAGCATTGGCTTCTTCCACCTCCTTAAAAAACACGCACATAATTGTGCTGAAGTCGTCGCGCCCAACAGCGGTTTTCAAGGTCGCGACCTGTTCCCAGTCAATCACTGATTCGCCCTCTTTCTCCGGCCAATGTGGGGCAAAATTCTTAACAAAACGTGCAGGGCGATCATCACTTAAAAACTTTTGGGCTTCACCGAATCTTAATCTGTCGTTGGCTAGGCTCGGGGTGAAGTTGTCGAAAGCTTGTGTATGTTGCAGAACAAGATTGAAAAAATTGCCCGACCAAAGACGCCGCAGCGGTTTCGCGCGATCAAAACAGCTATGGTTGTCGACGATAGCGCGCTGCAACGGCGAATCTTGATGGCGACACTGTCGCGATGGGGATTCGATGTGCAGGAAGCGGCCTCTGCTGAAGAAGCATTGGCAGTCTGCGAACAAAATCTACCGGATCTGATCATCAGCGATTGGATTATGCCGGGTATGTCGGGGCTAAAATTTTGCGAGGCGTTTCGCAAACTTTCGAAGGGCAGCTACGGGTACTTCATTTTACTGACGGCAAAATCTGATAAATCCGAGGTGGTTAAAGGGTTGGACAGCGGTGCGGACGATTTTGTCAGCAAGCCAGTCAACGTTGACGAGCTACGCGCGCGAATTATGGCCGGCGAACGCATTTTGACGATGCAGCGTGAATTATCGTCGAAAAACCGTGTCATTACTGAAGCTCTGGACGCGTTGCAACACGTACATGACGCATTGGATCGGGACCTAGACGAGGCGCGAAAGTTTCAGAAATCCCTTTTGCAGGAACCGTTTTGCGCCTTCGATGCGGGTGCCGTGTCTTTGATGCTCAGGTCTAGCGGGCATGTAGGGGGCGATCTGGTGGGATATTTCACAGCGGGAAATAGCATCGGGATCTACGGGCTAGATGTGTCCGGTCACGGGGTGAGCTCGGCTCTGATGGCCGCCCGATTGGCCGGTATATTTTCCGCCGTTGCACCTGAGCAAAACCTGGCATTGGCACGCCAATCTGACGGGACGTATAAAATGCGCCCGCCCGACCAAGTAATCGCCGAGCTGAACAGCCTAGTGCTCTCTGACATGGAATCGGAGCAGTATTTCACACTTTTCTTGGCGGAAATTGAACTTGATACCGGCAGGATCAGGGCAACCCAGGCCGGCCACCCGCACCCTTTCATTCAGAGACGCAACAGCAGGTTGGAAAACTTTGGGAGAGGCGGGCTCCCCGTAGGGCTGATTGCCGATGCGCAATATGAAACAGTCGCGAGCCAGCTTTACCCTGGCGACCGCCTGATCGTGCTTTCCGACGGGGTGACGGAATGTCCTGACCCGATTGGGCAAATGCTGGACGATAATGGTTTAAATCAGGTTCTACATGATCTGCACCCCATCAGGGGGCCGCTTTTCTTTGACGCGCTCACGTCGCGGCTAGAAGATCATGCGGGGACGGCTGACTTTCCTGATGATGTTTCCGGCATCTGCTTCGAATTTCAGGACCTTGCCGCCAGAAACCGTTCAAGAAAGTGCCGATCCCCATCGTTGCCTAGCACCGAAACGGCCTCTTCCCCCGACAGAACAACTGTTGCGTGGTCAGGCTCTATCGGGGGGGCAATATGACGGACGGGATGGGCGACATAGACATGGCAAATTTTCTCGGCCCAGATGTCATACTCCGGCATATAGACGTATCGCCGGAATGCCCCCAACCGGCGGGGGCGCGCAATGGTCCAGCCAATCTCTTCTATCACCTCGCGGTGGAGCGTTTGGAGAGGCGATTCACCGGGGTCAATGCCACCGCCTGGCAACTGAATATCAACATGTGGCCTAAGCTGGGCGGTCATCAAAAAGCGGCCCTTGAGGGGCAAAATCGCATAGGCTCCGGGGCGCGACGTGTATGTTTTTCCCGGAATGGGCGGTTCCCCAACGCGTCGCATCATATGACTCCCCCTTTTCGCACGGCTTGTTGCCCTTATATAGACGCGGTATGCCAACCGTCTGCCGGTAAGGAAAGTCAAATGACCCAAGGAAACAAAATCGCGTGGGACGACACCGTTCTACCCTTTCAACTCGATGCCTCTGATATTCGGGGGCGCGTCGCGCGTCTGGATGGCGTGCTGGAAGGGATTTTGCGTCAGCATGACTATCCCGAAAAGGTAGAGGCGTTGGTCGCCGAAATGGCTTTGCTTACGGCGCTGATCGGGCAAACCATTAAGCTGCGCTGGAAATTGCAGCTGCAGGTCCAATCCAAAGGGCCCGTGCGCATGATTGCGACAGATTACTACGGCCCGACGGAGGATGGTGAACCCGCGCGCATCCGTGCCTACGCCAGCTATGACGCCGACCGGATCACCGATGGGCCGGCCTTTGATCAAGTGGGCGAGGGGTATTTTGCTATTATGATCGATCAGGGCAACGGGATGACCCCCTATCAGGGGATTACGCCGCTTACCGGTAAATCGCTGTCCGAATGTGCAGAGGCGTATTTCGCGCAGTCCGAACAGCTGCCCACACGGTTTGAGCTGAGCTTTGGCAAATCCACCTCCCCGGGGGAGGATGAGCATTGGCGCGCCGGCGGTGTTATGCTGCAACATATGCCCAAAGCCTCGCCCTTTGCCGCGCAAGGGGAAGGCAGCGGCGAGGTGCTGCAAGCCACTGATCTGGTCGACGGTGAAGAGGGGGATAACTGGCGCCGCGTCAATGTCTTGCTGGATACGGTAGACGAGCTTGAACTGATTGGGCCGAGCCTGCCGCCGACAGATCTTTTGAAACGTCTGTTTCACGAGGAGATGCCCCGAGTATTCGACGCGCAGGCGGTCCGTTTTGGCTGCACCTGCTCCGAAGATCGTGTGCGGCAAAGCCTGTCGATCTATTCGGCGGGGGATATCGAAACGATGACGACAGACGACGGCCGCGTCACGGCCGACTGCCAGTTCTGTGGCGCGCATTATGATCTGGACCCGAAAACAGTCGGGTTCGAGGCAGAAGACAACAGTGGCAGCTGATCAGCTCGCCCATTTTCGGAAGGCGCTGGCGCAAACTGGTGTCACGTCTTCCGATTTTGACCTTAACAAAGGGTCTACGCCACCGGCGAACCGGACATTGCGGCCAGCTGGCGTTTTGGCCCCGATCGTTGAACGGGGCGGGCGGTTGGAACTTATCCTGACCAAACGGTCGTCCGCACTAAAGCACCATCCGGGGCAAATCGCCTTCCCGGGCGGCAAGCAGGATGGCGGTGATGCAGATGTTGTTGCCGCAGCCCTACGCGAGGCGCGGGAGGAAATCGGCCTGCCCTCGGATCTGGTCGACGTTTTGGGTACGCTGCCCGCACATGAGACAGTTACCAACTTTCTGGTGACGCCCGTCATTGCCTTCGTGAAAGAAGACTTCGAAATTATCCCCGAGCCCGGCGAAGTTGAGGAAGTCTTTACCGTTCCACTTGATCATGTGCTCAACGCCGAAAATTACGTGGTCCAGTCGCGCCGGTGGCAGGGGCAGCGACGGTATTATTACACGGTTCCTTATGGTCCCTATTACATTTGGGGGGCAACCGCGCGTATGTTGCGGGCATGGACAGAACGAATGATGTGACCCTTCCCGCCAGCACGCGCTGGCTTTCCGACCCCGATGCCCAAGCCGTATGCGATGCGGTGGCGGACGGCGGGCATGCGATCTATTTTGTCGGGGGCTGTGTGCGGAACGCGCTTTTGGGCGTGGCGGATAGCGATGTCGACATGTCGACCAATGCATTGCCCGAACGTGTCATGGCTCTTGCCGCGCGCGCTGGGCTGAACGCCGTACCGACGGGCGTGGAACATGGAACTGTCACCGTGGTCAGCGGCGGTAAGGGGTTCGAGGTGACAACCTTCCGCCGGGACGTGGAAACGGACGGGCGACGTGCGGTTGTCGCTTTTTCGGACAGTATCCTCGACGATGCGTTGCGCCGAGATTTTACGATGAACGCGCTTTACGCAGATGCGCAGGGGCGGGTGATCGACCCGCTTGAAGGTCTTGTTGATTTGCGCGCGCGGCGGGTGAGGTTTATCGAGGATGCCGCCCAACGTATCCGCGAAGATTACCTGCGCACCTTGCGCTATTTCCGGTTTTGCGCGTGGTATGCGGACCCGGTCGAGGGCTTCGATCCGGAGGCTTTGGCCGCGATTGCAGCGCATACCGACGGGTTGGAAAGCCTGTCGGCGGAGCGGATCGGAGCAGAGCTTACGAAGCTGTTAACCGCGCCGGACCCTGCGCCAGCGGTCGCGGCGATGCGCCAAACCGGCGTTTTGGGGACAATTCTGCCGGGGAGCGATGACCGCTGGCTCGGGATGGTCGTGCATTTCGAACAGCTGTTGCAGATGTCTGTGGACTGGCGAACGCGGCTGGCAGCGCTTGGCGGTGAGGATATCGACCAGCGCCTGAGGTTGAGCAAGGCAGACGCGAAACACCTGCATCGGCTGAAAGAGGCGGCATATGGCTCAGAGACGGTGGCCGCGATTGCCCATATCGACGGCGGCGATATGGCGCGCGCGGTTGTTGTGCTGCGCGCCTGCCTGTCTGAAACGCCACCCGATGCGGCTGTGCTTGATCGTATCGCGCAGGCCGAAGCTGCCGTATTTCCCGTGCAAGCTGCTGATTTGATGCCGGAATACACCGGCCCTGCTTTGGGCAGGCGGCTGGCCGAGCTTAGGGCGCTCTGGATCGCTTCGGGGTTTGCGGCGACGCGCGACAGTTTGTTGGACACGCCAGAAAGCTGACGCAACCTGTGGTCTTTTCGGCGCGGCTCTTTCTATAGTGGCGGTGAACACGCGCCCTACAGGTGAATTATGTTTCGATTTTTCGAAAATCTTGTCGATCCCTATGCGGACTACGCCGAGCAAGACACGCCGCCCACGCGGCTGTGGCCCTTTTTCCGCAACTACAGCGCGCCGTTCAAAACGGTGTTCTGGGTCACGGGTGTGCTTTCCGTTGTGGTCGCGGCGATCGAGATCGGCTTGATCTACTATATGGGCCGTCTTGTCGATCTGATGGACGGCAGCCCGGCCGAGGTATGGCGTAGCTATGGGACGGAGTTTATCGTCGTCGCGCTGCTTATCCTGATCGCGCGGCCTGCTGTGCAGGCGGTCCATGTGTTACTCTTGAACAACGCTGTGTTGCCAAATTACGGCACACTTTTCCGGTGGCGCGGACACCGGCAGGTGCTACGGCAATCGGTCGGCTGGTTCGAGGATGACTTTGCCGGGCGCATCGCCAACCGCATCATGCAAACGCCCCCCGCTGCGGGGGAGGTCGTGTTTCAGGTCTTTGACGCGATTTCATATGCACTGGCCTATCTCATCGGCGCAGCGATTTTGTTAACCACGTCGGACTGGCAACTGCTGATCCCCTTGGTCGCGTGGTTCGCGCTTTATGCTGTGCTGACCCAATGGACGATCAAGCGTGTGGCGGTCGCGTCGCAGGCCGCGTCAGATGCGCGGTCAGAGGTGACGGGCCGCGTGGTCGACAGTTACAGCAACATTCATTCGGTCAAGATGTTTGCGCACCATGACCGCGAGATTGAATATGCCAAGGGCGCCATCGAGAAGGCGCGCGTCACTTTTCAAAAGGAAATGCGGATATTCACCATCATGGATATCTGTCTGGTCAGCTTGAACGGTTTGTTAATCGTCGGGGTTGTAGGCTGGGCGTTCTATCTTTGGTCAACCGGCAATGCGACGGTGGGCGTGGTGACGGCCGCGACGGCGCTGACACTGCGGTTGAACTCCATGACCGCCTGGATCATGTGGGCGCTTTCGACGTTCTTCCAGCAGCTTGGCGTCGTGGCCGAGGGGCTTGAAACGATTGCGCAGCCAATCACCTTGGTTGACGACAGCGATGCCAAGCCGCTGGCCCTGACCGACGGGCGGGTGGAGATGCGCGGGCTGACCCATCATTATGGCCGTGGTTCGGGCGGGTTGGATCACGTGGATATCACCGTGCAGCCGGGGGAAAAGATCGGCCTGATCGGGCGGTCGGGCGCGGGCAAATCGACCTTGGTCAAGCTGTTGCTGCGGTTTTACGACCCCGAAGGCGGACGCATTCTGATTGACGGGCAGGATATCACCACCGTCCGGCAGGACAGCCTGCGGCAGGCGATCGGGATGGTGCAGCAGGACAATGCCTTGCTGCATCGATCGATCCGCGAGAATATCCTTTACGGGCGTCCCACCGCGACGGAGGCGGAGGTGATTGCCGCAGCGAAACAGGCCCAAGCGCATGATTTTATTCAGGAGTTGAACGATCAGGGCGGGCGGTCCGGCTATGACGCGCAGGTTGGCGAGCGGGGGGTGAAACTGTCAGGCGGGCAGCGGCAACGCATCGCGCTGGCACGGGTCATCCTCAAGAACGCGCCGATCCTTTTGCTGGACGAAGCGACGAGCGCGCTTGATAGCGAGGTAGAAGCCGCGATCCAGCAGACCCTGTACGGCATGATGGAGGGCAAGACCGTCATCGCCATTGCGCATCGCCTGTCCACCATCGCTGAAATGGACCGTATTCTGGTCATGGACGGGGGCCGTATCGTCGAAGAAGGCACGCATGAGGTGCTTTTGGCGCAAGGCGGGCTATATGCAGATTTCTGGAACCGGCAATCCGGCGGGTTCCTTCGCACAGAAGAGCCGACATCGTAATGCCTTTGACATGGATCGACCCGTTTTCCCCCGCCACGACAGAGCCGCCGCGCCGTCTGGCGGCCTTTTTTCGTTGGGCATTGAAGGGCAGCGGCCCTGCGCTTGGCGTCGCCGGGGTGCTGTCGATTTTCGCCGGCGTGATAGAGGTGATGGCCGCCCTGGTCCTTGGGTGGGTTGTGGATGCGGCGCTTGCCGCCGAGGCGGGGGCCGTATTCTCGGATCATACGGGGCTGCTCTTGGCGGGACTGGCGTTCTTTTTGCTGCTGCGTCCGGCGCTGTTTGGTGTCAGTTCGTATATGCAGTCGATCGTGGTCGCGCCGAATGTGTTCAACCTCGTGCTGTCGCGCTTGCATCGCTACACGCTGGGGCAGGCAGTCACGTTTTTCGACAATGATTTCGCGGGCCGGATTTCGCAGAAGGAAATGCAGACCAGCCGCGCGCTGACCGATGTCGTGACCGAGGTGCTGCATACGGTGCTCTTCGCCGCCGCGTCCTTTGTCGGCGCGGTGATGCTGCTTGGAACCGTGGATTGGCGCATCGCTGCGGGGCTGGTGTTTTGGATGGTGGGCTATGTCTTCCTGATCCGCCACTTCATGCCACGGGTCCGCAAACATTCCAAAGCGCGGGCAGGGGCGCGCGCGATGGTGACGGGGCAGGTGGTCGATACGATCACCAACATCAAAACCGTAAAGCTCTTCGCCCATGCCGATCACGAGGACCGCGCCGCCTTGGGGGCGATGCGCAAGTTTCTGGATACGAGCCTCGATTTCGGGCGGGTGAGTGTCTCTTTCCGGTTCTGGCTGATGACGATTGCGGGATTTTTGCCGGTGCTGCTGGTGGGGGGTGCGCTTTGGTACTGGTCGCTGGGTCTGGTGACGGCGGGTGATATTGCGGCGACGGGGGCGGTGTCGCTTCGGCTGGCGCAGATGACGGGCTGGGTCAGTTTCACGCTGATGGCGCTTTATGCGAATGTGGGCGAGGTCGAAGACGGGATGCGCACGCTGGCCGCGCCGCAGCAGCTGCGCGATATAGACGGCGCGGCAGAGCTGGAGGTGCGCGAAGGGGCGATCCGCTTTGACGGGCTGCGCTTTACCTATGGCCGCGATACGGGCGGTATCGAAGAGCTGAGCCTATCGATCAAACCGGGAGAGAAGCTGGGCATCGTCGGCGCATCGGGGGCGGGGAAATCGACGTTGGTGTCGCTTTTGTTGCGGCTCTATACGGCGGAACAGGGTCACATTTCGATTGATGGGCAGGATGTCTCGGGTGTGACCAAGCAAAGCTTGCGGCGTCAGATCGGGATGGTCACGCAGGAGACGGCGATGTTCAACCGGTCGGCGTTCGACAACATCCGCTATGGCAAGCCCGACGCGACAAAGGCAGAGGTCATCGCCGCCGCACGTAAGGCCGAGGCGCATGAGTTCATCGAGAAGATGCAGGACCACACGGGCCGCAGCGGCTATGACGCGCATCTGGGGGAACGGGGGGTGAAGCTGTCGGGCGGGCAACGTCAGCGTATTGCGCTGGCCCGCGCGATCCTCAAGGACGCGCCGATCCTGATATTGGACGAAGCGACAAGCGCGCTGGATAGCGAGGTCGAAGCCGCGATCCAAAGCGCGCTGACCCGCGTGATGGAGGGCAAGACCGTGATGGCCATCGCCCACCGTCTGTCGACCCTGACCGAGATGGACCGCATCGCCGTGATGGACGCGGGCCGGATCGTAGAGATCGGCACCCATGAGGCCCTGCTTGCCAAAGACGGGCTTTATGCCCGCTACTGGCGGCGGCAGTCGGGCGGGTTTTTGGATATGAAGGCCGCAGAATAAGGCTTTTGCTGCGCCCGGCTTCGCGGTAAGCCCTGCGCATGACAGAATATACAATCCAGCGACTTGGCCACTTGGGCGACGGCATTGCGCCCGGCCCTTTATTTGCCCCTATGACCCTGCCGGGCGAGGTGGTGACAGGCACGCCTGACGGTCAGACCCTGACCGACATCCGTATCGTCACCCCGTCAGAGAACCGGGTGTCGGCGCCGTGTCGCCACTTCAAGGCCTGTGGCGGCTGCCAGTTGCAGCATGCGTCGGATGATTACGTCGCGGATTTCAAGCTGGGCGTGGTCAAGGCGTCGCTGGATGCCCACGGGATAGAGACTGTTTTCAAGCCACTGCAAACCTCGCCCGCGCAATCGCGCCGTCGGGCCACCTTTGCGGCGAAACGCACCAAAAAGGGCGCGATGGCCGGTTTCCACGGGCGCGGGTCTGATGTGGTGATCGAAATTCCCGGGTGTCAGTTGCTGGACCCTGCGGTGATGGGCGCGCTGCCGATTGCCGAAAAGCTTGCCGTGATCGGCACCAGCCGCAAGGCTGCTCTTGCTGTGACGGTGACCGCGTCGCGCGGGGGGCTCGATATCTCGGTCCAGAACGGGAAAGAGCTGGATGGCCCCTTGCGGCAAGAGCTGGCGCATCTGTGCGACAGTCTGGGGCTGGCGCGGCTGACCTGGGACGGCGAGGTGATCGCAATGCGCACGCCACCCGTACAGCGTTTCGGTGCGGCCAAGGTGACACCTCCGCCCGGTGCCTTCCTGCAAGCCACTCCGCACGGAGAGGCGGCGCTTGTCACCGCCGTGCGCGAGGCTGTCGGTGAGGCGCGCCATGTGATTGACCTGTTTGCGGGCTGCGGCACGTTCAGCCTGCCCCTGGCCGATCAGGCAGAGGTACACGCCGTCGAAGGTGACGCCGCCATGACCGCCGCGCTGGATCACGGGTGGCGCATGTCGACGGGGCTCAAACCCGTCACGACAGAGGCGCGCGACCTGTTCCGCCGCCCCTTGCTGCCGGACGAGCTGGCCAAGACCGACGCCGTGGTCATCGACCCGCCGCGCGCGGGGGCCGAGGCCCAGATCGCCGAGATCGTCAAAGCGATGCCGCCGGTGCTGGCCTATGTGTCGTGTAACCCCGTCACCTTCGCGCGGGACGCCGCCGTGCTGATTGCCGCCGGTTATACGTTGAATTGGGTGCAAGTCGTTGATCAATTCCGCTGGTCCTCCCATGTGGAGCTGGCAGCGCAGTTCACTGCGCCGGAAGTACAACGCAAACGTAAATAACGCAGATCTATGGTGGGCACGGTAAACATGCGGGAACGTCTGGGAAGATGGGTCGAAGGGCGGGCCGTCAGCAATTTCATCATCGGTGTGATCGTGTTCAACGCCGCCCTGCTGGGGATGGAGACAGCCCCCGCCCTGATGGAGAAATACGGCACGCTGATCCTGTTTCTTGATCGCGTCTGCCTGTTCATTTTCATCGCCGAGATCACGCTCAAGATTATCGCGCGCGGGGTCGGGTTCTTCCGCAACGGCTGGAACGTCTTTGACTTTACGGTCGTTGCCATCGCGCTGGTGCCCGCGGTGCAGGGGCTGTCTGTCTTGCGGGCGCTGCGTATCCTGCGGGTTTTGCGGGTGCTGTCCGTCGCCCCGCGTCTGCGCCGCGTCGTCGAAGGGTTTATCACCGCGTTGCCCGGTATGGGGTCGGTGTTCCTGCTGATGACGATCATCTTTTACATCGGGTCCGTGATCGCGACCAAATTGTTCAGCGACCAGTTCCCCGAATGGTTCGGGTCATTGCCCGCCAGCGCCTATAGCCTGTTTCAGATCATGACGCTGGAAAGCTGGTCGATGGGGATCGTCCGCCCGGTGATGGAGGTCTACCCGTATGCCTGGGTCTTCTTCGTGCCGTTTATTCTGGTCACGACCTTCGCCGTGGTGAACTTGCTGGTGGGTCTGATCGTGAACTCGATGCAGGACGCGCATAACGAGGAAGAGACCGTGCGCACCGATGCCTACCGGCTTGAGGTGATGGAAAAGCTGGAAGCGATCGAAAAGAAGCTGGCAGAGCATAGCCGACAGTAACGGCTTTTTGACCGCATCGATATTTGCTACATGATAGGGCATCCACATAAGGCCGAAAAGGTCGCGGAACGAGGCATAGTGAACATGAAACGCAGAAACCTGATTCTGGGTGGCACCGCGCTGGTCGCGCTTGGGGCCTGCAGCAGCAGTAAATTCAAACGGTACAACGGGCCGCAGGTCACCTATGTGATCGTCAACAAGGGCGACCGCCGGATGTATCTGATGCACCATGACAAGGTGCTGGAATCATACGATATCAAACTGGGGTTCGCGCCTGTGGGTCACAAGGTGTACGAAGGTGACGGACGCACGCCCGAAGGGATCTATATGATCGACCGGCGCAATCCGAACAGCCGGTTCCACCTGTCGATCGGCATCAACTACCCCAATGAAATGGACCGCGCCCGCGCGGAAGCTTTGGGCAAAAGCCCCGGTGGCGATATCTTTATCCACGGTCAAAAGACCGCCAAGGACAAGAATCGCACAGATTGGACGTGGGGATGTATCTCTGTCTCGAACGACGAGATGGAGGAGATCTATGCGATGGTCGGGGATAACACCCCCATCGCACTGAACCCCTGATATCTAGTTAAAAGCGGGGGTGACCTTGGCGGTCACTTCCCCATCACCATGGTCCACCAGATCTTGCCGTTGTTTTCCTGGTGCCAGGAAAAGCCCATGTTCAAAGCGTCCTTCGACATGATGATGCGGCGGGTGTCCGGCTTCTCCATCCACGCGGCAAGTGTTTCGAGCTCAGTCTCGTAGGTTTCCGAGATGACTTCGCCGACCAGCGCGCCAGTGTATCCTACACGTTGGATACGATCGACAGGGGACGACCCGTCAGACCCGAAGTGCCAGGGGCGGTTCTGCACCGCCATATCCCGAGAATGGGTCGCGGCGGCGGCGTTCAGTTGCGCGTCCAGTTGAACGGGTGCCAGACCGGAGGCACCGCGCAGCGCGTTCACGGAATCGAGCATGCGGAACTGCAGCTTGCCGGTATCATTGCGCCCGATCTTATAGACGGTAGGGCCGGGGCGACCGTCGGATGCAAGCGGGGTCGGTGCAGGGGTACAGGCCGCCAGCGCCACGGTCAGGGAAATAAGGATTGAAAACAGACGGATCATGGCGCAGCTCCACGCAATTGGGTTTGTCGTGCCATACAGCTTGATGCGTTGCAGATCAAACGCACATGAGCGTGAGCGCGCCTGTTAACGCTTGTTTGATTTGAAACTGCGACTTTCGAGCCATATACGACAGTATTATACTAGGTTGTAACTACCTTCAGGAGACATCTGATGTCTGATAAGAAATTTACCCTTTCGTCGCGCCGTGCTTTCCTTGCTGGCAGCGCCGCGATGCTGGCAACGCCCGCGCTGGCGCAAAGCAGCGTCAACAGCGAAGCGACGACGGAGACGGAGCGTGATCTGACCGAGACGGTGCGTCGCAACACCTCCAGCTTCCGCACGCTGGATTGGCAGCCTTACTTCAGCGACACCAAGAACGGGGCCATTCTTGTCGATATCGACAGCCGCGCGGTGCATTACTGGTCTGAGGATCAGTCGATCTACAAGCTGTACCCCTCAAGCGTACCGCTGACCGAGGAACTGACCCGCCGTGGGCGTACCAGCGTGATCCAGAAGGTCGTCGGCCCCACATGGCGTCCGACCCCGTCGATGCTGGAACGCAACCCAGAGTGGCCAGCGGTGATCGGGCCGGGCCCTGACAACCCCTTGGGCACCCACGCGCTGTACCTGAGCTGGACGTACTACCGTATCCATGGCACGCATGACACACGCAAGATCGGGCGTCGTTCGTCGAATGGGTGCATTGGCCTGTACAATGAACATATTGCTGAACTTTTTGGCATGGCGAACGTCGGCACCCAAGTGTTGCTTATTTGACAACTTTTTAGCGATTGTGGTGCTCAAAAGCTGAATCCGGGTTTGCAATTACCCGCTGATGCTGTTTAGAAAGTTTTACGAGGTAAGTCTTGGGCGCGTGCTATCACACTGTGAAGTACGCCTTTTCTGGAGGTTATGTTATGAAGAAACTCGTTCTCGCCGCTGCTCTGACAGCTGCTGCATCGAATGCATTTGCTGGTTCGCTGGCAGAGCCAATCATCGAAGCACCCGTCATCGTTGAAGAGTCCACCTCTTCTTCCTCGGGCATCCTGATTCCTCTGCTGCTGCTGGCCGTTGTTGCTGCTGCAGTTGCTTCCGACTAATTCGGTCGAAGTTTCAGTTAGAAAAAGGCGGTGTTCTACACCGCCTTTTTTTATGTCTGCCGTTTGGCATCAGATGACAAGCGGACAAAAGAAAAGCGCCTGTAGCCACAGGCGCTTTCATTGTTTTCAGGTCCAAGCGGCGCGGGGGATTAGTCGACCCAGCCTTGCAGGTTTTCCTCGATCACATTGGACAGCGCCTTGATGTGCAAGTCGTCGTCATTGAGGCAGGGGATATAGTGAAACTCCTCCCCGCCCGCGTGTTCAAAGCTTTCCTTGATCTCTTCGTTGATCTCTTCCAGCGTTTCGATGCAATCGGCTGAAAAGGCAGGGGCACAGACCGCGATCTTCTTGTTGCCGGCTTCGGCCTGCCGCGCGACCTCTTCCACCGTATAGGGCTGCAACCATTCTTCGGGGCCGAATTTCGACTGGAAGGTCGTCATGATCTGGGTGTCGTTCCAGCCCAGCCGTTCCTTCAGCAGGCGCGTCGTTTTCTGGCATTGGCAGTGATAGGGATCGCCCTCCATCAAATAGCGCAGCGGGACACCGTGATAGGAACACAGCAGCTTGTCGGGCTTTGTCTCCATCTTGGCGTAGGCCTTCTCGATCGAGGTGGCGAGCGCTTCGATATAATCGGGGCGGTCGAAATAGGGTTCAACCGTGCGTGCGGCGGGCTGCCATTTCTCTTTGGCGAGCGCGGCGAAAAACGCGTCATTCGCGGTGGCAGAGGTGGCACCGGCGTATTGCGGGTACAGCGGGAAGAACAGGATCTTCTGGCAGCCCGCAGCGGTCATCGCCGCCACCTTGGATTGGGTCGACGGGTTGCCGTAGCGCATGCAGTAATCGACCATGACTGCGTCACCATACCGCGCCTGCATCGCGTCTTTTATCTTCGCGGTTTGTTGTTTGGTGATGGTCATCAGCGGGCTTTCCCCCGCCTCGTGGTTCCAGATCGACTTATACGCGGCACCGCTGGTGAAGGGGCGTTTCGACAGGATCACCAGCTGAAGCAGCGGCTGCCATTTCCACGGGCTATAGTCGATCACGCGGCGATCCGACAGAAATTCCGACAGATAACGGCGCATTGACCAGTAATCATAGTTGTCCGGCGTGCCGAGGTTCGCCAGCAGGATACCCACCTTGGGGGCGGGCACGGTGGGGTGGTCAGGTTGTGCATGGGCTGGGCGCTGCTGCGTCATCTGGCATTCCTTTTCTGCGTTTAGCGCTGAGATAAACGGTTATGGTCGCGCGTCAATCGCGCAGCGGCGTTTCCGCCGTGGCCAGCGCATCGGCCAAGCGCTGCTGCGCAGAGCCGGGTCGCAGGGGTTTGGGCTGGCTGTCCGCCGGTGCCCAGCCCGCCAGAAAGACCAGCTCAAAGCTTGCTTTGATGCGCCCCTCTGGCGTGGCGTAGTGGTCGCGGTAAAGCTGCCCCGCCGCGTCAAAGAGCGCGCGGCCACTGGGGCGGCGCAGGCGGCTGGTCAGGGCGTTGGCCTCTCCCATGGCGCGCAGGTCGCGCATCAGGTGCCAGATATCGCTGTATTCTGTCGTCAGCGTCACGGAATCCGCCACCGGCAGCGCAAGCCCCGCCCGTTGCAGCAGCCCGCCGATATCACGCAACTCGGCCATAGGGGCGATCCGCGGCGACAGCCCGCCGGTGATCGACGCCTCGGCCTGACCCAGACAGGCGCGCAGCTCGTGCAGGGTCTGCCCGCCGAAACCGACGCTTAGGAACAGCCCGTCGGGTTGCAGGGCACGGCGCGACTGGATGATTTGACCCACCGGATCATTCGCCCAATGCATCCCCATCGCATGGACCACCAGATCATGCGCGCCCTGGGTCAGCGCAAGCGTATCGGTGTCCTCCACCAGCGTCGCGGAGGGGTGCAGCGCGCCCCAGACCTGCGGGAAGCCGGTGACAATCGCTGCTGACGTAAAGGTTCTGTTAACCAGCGACAGCCGATCATCGACCTCTTCAAGCGCGGCGCGGTGCAGGAACAGGGCGTCATCGGTGGCGCGGCGGCGGTTGCGGGTCAGCGCCGCGCGATCGGTCAGGGTGTGTGAAGCGTTCATGAAAGGATAATAAGATCATGCGAGACCAGTTACAAACCGCTGTTGCGCTGATTTACCCGCCGTCCTGTCTGGCGTGCGGGGCGTGGGTGGCTGCACATGGGGGGCTGTGCGGTCCGTGCTGGCGCGACACGGGGTTCATTGAAGGCGTGGTCTGCGAAACCTGCGGTATTCCCTTGCTGGGCGATCTGTCCGAGACAGACGTGCGCTGCGACGCGTGCCTTGCCGCGCCGCCGCCGTGGGACCACGGGCGCGCAGCCCTTTTGTACCGAGATACCGGCCGCCGACTGGTGCTGGCGCTGAAACACGGCGACCGTCAGGACATCGCCAAACCCGCAGGACACTGGATGGCGCAGGTGATCGCGCCCTTCGTCACGCCTGACACTTTGGTGGTGCCCGTGCCGCTGCATTACGCGCGGCTGTGGAAGCGGCGGTTCAACCAATCGGCCCTGCTGGCCCGTGCGCTTGCCCGTGAACACAAGCTTGGGTGGTGCCCCGACGCGCTGCGCCGCGTCCGACGCACCGCCGCGCTAGAGGGGAAGGGACGTCGTGAACGCTTTGCCCATCTGGATGGTGCGATCACCGCCCATCCCCGCCGCGCCGACCTGCTGCGTGGCCGTCCGGTGCTGCTGGTGGATGACGTGATGACATCGGGGGCGACATTACAGGCATCGGCGCGGGCCTGTCTGGAGGCACGCGCAGGGCCAATCTGCGTCGTGACACTGGCAAGAGTGGTAAAAGATACTTAAGTCTTGATCCAACCCATTTGTTGAAAGGACATCAACATGCAACCTGTTGAGATCTATACCTCCCCGCTGTGCGGCTTTTGCCATGCCGCCAAACGTCTGCTGAATGAAAAAGGCGTGAGCTTTGCCGAGGTCGACGTGCTTGCCCAGCCAGAGCGTAAGTCCGAGATGATCGAACGTGCCAATGGCGGGCGCACCGTGCCGCAGATCTTTATCGGCGACACCCATGTCGGCGGCTGTGACGACCTTTACGCGCTTGAGCGAGCGGGCAAGCTGGACGCTTTGTTGGCCTCCTGATGCAGGCGGCGCTGATCCAGCTGAACGTTAGCGATACACCGGCCCGCAATCTGGCGGGCACGGTAGAGATGGTGCGCGATGCTGCGGCGCAGGGGGCGGCGTTTGTCCTCACGCCCGAGGTCACGAACTGCGTCTCGACCAGCCGCGACCACCAGCGCAGCGTTTTGCAGCACGAAGACGATGACATCACCCTCGCCGCCTTGCGGGATGTGGCGCAAGAGGCGGGCATCTGGCTGCTGATCGGATCGCTTGGGCTGAAAACGCGGGATGCGGACGGGCGCTTTGCCAACCGGTCGTTCCTGATTGATCCGCAGGGGCAGATCAAAGCCCGCTACGACAAGATCCATATGTTCGACGTGGATATCGACGCAGGCGAAAGCTACCGCGAATCGGCAGGCTACCGCCCCGGCGATCAGGCGGTTGTGGCGCAGACGCCCTTTGCCAAAGTCGGGATGAGCATCTGCTATGACGTGCGTTTCCCCAAGCTCTATCAGGCGCTGGCGGATGCGGGGGCCACGATCCTGACTATGCCCGCCGCGTTTTCGCCTGTGACCGGTGCCGCGCATTGGCACATGCTGCTGCGAGCCCGCGCGATCGAGACAGGGTGTTTCGTGTTAGCCCCCGCGCAGACAGGCACCCATGCCAGCGACAGCCACAAGACTCGCGACACCTACGGCCATTCGCTGGTTGTTGCCCCGTGGGGCGAGGTGCTGCTGGATGCAGGCACCGCGCCGGGCATTTATCCGTTCACGCTGGACATGGCGCGTGTACAAGAGGCACGTACCCGCGTACCCAGTCTTGCCAACCGGCGGGATTTCAAGGCACCTTAGTAACGGCTTATGACGGAAAATCGAAACTCACTTGCGATCACGTTGATCAGCGAATTGCTGTCGGCTGATCAACGGATGCGCAACCGGCTGACCCGGGCGCTGCCCAAAGGTATGGAGATTTCGCATTTTTCGGTGCTGAACAATCTGGCCTGGCATGACGGCGAAAAGACCCCCGCGCAGCTGGCCGAGACGTTTAATGTCACCCGTGGCGCGATGACGAACACGCTGAATAAACTGGTCTGGGCGGGCTATGTGCATATCCGCCCCGATTGGGACGATGCGCGGCGCAAGATGGTGGCGATCAGCCCCGCAGGGCGCAACGCGCGGGATCATGCGATCCGGCAAATCTCGCCGTTGATCAATGACGTGGCCGATGATCTGGGCGAGGCGCAGGTGCGTGCCACGCTCGATACCCTGCGCGCCCTGCGGCGCCAGCTGGAAGGCTGACGCCGGTTTGGGTCACTCTGGCTTCAGGCTGGCGGTGACGTAGTTCACGCTCAGGTCACGGTCCGACAGACGCCACGACCATGTGATCGGGTTGAACACGAACCCTTTGCGATCCACCGCCGTCAGGCCAGCCTTGTGCAGCAGGTCAAAGAGTTCATCCGGCGTGATGAATTTCGACCATTCATGGGTGCCCTTGGGCAGCCAGCGCATCACGTGCTCTGCCCCGACAATCGCCATCATGAAAGACTTGGGGTTGCGGTTCAGCGTCGAACAGATGTGCAGCCCGCCGGGTTTCAGCAGGGTGCGGCATGCGATCAGATAATCGATGGGAGAGGCGACATGTTCGACCACTTCCATGTTCAGCACCACGTCGAATTGTTCCCCCGCTTCGGCCAGCGCCTCGGCGGTGGTGTGGCGGTAGTCGATCTCGAGCCCCGATTGCTGCGCATGGACCTGCGCGACGGGGATGTTGCCTGATGCGGCATCGGCACCGACCACGGTCGCACCCAAACGCGCCATCGGTTCCGACAGCAGCCCGCCGCCGCAACCGATGTCCAGAATCCGCAGCCCGCGAAACGGTTCGGGCGATTTCAGGTCACGGTCGAACTCTCCGGCGATTTGGGAGGTGATGTAATCCAGACGGCAGGGATTGAGCATATGCAGCGGCTTGAACTTGCCGTTCTCGTCCCACCATTCGGCGGCCATGGCCTGAAACTTTTCGATCTCGGCGGGGTCAACAGTGCTTTGAGGCGCTTGCATTCTGATCTCTCTGTGCTCTTTTGGGTCCAATGACTATATAGGGCTGTAATGGACAAAATCCCGGACCAAAAGCGCGCAGTGCAATATCTTCACCCGCCGATCGATCCCTTCGATCAGCGGATGATGGATGTGGGCGATGGTCATTCGATCTATGTCGAACAATGCGGCAACCCCGATGGCATCCCCGTGGTGGTCCTGCATGGCGGCCCCGGCGGCGGGTGCAGCCCGTCGATGCGGCGCTATTTCGATCCGGCAAAATATCACGTGATCCTGTTTGACCAGCGCGGGTGCGGGCGGTCCAAGCCTTTTGCGTCGGTCCTCAATAACACCACATGGGATCTGGTCGCGGATATCGAACGCATCCGCAAAGCGCTTGGCATCGAGAAATGGATCGCTTTTGGTGGCAGCTGGGGCGCGACGCTGGCGTTGATCTATGCCGAAACCCACCCCGAGAGGGTGCGCAACATCATCCTGCGCGGCGTTTTCATGATGACGCAGGCAGAGCTTGACTGGTTCTATGGCGGCGGCGCCGGCAAGTTCTGGCCCGATCTTTGGGCGCGGTTTACCGGCCTGATCCCCGAAGCCGAGCACGGCGATCTGATCGCGGCCTACCACCGCCGGCTGTTCTGTGGCGACCGCATGACCGAGGTGAAATACGGCAAGGCCTGGGCCGCGTGGGAAAACGCGCTGGCCTCGATCCACGCGTCGGGCGGGTCGTATGAGGGTCCGGGGGAATATTCGCGCACCTTCGCCCGGCTTGAGAATCACTATTTCACCAACGCCGGATTTCTTGAGTTTGACGGCCAGATCCTTGCGCATGTGGACCGCATTGCCCATATCCCCGGCGTGATTGTGCAAGGCCGCTACGATATGATTTGCCCCCCCTCCAGCGCGTATGAACTGGCGCAGGCTTGGCCCAATGCCGAGCTGAAGATGGTGCGCAATGCCGGTCACGCGCTGTCTGAACCCGGCATCAGCGCCGAACTGGTGCGCACGATGGACAGGATTGCCACGCAATGACCCGCTCTTTGATGGATCGCCGTGCTTTATTTGCCTCGGGTGCTGCGGCGGCCTTGTTGGCGGCGACAGGGGTGTCTGCGGCCTCCATGCCCAAAGCGGGCGGGCGGTTGCGTATGGCGCTGTCGGGGGCGGCGCGCAGCGATACTTGGGGGCAGGGCGATGGCCTGTTCATGCAGGTGGCGCGGCAGGGGCTGATCTTTGATACGCTGACCGAAATCGCCGCTGACGGCACCCTGCGCGGAGAGCTGGCAACAGCCTGGCAGGGCAGCGCCGACGGGCGCGTCTGGCTGGTCGATCTGCGCAAGGATGTATTGTTTCACGATCAACGCCCCATGACCGCGCGCGATGTTGTCGCGTCCCTCGCGCTGGACGGTGTGGTAGAGGCGACGGGCCCCCATCAGCTGCGCATCACGATGGATGCGCCCGCGATGGACTTGCCCTTTACGCTGGCGGACCCGCGTCATGTGATCCGCGCCGCCCACGCGATGGACGACGGCATTGGCACCGGCCTGTACCGTCTGCGAAGATTTACGCCGGGTCAGCAGGTTTTGGCCGAACGTGTGGCAGATCACTACAAAGGGCGCAGCGCCGGCTGGTTCGATACGGTTGAACTGGTGTCCATTCCCGCGCAGCAGGTTCGTGCGCAGGCAATGGCTGAATATCTGGTCGAAGCGGCAGACCTGAATGATGGCGAAGCCCTTCAATCCTATGATGATATTGCCTTGCTGCCCCATGCACGCGGGGTGACCCATGCGGTGTCACGCAGCATCGCCATGCCCCTGCGCACCGGCCAGCATCGCCCGCTGGACAACCTGCGCGCCGCCGAACGCTGGTGGCTGGCTTAAGCAGGGCAGGCACACGGGGCTTGCAGTTTCACATATACAGGCGTATATGACGTCTCAACAGCGGCGCATCGGGGTCCACACCTGAGGCTCCACCGATCTTGAACACGGGCCGCGCGCCCGTTTTTTTGTGCCTGCTCGAAACTGCAGGATGATAGTGAGATTATGAACAACGACCTGATTGCAAAAGCAGCCATTGATCGCCGCATGGCCGAGATCATCACACCGGTGATCGAGGATATGGGGTTTGAACTGGTGCGCGTTCGCCTGATGTCGGGCAAGTCGACGACGTTGCAGGTGATGGCAGACCGTCCCGATGGCGGTATCGAGGTGGACGAGCTGGCCCTGATCAGCCAATCCATCAGCGCTGTCATGGATGTCGAGGATCCGATCCTTGATGAATACACCCTTGAAGTGTCGAGCCCCGGCATCGACCGCCCGCTGACGCGGCTCAAGGATTTCGAGATGTTCGAGGGCTATGAAGCCAAGATCGAGACCGGCGAACTGATCGACGGCCGCCGCCGCTTCAAGGGCGAGCTGGCAGGCGTCGAGGATGACGAGGTGCTGATCAACGTCGAGGAAGGCACCATCGGGCTCAAGTTCGATTGGCTGACCGACGCCAAACTGGTTCTGACCGACGATCTGATCAAAGAAATGCTGCGCCAACGCAAAGCGTCCGGTGCGATTGACGAAACCAAATTCGATGACATCGAGACCGAAGGGTCCACCGAGGGAGACGACTAAATGGCCATTACATCTGCCAACCAGCTGGAACTGCTGCAAACCGCCGAGGCTGTGGCCCGCGAAAAGATGATCGACCCCAATCTCGTGGTTGAAGCGATGGAAGAATCGCTCGCTCGGGCGGCGAAGTCGCGCTACGGCGCAGAGATGGACATTCGCGTTTCCATCGACCGCAAGACCGGTCGCGCGACCTTTACCCGTGTGCGTACGGTTGTGGCCGATGACGAGCTTGAGAACTATCAGGCGGAGTTCACGGTAGAGCAGGCCAAACAGTATATGGCGAACCCCGAAGTCGGCCAGGAATTCAGCGAAGAAGTCCCACCGGTTGAAATGGGCCGTATCGCCGCGCAATCCGCCAAGCAGGTGATCTTGCAGAAGGTCCGCGAAGCCGAGCGTGACCGCCAGTACGAAGAATTCAAAGACCGCGCCGGTACTATCATCAACGGTCTGGTCAAGCGCGAGGAATATGGCAACGTTATCGTCGATGTGGGCGCTGGCGAAGCGATCCTGCGTCGCAACGAGAAAATCGGCCGCGAAAGCTATCGCCCGAATGACCGTATCCGCGTGTACATCAAGGATGTGCGTCGCGAACAGCGGGGCCCGCAGATTTTCCTGAGCCGCACCGCGCCCGAATTCATGGCCGAGCTGTTCAAGATGGAAGTGCCGGAGATCTACGACGGCATCATCGAGATCAAGGCCGTTGCCCGCGACCCCGGTTCGCGCGCGAAAATCGCTGTCATCTCTTATGATGGCTCCATCGACCCTGTGGGGGCCTGCGTTGGTATGCGCGGCAGCCGTGTTCAGGCCGTTGTGAACGAGCTTCAGGGCGAAAAGATCGACATTATCCCGTGGAACGAAGACCAGCCGACGTTCCTTGTGAACGCGCTTCAGCCTGCTGAAGTCTCCAAGGTTGTTCTGGACGAGGAAGCCGGCAAAATCGAAGTCGTCGTTCCCGAAGAACAACTGTCGTTGGCGATTGGCCGTCGTGGTCAGAACGTGCGTCTGGCGTCGCAGCTGACCGGTCTGGACATCGACATCATGACCGAAGAGCAAGAGAGCCAGCGCCGTCAGGCAGAGTTCGAACTGCGCACCAAGCTGTTCATGGACAATCTGGATCTGGACGAATTCTTTGCCCAGCTTCTGGTCTCCGAAGGGTTCACCAACCTTGAAGAAGTCGCCTATGTCGAAGTGGACGAGCTGCTGGTCATCGACGGTGTTGACGAAGACACCGCAAGCGAACTGCAAGCCCGCGCCCGTGACGTGATCGAAGCGCAGAACAAAGCGGCGCTTGATGCGGCGCGCGCCTTGGGTGTGGACGACACGCTTATTGAATTCGACGGTCTGACACCCCAAATGATTGAGGCACTGGCCAAAGACGACGTAAAAACGCTCGAAGATTTCGCGACTTGCGCGGATTGGGAGCTGGCCGGCGGCTGGACTACCGTGAATGGCGAACGCACCAAGGATGAAGGGACACTTGAACCTTTCGATCTGTCGCTGGAAGATGCGCAAAAGCTGATCATGACCGCGCGCGTCCTGCTGGGCTGGGTCGATCCTGCCGAGCTTGAAGCGGATGATGTCGACGAAGAGTTCGATGCCGACATCGACACGGACGAGGAGGCCGAGGCCTGATCGCGGGGCCTTGGGGAACGATATGACACGTGGTGGCGTTTCTAAAGACCGGCAAGACGGTCCCGAACGAAAGTGTATCGCCACTGGCGAGGCGCAGCCCAAAAACGGGCTGATCCGCTTTGTCATTGGTCCCGACATGCATGTTTTCCCGGATATCATGGGGAAACTGCCCGGTCGGGGGATGTATGTGTCAGCGGATCGGGCCGCGTTGGAAAAAGCGGCCAAGAAGGGTCTGTTCGCCCGCTCGGCCAAGCAACCTGTCAAGGTTGCGGATGATTTGGTGGATGAAGTTGAAAAGCAACTTGTCCGCCGTGTGGTTGACCTGATTTCGTTGCAACGCAAGGCGGGCAAGGCCGTTGCGGGCTACGAAAAAGTCAAAGGTTGGCTGCAAATGGAAGAAGCCGAAGTGTTGATCCAGGCAGTAGATGGATCGGGCCGCGGCAAATCGAAACTAAGCACGCCGCATTACGGCCATTACATTGGCTGGCTGACGGCAGACGAATTGGGTTTGGCTTTCGGACGCCAAACTGTGATACATGGGGCGCTCGCCTCTGGTGGTCTTACCTCTCGTGTTGTAGAGGAGGCTCAGCGGTTAAAAGGCGTGCGCATAAACGAGGGTGGCAACGGTCACCCGAAAGGATAGACGAGCTTCATGAGCGATAGTGACGGCAAAAAGACATTGGGCCTGCGGGGAGCGTCTTCGCGTCCCGGCAACGTAAAGCAAAGCTTTAGCCACGGGCGGACGAAAAACGTCGTGGTCGAGACCAAGCGCAAGCGCGTTGTGGTGCCCAAACCTGCTGGCGCAAAAGCCGGCGGCGGTAGCAATCCATCGCTCGGGGATCCCTCCAAGCGTCCGGCAGGGATCACCGATTCCGAAATGGAACGCCGGCTTAAGGCGGTTCAGGCTGCCCGCGCCCGCGAGGCGGAAGAAGCCGAAGCACGCGCAGCCGAGGAAAAGGCCCGCGCGGAAGACCGCGAGCGTCGTCGTGCCGAGATCGAGGCGAAAGAAGCCGAAGAGCGCGAGCGCGAGGAAAGCCTGAAGGCGAAAGCCGAAGAGGACGAGCGCCGCAAGAAAGAAGCGGAAGCCGCAGCAGCCGCTGCCGCAGCCCCCGCAGCGGCCCCTGCTGCGCCGCGTTCGCCGAACATCAAATCCGGCGCACCGACCCCCGCGGCCCGCAAGAAAGAAGGCGACCGCGAGGAAACCAACAAGCGCAACAAGGGTGGCGACGATAGCCGTCGTTCCGGCAAGCTGACGCTGAATCAGGCTTTGTCCGGTGGCGAAGGTGGCCGTCAACGGTCCATGGCGCAGATGAAACGCAAGCAGGAACGCCAGCGCCAGAAGGCAATGGGCGGTTCGGTTGAGCGTGAAAAGGTCGTGCGCAACGTCAACCTGCCTCCGGCGATCGTGGTTTCCGAACTGGCGAACCGGATGGCCGAACGCGTTGGCGCTGTCGTCAAAGCATTGATGACAAACGGCATGATGGTCACGCAGAACGAAACCATTGACGCTGACACAGCCGAGCTGATCATCGAGGAATTCGGCCACAAAGTGGTGCGTGTTTCCGACGCTGACGTTGAAGACGTGATCAAGGAAGCCGAAGACGATCCGAAAGATCTGGTCTCGCGTCCTCCGGTCATCACGATCATGGGCCACGTTGACCACGGTAAGACATCGCTGCTTGACGCGATCCGCAAAGCCAAGGTTCAGTCCGGCGAAGCGGGCGGTATCACACAGCACATCGGTGCCTATCAGGTCACAACCGACAATGGTCAGGTTCTGAGCTTCCTCGATACACCGGGCCACGCGGCCTTTACCTCGATGCGGTCGCGCGGTGCGCAGGTCACCGACATCGTCGTTCTGGTGGTCGCGGCGGATGATGCTGTGATGCCTCAGACGATCGAAGCGATTAACCACGCGAAAGCGGCCAAGGTGCCGATGATCGTGGCGATCAACAAGATCGACAAATACGAAGCCAACCCTGACAAAGTCCGTACGGACCTGCTGCAGCACGAGGTCATCGTTGAAAAGATGTCCGGTGAAACACAGGACGTCGAAGTATCGGCCACCACGGGTCAAGGTCTGGACGAACTGCTGGAAGCCATCGCGCTGCAAGCGGAACTGCTGGAACTGAAAGCGAACCCGAACCGCGCCGCGGTCGGTGCCGTGATCGAAGCGCAGCTTGACGTGGGCCGCGGCCCCGTTGCGACTGTTCTTGTTCAGAACGGTACGCTGCGTCAGGGCGACATCTTTGTTGTGGGCGAGCAGTACGGTAAGGTCCGTGCGCTGATCAACGATCAGGGCGAGCGCGTGAAAGAAGCAGGCCCATCCGTGCCGGTAGAGGTGCTTGGCCTTAACGGGACACCGGGTGCGGGCGACGTTCTGAACGTCACCGACACCGAAGCGCAGGCGCGCGAAATTGCGGAATACCGTGAAAAAGCCGCCAAAGACAAACGCGCTGCGGCTGGTGCTGCGACGACGCTGGAACAGCTGATGGCGAACGCCAAGGTGAACGAAACCATTAGCGAGCTGCCTTTGTTGATCAAAGCAGACGTTCAGGGTTCTGCCGAAGCGATCGTTCAAGCGATGGAGAAAATCGGCAACGACGAAGTCCGCGTGCGCGTCCTTCACTCGGGCGTGGGTGCGATTACCGACACCGACGTTGGTCTTGCCGAAGCCTCCAACGCGCCGATCATCGGCTTCAACGTGCGTGCAAACGCATCGGCCCGTGCCTCGGCCAACCAGAAGGGTGTCGAGATCCGGTATTACTCGGTCATCTATGACATGGTTGATGATGTGAAAGCTGCCGCAAGTGGCCTGCTGAGCAACGAGATCCGCGAACACTTCATCGGCTATGCGTCGATCAAAGAGGTGTTCAAAGTGACCGGAGTTGGCAAGGTTGCGGGCTGTCTGGTCACCGAAGGCAAAGCAAGCCGCGCCGCTGGTGTGCGTCTGCTGCGCGACGATGTCGTGATCCACGAAGGCACGCTGAAAACGCTCAAGCGCTTCAAGGACGAAGTTGCCGAAGTACCGTCAGGCCAGGAATGTGGTATGGCGTTCGAGAACTACGAAGACATCCGTCCGGGCGACGTTATCGAAATCTTCACACGCGAAGAAGTCGTACGCACGCTGGACTAAGTTACACTTCGTCCGATATCTGATGATCAGAAGCCCGGTTAAATGTCCGGGCTTCTGTCGTTTCAAAGACCCGGTTATCTTCGTTAAAGCTCAGCCGGTCGACACAGACCTGATCGTCCGAGATTTTCACAAGGTTGAAATCATTCGGCTCTCCGCGCACGCGAGACGACAGGCTGGTCCCCGCATGCAACTGAATCGCCGTGGTACCGCCGGATTCGACGGTAAAATTCTCTGCGTGCCACGTGTGTAGGTGCCCCGACAGGATCAGGTTCGCCCCGCAAGACAGCAGCTTTTCCAGCGCGATTTCGGCACCGGGTATGGGCTTTTTCTTGGTGTGATTGGGATGCTCTAGCGGGTGATGCACCACTAACACGCGGGCTTTGCGCGCGGCGGTGTCATCCATCGCCTTGCAGGCATGCGCGATACGCCCTGCCGTGAGCTTCCCCGTCTGCCACGAAAAGCGATCGACCGAGTTGATACCGATGACGACCATATCGTCGTCTTCATACCGAGGCGTCAGATCGGCGTTGATCCATTTGCGATACCGCCGCCACGGCATGAAAAACCGCTGGAACGGGCGGTCAAGCAAGACATCGTGGTTCCCCGGCACACCCAAGACAGGCGCGTTGATCCGCTGGATAAAGTTATGCGCCTCCTCGAACTGGCTCCGCCGCGCGCGCTGCGTGAAATCGCCCGAGATGGCGACAATATCGGGGTTCAGTTCGTTCACACAAGAGAGCAGCGGTTCCAGCAGGTCGGGGCGATCCTTGCCAAAGTGTAAATCTGAGAGATGCACCAATGTGCTCATCTGACGGCCTCGTTAAATTCGGCAGGAACGATCAGTTGCAGGGCCTCGCGCTGTATGTGCAGTTTGAACGGGCCTTTCATGCGGCTTAGCTCTCCGTCGCGGGCAACGGGGCGTGATTTATGCGGCATCTCAAGCGTGATCTCGTTCCCGCAGTGCATTTGATAGTCGGTTTCACGTTTCGCGACCCCAAGGGCCAGCGCGGCGGCGTGTTTGAACAACCCCCAGCGGTTGGTATCGGGGGCAACCAGCAGCACCATGCCGCCCTTGGCGATACAGTCTTCGCCGCTCAGCCCCATTTGGTTCAGCTGAAAGGCGTTGCTGATCGCAAAGACCAGCGGTGTCCTATGTTTAAAGGATTTGCCATCAATCGTCACCGTCAGCCTGAGCGGCGCGCGGAGTGTTGCCAGCGCTTTGACCACCGACCAATAGGCCGCGACACGGCTGCGGCCCCAGCGGTCATAGATGCCTTCGCGGGTTTTCAGGATGGCGGCATAGGCCCCGATGCTGGCGTTGTTCAGAAACGCGTTGCCATTGATCTTGGCGATGTCCGTGGGGCGCAGGACGCCTTTGGCGATGACATCCACGGCTTCGTCAACGGTTTCGGGCAGGTTCAGCGAACGGGCGAAATAGTTGAAGGTGCCTGCGGGGATAATCCCCATCTGGTTGGGCACATGCGCCAAGCCCGAGGCGACGCCGCTGATCGTTCCGTCGCCGCCTGACGCGACGATGGTGGCATCAGGGTTCGCTTCGGCAGTGGATTGCGCCACCTGCCCCAAATCCGCGCCATTGGGCGAGAATTCAACGAAGCTGACGGGAATGTCGTGGTGTTGAAACCTGTCTGAAATCCGGGACTTGCGCTCTGTCCCGTCTTGGCGGCCGGAGCCCTTGTTCAGAATAACGATAACACGTTGAGGCTTCATGATTGATCCATCCTTGATGACCTAAGCAAACGCTTGGGGCAGGGGGATGGTTCAGATGTTTTGCGTGTGCCTGATCAGTTCCGGCGCTGGATTGGCTTGCCGGTATAGATCGCGTCATCAACTTTAACCGATACGCGGCCGTCGGGCATGTCGCGGACGAAAATACCCTGGACGGATACGGTGGAACCGATGGTGATTGTGCGAAGCATTGCTTCCTCCCAGAAGAACCTGAAGTTGCATCTTTATAAGCGACAATTTGCCTAAGTCTAGCAACAAAAAAGTCAAGGAAGCAGTATTCACGCGCGTAAAGAAACAGCAGCGAGGTCGCGCTGGCCCTAAAGCCAGTCGCGCAGGATCGGAATCAGGGGAATGTCCGCAGGGGGCATCGGATAATCTTTCAGCGCATTGGCACGGACCCATTTCAGGGTCTGCCCCTCGCGCGCCTGCGGTGTGCCATTCCATTTGCGGCAGGCAAACAGCGGCATCAGCAGGTGAAAATCATCGTAGGCATGGCTGGCAAAGGTCAGCGGGGCAAGGCAGGAGGCCCATGTGTCGATGCCGAGTTCTTCTTGCAGCTCGCGGATTAGCGCGGCCTCGGGGGTTTCGCCGGCTTCGACCTTGCCGCCCGGAAACTCCCACAAACCGGCCATGGATTTGCCGGGCGGGCGCTGTGCCAAAAGCACGCGCCCGTCCACGTCGATCAGGGCAACCGCCGAGACAAGGATAACCTTCACGAACGATAGTCCGCGTTGATCTCGATATAGCCGTGGGTAAGGTCACAGGTCCAAACCGTTGCTTTGCCGTCGCCAAGGCCCAGATCAACGCCGATGGTGATGTTCTGGCCCTTCATATGCGCCGCCGCTGCCTCTTCCGAGTAATCGCGGCTGCGCCAGCCGTCTTTGGCCACCTCGATATCGCCAAAGCGGATCGACAGGCGATCCCGATCAGCAGCGGCACCTGATTTACCGACGGCCATTACCACGCGGCCCCAGTTCGGGTCCTCGCCCGCGATGGCGGTCTTGATGAGGGGGGAATTCGCGATGGCCATGCCGTGGGTCTTGGCATCATCATCCGTAGCGGCACCGGTCACGGCGATCTCGACGAATTTGGTCGCCCCTTCGCCATCTTGCACAACCTGATGCGCGAGGTTCAGCATGACGCCGTGCAGCGCTTCCGAGAACGCATCGCTTTCGCTGGCATCCACGCCCGACGCGCCAGTTGCGGCCAGGATCAAACTGTCGGAGGTCGATGTGTCGCTATCCACGGTGATGCAGTTAAAGGTGCTATCGGTATGGGTCGACAGCATCTTTTGCAGCGCCGGTTGGCTGACAACCGCATCGGTGAAGATATATACCAGCATCGTCGCCATATCTGGCGCGATCATGCCCGATCCCTTCGCAATCCCCGCGATAGAGACTGTTTTACCGTCAATCTCGACCTCGGCACGGGCCCCTTTGGGGAAGGTGTCCGTGGTCATGATCGCCTTGGCCGCATCGGAAATGCCCTTGTCGGACAACGCGCCTTTAAGGTCCGCCAGAACAGCCGTGATCCGGTCGTGGGGCAGCGGTTCGCCGATCACACCGGTCGATGAGGTGAAAACACGCGATTGGGGAATGTTGCAGACATCAGCAACCGCAGCGGTAATTGCTTCGACCGCGGTAACGCCGCCCTTGCCGGTGAAGGCATTGGCGTTGCCCGAGTTGACCAGGATCGCGGCACCGGTGTCTGATGTCGCGCCGATCTTGGCCTGACAATCCAGAACCGGCGCGGCGCGGGTGGCAGAGCGCGTAAACGCCCCCGCCACCGTAGAGCCCGGCGCCAATTCGGCCAGCATCACATCGGTGCGGCCTTGATACCGTACCCCCGCCGCGATGGTGGCGAAACGCACACCATCGATGACAGGAAGATCAGGGAAGTGATCGGGTGCCAGCGGGGATACAGCGGTGATTTTGCCCATTTGTTACTCCAGCAGGCCGAGGTTGGTCAGAACCGAAGGGTCGATTGTGTCAGCCGCCGACCGGTCGACATCTGCGGCTTCGGTGGTCTTTTCGATCAGGGTCTGTGCCTTGACCTGACGGACCTGGGTTTCCAGCTCGTCCTTCACGTCTTCGAGCTTGGGCGCTTCTTTCTGGCGCTTGTCGTCCAGTTTGATCACGTGCCAGCCGAACTGGGTTTCAACGGGTTCCGACACAGTGCCGACTTCAAGCTCGGCAACGGCGGTTTCAAACGCGGGCACCATCATGCCGGGCCCGAACCAACCCAAAGTACCGCCCGCAGGACCGGAAGGACCGGTGGACTTTTCTTTCGCCAGCTCGGCAAAATCCGCGCCTTCATCCAGCTCTTTCTTGACGGCTTGGGCTTCTTCTTCTGTTTCTACCAGAATATGCGACGCGCTGAATTCCTCGGTCGGTTCCGCATCGGCGTAGGCTTCGTCATAGGCGGCTTGCAGCTCTTCCTCGGTGACGTCCTGGGCCATTGCTTTCTCGATCACTTCGCCCGCGATCAGCTGGCGACGTTCGTTTTCAAGCGCCATCTCGATCCGCTTTGGCACTTCGCCGTCAAAATCTTGCGACAAAGCGGTTTGCTGCACAAGCTGATCCAGAATGCCTTTGAACAGGACTTCGGGGGGAAGCTGTTGATATTGTTCGGGCAGGGTGGCGCGGGCAATGATCATGCTGCCAATCGTGATGTCGGTGCCATTGACCGTGGCAACCACGGTTTCAGCGGTGACGTCTGTCTGCGCATCCGTGTTTTCGGCAGTGTCGTCCTGCGCAACAGCGGGCAGGGCGAGCGAAGCTGCCACCACGAATGGTGCCAGAAAAGTGAGAGGTTTTTGCATGTATCTGTCCTTGGTTTGGCAGCCACAAGGGGCTGCTACATTGACACGGTTTAGTGCGGCCCTTACATCGCCCTATGGGCGCGGCCTTGGCGCACGTTCAGTCTTGTATCTAGGGGCTGTCCGGCGGCTCGGCAAGCAGATGGACGCCTTGGAACATAACTTCGGCAGGAGATTGCATGCTGGGCATCGGAACACTCGCCAAAAAAGTCTTTGGGACCCCAAACGACCGTAAAATCAAGGCGACCCGCCCGCTGGTTGAAAAGATCAACGCGCTGGAAGAAGAATTCTTGGCTTTGACCGACGACGGTCTGAAGCAAAAAACGGAAGAGCTGCGCAAGCGGGCGATTGACGGCGAAAGCCTTGATGATCTGCTGCCGGAAGCTTTTGCGAACTGCCGTGAAGGCGCACGCCGGACCTTGGGTCTGCGCGCCTTTGACACGCAGTTGATGTCGGCGATTTTCCTGCATCAGGGCAATATCTCGGAGCAGAAAACCGGCGAGGGTAAAACCCTGACCGCGACGCTGGCCGCTTACCTCAATGCGCTGACCGGCAAGGGCGTGCATGTGGTCACGGTGAACGAATACCTCGTGAAACGGGACGCCGACTGGATGGGCAAGGTCTTTGCCTCGCTGGGGCTGACCACGGGCGCTGCGGTGTCCGGCATGACCGAGGAAGACAAACGCGCCGCCTATGATTGCGACGTGACCTACGCCACGAACAACGAGCTGGGCTTTGATTATCTGCGCGATAACATGAAGTCTGAGCTGAGCCAGATTTTCCAGAAACAGCACAACTTTGCCATTGTGGATGAAGTCGATAGTATTCTGATCGACGAGGCGCGGACGCCGCTGATTATCTCTGGCCCGTCGCAAGACCGCTCCGAAATGTATAAAATCGTCGATGATGTGATCCCGCTGCTGCAGGAAAGCCACTACGAGCTGGACGAGAAAACCCGCAACGTGACCTTTACCGACGAAGGGAACGAGTTCCTCGAGCAAGAGCTGCACAGCCGCGGCCTGCTGGAAGAAGGGTTAACGATGTATGACCCCGAAAGCACCACCATCGTGCACCACGTGAACCAAGGTTTGCGGGCGCATAAGCTGTTCCAGCGCGACAAGGATTACATCGTGCGCGACGGCGAGGTGATGCTGATCGACGAATTCACTGGGCGTATGATGTCCGGTCGTCGTCTGTCCGACGGGTTGCATCAGGCGATCGAAGCGAAGGAAGGCTGCCAGATCCAGCCCGAGAACGTGACACTGGCCTCGGTCACCTTCCAGAACTACTTCCGCCTATATGACAAGCTGGCGGGCATGACGGGTACTGCCGAAACCGAAGCCGAAGAATTCGCCGAGATTTACGGGCTGGGTGTTGTCGTGGTCCCGACCAACGTGCCGGTTGCGCGTGTGGACGAAGACGATCAGGTCTATCGTTCGGCGCTGGAAAAATATCAGGCGATGATCGAAAAGGTCAAAGAAGCCAATGCGATAGGCCAGCCGGTTCTGGTGGGTACAACCTCTATCGAGAAATCCGAAATGCTGAGCCAGATGCTGACCGAAGCGGGCATCAAGCATAACGTTCTGAACGCGCGCCAGCACGAGCAGGAAGCGCAGATCGTGGCGGATGCGGGCAAGTTCGGCGCGGTGACCATCGCGACAAACATGGCCGGTCGCGGCACCGACATTCAGCTGGGCGGCAACGTCGAGCTGAAGGTGATTGAAGCGCTGGACGCTGATCCTGATGCCGATCCCGTTGCGGTCCGTGAAAAGATTGAAGCGGAACACGCTGACGAGAAGAAAAAAGTGCTCGACGCAGGGGGGCTGTATGTTCTGGCGTCCGAGCGTCACGAAAGCCGCCGGATCGATAACCAGCTGCGCGGCCGTTCGGGCCGTCAGGGGGACCCCGGCCGGTCGTCCTTCTACCTGTCTCTCGAAGACGATCTGATGCGTATTTTCGGCTCTGAACGGCTTGAGAAAGTGTTGACGACGCTTGGCCTGAAAGAGGGCGAAGCGATTGTGCACCCTTGGGTCAACAAGTCGTTGGAGCGCGCGCAGGCCAAGGTCGAAGGGCGCAACTTTGACATTCGTAAACAGCTGTTGAAGTTCGACGATGTAATGAACGACCAGCGGAAGGTCATCTTTGGCCAGCGCCGCGACATCATGGAAGCTGCCGACCTGCAAGAGATCACCGCCGACATGCGCGAGCAGGTGATCGACGATTTGATCGACCAGTTCATGCCGCCAAAAACATATGCAGATCAGTGGGATACACAAGGTTTCCAGGCCGCGGTTGCGGATCAGCTGAACCTGGATGTGCCCGTTGCAGCATGGTGTGAGGAAGAGGGCGTCGACGATGAGGTCATCCGCGAACGTCTTGTCGAAGCCAGCGAAAACATGATGGCCCAGAAGGCTGAACAGTTCGGCCCCGAGAACATGCGCAACATCGAAAAGCAGGTGTTGTTGCAGGCGATTGACGGCAAGTGGCGTGATCACCTTCTGACGCTAGAACATCTGCGGTCGGTCGTCGGTTTCCGCGGCTATGCGCAGCGTGATCCGTTGAACGAATACAAGAACGAATCCTTCCAACTGTTTGAAAGCATGCTGGACAGCCTGCGGACCGAAGTGACCCAGAAGCTGGGTCAAATCCGTCCAATGACAGAGGAAGAGCAGCAGCAAATCCTGTCGCAAATGCAGGAACGTCAGGCCGCGGCGCAGGTTAACGCCGCGCAGGCGGCGGAAGAGAACAGCGAAGCGCCGGCTTCAACCGCCGCAGCCGCGTCCGGTTCGACCGCTGTGGCGGGGTTCGACGAGAATGATCCAAGCACGTGGGGCACCCCTGCGCGCAATGATGAATGCCCCTGCGGGTCGGGCAAAAAGTTCAAGCATTGCCACGGCAAGCTTGCGTAAATGATCTTCCCCAAGGCTGGTTGCTGGCCTTGGGGGTGCTCCGCACGGTGGGGTAAGATTTAGGTAGGATCGGTAGACCAAGCTGCGCTTTTCACCAAACGGAGAGCGACATGCCAATTACCGACAATTTCAACGACTATACCGCAGGATTGACCGGCCCTATTTGCGGGGCCTTTGATATTGTGCCCGACGATACCGCCAACCTGCCGCAGATCACCCGTGGCTTTATGGTCGGTGGGGCCGGTGATGTCGCGGTGACGCTGAAAAGCGGGGATGCAATCACTCTGCCCGGTTTGATGGCGGGGGTCGTCTATCCGTTTCGCATCTCAAAAGTGCGCGACAGCGGCACCACCGCAACGGGGATCAAAGGGTTGGTCTAGCGCCTTGTCACCGCGTTAACTGTTGTTGCGCCCCGTCAGTATCCGGTGGGGCGCAACAGGACGGGCAGAGTGCGCGCGATGATCTTGAGATCGCCCATAAAGCTTGGCTGGCGGGCATAGCGTTCATCAAGCGAGGCGCGTTCAGCAAACAGCAAGATGCCGCGCCCCGATACCTGCCAAAGCCCTGTGACCCCCGGGCGCACCCGTTGGTAAGCCTGGCGTGCATCACCGTAGCTGTACAGCTCCGCTCGGGTGACGGGGCGCGGCCCGACCAAAGACATATCGCCGCGGAGTACGTTCCAGATCTGGGGCAGTTCATCTAGACCGGTGCGACGCAGGAAATGGCCGCCGGGGATCACGCGCGGATCTTTGGTCAGCTTTTGGTACAACGCCCATTCCAGCGCGCGATCAGGTCGCGCCAATAGAATCGCCGGCAGCGCGGCCTGCGCATCAGGGACCATCGTTCTGATTTTCCAACAGCGGAAAACCTTGCCGGCGCGCCCAATCCTTGGGTGGGCATAAAGACCGCCCTGACCCGTGGATGCCACCAGACAGTATAAAACAATAATCACCGGCAGGATCAGCGGCAGCAACGCGAGGCTGACGGCAAGGTCGAACACCCGTTTCCCGCCACGTCCGTATAACGGTACCCGACGTGCATGGACATCACTGCCCTGCCGTATCCCGATATCGATAAACGCCATCGTCACCTCTTACCCATAGCAACCAAACACCGGCGCATGTGCCGGTGTGTCAGCTAAAGCAGAGGTATCCTAAGGTGTCGTTAAAATCGGGATGCCGTCAGATCAAAGGTAGTTAAACTCGACCTCGCCATTGTTGATCGTCGCGGCGGTGAGCTTGTCCGTCGCGTAGGCCCCGGTGTCGATCGACACCACGCCGCCCTTGATCATCGGGGTGTCGACGATTGTGTGCCCATGTACGACCCAGATGCCGTCACGGCGGCGTTTGCGCCCGAAATCCTCATGCCCCCAAAGCAACGTCCGGCTTTCCTGATCCTTGATAGGGATCAGTGGGTTAGCAGCGGCGTGGACAAAGGCGACATTGCCCGAAACCCAAGAGGTTGGAAGGTTGATCACCCAGTCAAGCAAGGCCTCGCCCATAGCGTCTTGCAGGGCGTCGCGGGCGCGTTCAAGATCGTCACCAGAGGAGGTTTGCGACACGCCCGAGACGCCAAAGCTCGACAAAGTCTGGAGCCCGCCGTACCGGAGCCAGCGCGGACCATTCTCTTTCGGATTGTCGATAAACTTTAGCATCATCTGCTCGTGGTTGCCCATCAGCGTGATGATATCGGGCTGTTCGTGCAGCGCCCGCAGAACCTGCGCGCTTTGTTCGCCGCGGTCGACAAGGTCGCCGACGCAGATCACCTGTGTGCCGTCCGGAGGTTCGGGCAGTCTTTCAAGCAGATCAAAACGCCCGTGAATATCTCCGATCGCAATCACGGGCACATCCGGTGTGATCGGATCGAAATGAGGTTCGGGCTCGGGGTCAGGTTGACGGCGTTTAAACCAACGGTTCAGCATAGGTCTTGGCGTATCCTCTGTGTTGCAAAACTGGCGCAACGAAATGGTAAATCCGTTGATTGGACGGCACACAAAGTGTAGTCCTTCCTAAACTTCTCTACGGTCCCGGTATTCGCAACAATTAATTAATAGGTAGGTTAGCAGATGCAAGGGCGCTCGAGGAAACTAGCTTGTTCGATGCTAGCCGGGGCGTTTTGCGTCACTAGTCTTGCCGAAGGTTCAGCGCAATCTTTATCGACTTACGGCACACCCGGATTGGTTGAAATGCCGACGGCCCGCGTGTTGAAGGACGGCGATCTGGCCTTCACGGCAAGCGCGTTTGGCCCCAACTACCGGTATTCAGCGACGTTCCAGGTCTTGCCGCGTCTCTATGGGACATTCCGGTATTCGCAGATTAAGAATATCAGTACCAATGCGTTCCTTGATGGCGATACCTTCGACCGCAGCTTTGATGTGCATTACCAGATCTGGGATGAAACCGACGTACGCCCTGCTTTCGCCGTGGGGATGCGTGACTTTCTAGGCACTGGTATCCTGAGCAGTGAATATTTTGTGGCCACCAAAAGCTTCGGGTCTAAGTTGGAGGTCACCGGCGGTCTGGGCTGGGGGCGGCTTGCGGGGCGGAACTCATTCTCGAATCCGTTCAGTATTTTGTCAGACCGGTTTGACACACGGACGCGCGACGCCAACAGGGGCGGCCAGCTAGAGACAGGAAACTGGTTCCGCGGGCCGACGTCGGTCTTCGCGGGCGTGCAGTGGAACGTGTCGGACCAGATGACGCTATTCGCCGAATACTCCCCCGATGAATACACGCGGGAATCGGTGAACACGGGCATCGATGTGTCTTCGCCCCTCAACTTGGGGTTGAAGTATCGTTTCAAGAACGGTGTGCACCTCAAGGGGTTTGTCGTCGGGGGGCATGAGGTCGGCGCGCAGCTGAGCTATGTCATCAACCCCAAGAAACCGTCTGTACCCGGCGGGTTGGAGCAGGCCCCGCGCACAATCGGCGCGCGCAACCGGCTGGCGATTGCTGAGTGGAACAACTCTGCTGCCGGGGGTGGGCGTGATGCGGTCGAGACCGTTTTGCAGCGTGTGCTGGCGGAAGACGGGCTGGAGCTACAAGGTTTCACCATGTCGGGCAACCGCGCGACCGTCCGCGTGGAAAACACCCGTTTCGACAACGAGGCCCAAGCGGCAGGGCGCACGGCGCGGGCCATGGCGGTGACGCTGCCCCCCGAAATCGAAGAATTCACGGTCGTGTTTCTGGAGCGCGGCGTGCCGTTGAACCAGATCGTGACGCAAAGATCCGATCTGGAAGAGCTGCAGTTTGATTACGATGGTGCCTGGCGCAGTCTGGCGCGGGCGCGTCTGGAAGACGGGCACGATCAGGGCCGCGAAGGCGAGTTGGCGGATGTCTATCCGGTCTTTGACACGTCGATCGGCCCATATCTCGCCACGTCCTTTTTCGACCCTAACAGCCCGATCAGGGCCGATTTCGGCGTCCAGCTTAAGATGGATTACCGGCCCCGTCCTGGGCTGACCTTTGCGGGTCGTTTCCGCTATCCGCTGGTGGGTAATATCGATAAATCGTTCCGCGTGTCGGATTCCGTGATCGAGCCGGTCCGCTCTAATGCTATACGCTATGCAAAGGAATCTGAGCTTGAGGTGAACAGCCTCACGGCCGAGTATTTGTTCCGGCCAGGGAAAGACCTGTTTGGTCGTGTTTCTGCAGGGTATCTGGAAGGGATGTTTGGCGGGGTGTCGACCGAGGTGCTTTGGTATCCGATGGATAGCCGGCTCGCACTTGGTGCAGAGCTGAACTATGTCAAACAACGTGATTTCGACATGCTGTTCGGGTTTCAGGACTATGACGTCGTGACCGGCCATGCCTCTGCCTATTATGATCTGGGCAATGGGTTCTTCGGGCAGCTGGACGTTGGTCGCTACCTCGCGGGTGACTATGGCGCGACGTTCTCTTTGGATCGTGAATTTAACAACGGGTTCAAGGTTGGTGGGTATTTCACGCTCACGGATGTGTCCTTTGATGATTTTGGTGAAGGGTCTTTCGACAAGGGCCTGCGGTTCGAAGTGCCGCTTTCGTGGCTGACCGGACGCCCGTCGCGGACGAAAGTCCAGCAAACAATCAAGCCGATTACACGCGACGGCGGGGCGCGTCTTGCTGTCGCCAACCGTTTGCACGGGGTCGTGCGCGACTATCGCGGCAAAGAGCTGCGGGACAGCTGGGGGAGATACCTGCGATGATCTTACGTGCGTTGACCCTTGGTCTGTGTCTGGCGGGCCTCACAGCCTGTAGCGCCAGTCAGAACCTTCTGGCGCGTGGTGTTGCCGTTGCTGTGGACGACGATTCAGTCGTGCCCAAAACCTCGCAAGGGTTTCCGCCGCGTTTTGCCGGTCTGGTGCAGGATACCGCTACCCCCGCCTTGCTGCTGACCGTCGAGAACCGTGCACAAACCGGCCGCATGCTGCGCGAGGCGCGTGTGAACGGTGTCGATACATGGCTGAGTTCGGATTTAACGGCGCTGATGCTGGAAGACGGGATGCTGCAAGGGACACGCGGCCTTGGGTCTGAACTCTTCGCTGCTGATGTGTCGGAGCCCAAGGCGCTGATCCTGTCCGGGCGGCGCGGTTATTCAGACCGGTTGCACAGCAATCTGACGGGACTGGATGAGATTTCTACCCGCGCGTATCGCTGTCTGGTGGAGCCGCAGGGCAGCGCGACGCTCGCGCTTGAGATCGGCACCGTGCCGACGCGGGTTGTAACCGAGGATTGTAAAAGTCTGGACCAGTCGTTTCGGAATACGTATTGGGTCAGTGTAAAGAGCGGTGCCATTGTACAGGCGCGGCAATGGGCGGGCGATGAGGTCGGGTATTTGATGACCAAGGCCGCCGCCCGTTAAATTTACCTTAGATTAACTTGTTGGTGAAAGGTTAGCTACAACTAGGTAGGAGTATTTAAGTGCGATACCTATTGGTAGCTGTTTTGGGCCTGTCCCTTGCAAGCTGTGGTACGGTTTACCGAACACCTGAAGTTGTAGAGGGCGTTGCTGGCGGCACCAATGTACGGGTGATGAACCTCACTGCTGAATCCGTCATTCAGGCGAATAGATCCGCCTATGCGCCGCGGAGCCTGCCCGATGTGTTTTCCCGCACCGCAGGCTCTGGCTCGGGGCTGCGTGGAACCGGGGCGCTGCCATCGCCCACACTCGACGTTCAGACCCGCCCTAACGCGCTTGAGCTGCGCTTGCCGCCCGCCGCTGATCCCGGTCCTTACGAGATTGGTATCGGTGATGTGGTGCTGCTGGCCACACCGCGTGCCGCCGGATCGGTTGAACAGTTGACCGGGCTGCTGGCCGCACAAAACGCGCGCCAAGGCTATACGGTGCAGGATGACGGATCGATCAACATTCCCGATGTGGGCCGTGTGCGTATTGCCGGTTTGACCATTGAAGACGCCGAAGCGGCCTTGTTCCAGCGTCTGGTCGAGAACCAGATTGACCCGACTTTCAGCCTCGAGATTTCCGAGTTCAACTCGCGCCGTGTGTCCATCGGGGGTGCCGTGTCGCAGCCGACCGTTGTGCCGGTAACGCTGACGCCGCTCTATCTGGAAGAAGCCTTGGCCGCTGCCGGCGGGATCACGGTCGAGGATCAGGACTACGCCTCGATCCGTTTGTACCGTGATGGTACGCTGTATCAGATCCCGCTGTCACAGCTTTATTCCCGCGCGAGCCTGACCAAGACCCGTCTGCTGCCCGGCGATGCGATCTTTGTTGATACGGAATACGAACTGGCACGTGCGCAGGAATATTTCGCGCAGCAGATTACTTTGGTTCAGGCGCGTCAGGCGGCACGCGCCTCGGCATTGCAAGAGCTTCAGCTTGAGGTGTCCTTGCGCCGTGATAATCTGGACGAAGCCCGTGACAACTACAAAGCACGCCTAGATCTTGGTGCCGATGACCGCGACTATGTCTATCTCGCGGGTGAGGTTGGAACTCAGTCGCGCTTTGCCTTGCCGTACGAGCGTAAGGCAAGTCTGGCAGATGCCTTGTATGATGCGGGTGGTGTAGCGTCGTCGACCGGCGATGTATCGCAGGTCTATGTGTTGCGCGCATCCTCTGACCCGCGCGAACTGGGGGCCATTACCGCGTGGCATCTGGATGCTCGCAACGCCGCGAATTTCGCGCTGGCCCCGCGGTTCGAACTGCGCCCTGATGACATCATCTTTATCGCGCAGCAGCCCGTCACCAAATGGAGCCGCGCTGTTTCGCAGATCCTGCCGCAGATCCTGAGTGTGGGGAACGCGGTCAGCAATTGATCTGACCACCATTGATGACCAAAGGCCGGGCAGAACTGTCCGGCCTTTTACGTTTCAAAGGGAATGTCTAACGGCCAGAGGTTTCGCAAATTGAACCCATCGGTGCCCTATTTCAGCCACATCGCCTTATTACCCCTGAACGGGTCAATTATTCAGGCGGTGTGATATGTATCTTTCTGTTGTGATCCCTTGCATGAACGAAGAAGCCTCGATCCCGGGGCTGGTATCGCGGCTGACGCAGGCGATCGCGCCGTGGAAAGATCGGGCCGAGATTATTCTGGTCGATGATGGATCCACCGATGCCACGTGGAAAGCGATCGAGGCCGCGCAAGCCGGCTGTGCGCAACTGGTGGGTATCAAGCTTTCGGCCAATCGCGGGCATCAAATCGCGCTGACCGCCGGGCTTGAGGCGGCACAGGGCGAACGCATTTTTATGCTGGATGCCGATTTGCAAGATCCGCCGGAATTGCTGGTCGATATGATGTTCATGATGGATCGCGGGTTTGACGTGGTTTACGGCCGTCGCAGCGAACGCCAGGGCGAGACCATGTTCAAGAAGGCCACGGCGCATCTGTTCTACCGCTTCCTCAATGCCATGTCCGATGTCCCGATCCCGCAGGACACGGGCGATTTCCGTTTGGTCAACCGCCGCTCGCTGGATGCGGTGCTGGCGATGCCGGAAAAGGCCCGTTTTATCCGGGGGATGTTCGCTTGGGCAGGCTTTAAACAGGTGGGTATTGAATATGTCCGCGCACCACGCGCCTTGGGCGAAACCAAATACCCCTTCCGCGCCATGATGCGCTTTGCCATCGACGCGATGACCGCCTTTTCGACGAAGCCGTTGACACTTGCGACGAGTTTATCCTTTGCTAGCCCGTTGATGGCAGTCTATATGATTTATTCGCTGGTCGTGTATCAAACGGCACCCGGTTGGGCGTCGGTGGTGCTCGCGGTTAGCTTCTTCTCGGGGGCGCAGCTTTTGACGCTGGGTATTCTGGGGGAGTATATCGGTCGCCTTTATGTCGAGGCCAAGGACCGCCCGCTCTATTTCGTGAGCGATGATACGCGCGATATGGTCCCCGATGTGAAACGGTTGCGTGCCTGATGCGTGTTTTTGACTATAAGTGCGCCCGCTTTGGGGTTGTCGGCATCGCGACGGCATTATCCTACGTGGTGATGTATCCGACGTTTCTGGCGGCGGGGGGGGCACAACCGGCAGCCAATGCGCTGGCGTTTTTTCTGGCGATCGTGCTGCAGTACATCGGTCATGCTCTGTTCACCTTTGAACGGCGGCTGATCAATCGCAGCCAGATCACAAAGTTCACCATCATGGTTAGTTGCGGTTTTGGCATGTCGATGCTTGTCACGGGCCCTCTGGCCGTGGCCTTGGGGATGCCGGCCTGGGCGGCGGCGCTTGCCGTTGCGCTGTATCTTCCGGTACAGAACTATATTTTGATGACCCTATGGGTGTTCGCCTTGTCGCACCCCAAGACAGAGTACATTTCGTGAGCCATATCTACAGTGATACATTTTTTGACTACATCAACCAAAGTGCGCGTGCCTCGGCAAAACCGTTTGTGTCATTGCTGTTTCCTTTGCTTAAGCCAACGACGGTGATCGATCTGGGCAGTGGGCGCGGTGTTTGGATGGATGAATGGCGCAAAGGTGGCGCTGATCGTGTGTTTTCTTCCGCTGCCGTCACCGGGCAGGGAGGCGAGTTTCACGTGAACCAACAGCCTCTGTCCTTCTGGCAGGATCTTTTCGCCGCCAAGTGCTGTGTCGTCTATGATTGCGTGCTCACTGCGTTGAAGGACAACAAGGATATCGCGCCTTGGTATCGTTACAACGCGATAGCGCGGGCGATGGTACATGCCCTGCGGGCGCGCCGCGCCAAAACCTTGGCACGCGGGGCCATATGACGGCGGCGGTTGGGCGGAAGTTGGCTATGCGGGCTGAGGCCCGAGAGGTGCAGCTTGGGCCAGTGTTCCTGATCACACTGGTAGCGGCCTTTTTGCTGACGGGGCAAAATCTGCTGGACCCAATGATTCGACACGATGACTACCCCGCCCTTTTCGCAGATGCGCCCGCCTTTTGGAACAAGACCCTGCACGAGGGGCGGTGGCTGAACTACATCTGGCATCTGCGCGAGGTGGTAACGCCTGCCTGGTTGAACTTTGTGCTGTATCAGAGCCTATGGGCGGCGTTTGTGGCTGCTCTTGCCGTAACGGCGACGGGTCCCGGGGCGCAGCGGTGGTTTACTGTCGTGCTAGCCCTACTGCTGGTGGTTTGTCCTTCCGAGATGCTGATTTCGCTTTGGTTTAATACGGTAATCCCCGGACTGGCTGTGGTCACGCTGTTTGCGCTGCTGGCGCGGTATCTATCCACCGCGCAGCTCCGCCGGGTGCTGCCGTTTTTCGTAGTCGTGAGCTTTATGGGTTACACAACCCATCCGCTGCTGCTGTTGGCGATTTGCATTGCGCGTACGCGGGAGCGGTCAATCCGCGATCTGGCGGGGCTGATGGCGCTGTTTTGCGCGAGCTTCGTTGTCGCGGTGCTAACGGTCTATACGTTGAACTGGCAGGTTCACGGTGTGTTTGGCGTGCCTGTGGCCGATTGGCGTGATCCGACCGCGGGGCACGGGATTGGCGGGATGATCGCCAACCTGCCGAAGCTGGGGGAAACATTTACGCTGTTCCTCAACCGGAGCGGCATCGGGTATCCGCCGCTTATCGGGCTTATTCCGTTTGTCTATATCCTTGCCCTGAATGTGCTGCGCAAGCGCGCGCCGCTAGAGGCTTTGTATCTTGCGGCTGGTATGGCGATCGGGCTGGCGCTGACAGTGGTTCAGGCGCTGAAACTGGGGGTGATCGTTCCGCCGCGCGCGTTTATCTTCTTTTGGGTTTTCTTTGCGCTGACCGCGGTGCGTGCCGTTCAGATATTGAGCGAGGATGAGGGTCTATACGGCCGGTTAGGGCGCAATCTATTGCTGTTGATCATCGGTGTGTGGTTCATCCAGCTGTTTCTGGCCTATGGGCAGTCCAATGATTGGCGTAGCGATACCAAACTCTGGGCGCAGGAGGTGCTGGCGACGGAGGGGCCGGTCTACGTCTATGGCGACTCGTCGAAAATTGCCGCTGGGCTAAAGGCCGGCATACAATCTTACAAAGCGCTGCCGTTCCGGCTGAAACAGTTGACCGGAAAGACGGCGGTGGCCTGTGACGAGGTGCCTGATACCTGCCCGTCCCGACCAGATATGACTGCCGGTGATGCCGAGGTTCATTTGCTGCGCGAAGGGAATGCGCTGTTCATGTTGTTTACGCCAAAACCATCGGACGAGACTGAGGATTAAGCGGTAAAGATGCTGTCCATGTGTTCGGCCAGATAGATGCGCAGCCAGGGGGTAAAACGCTCTGGCGTGGTTTGGGTCTGGCGGGCGAGGTCGGAGAGGTCGACCCAGGCGGTGTCCATCACTTCGGCGGGGTTCGGGGTCACATCGGTGAGCGCGACTGCTTCGGCGACGTAAATCTCTACCAGCTCATGTTCGGTCAGGCCGCCCCCCACATCGGCGCGGTATTCGACCTGGTCTCGATGGTCGAGCCGTAGGCCGCTGATCCCCAGCTCTTCGTCCAGTCGCCGTTTGGCGCAGGTGAGCGCGGGTTCCTCCCAGAACGGATGGGTACAGCAGGCGTTCGCCCAAAGACCGGGGGTGTGATATTTGCCAAGCGCCCGTCGCTGGATCAGGGTTTCGCGTCCGCGCATGACGAAAACCGAGATGGCCTTGTGGCGCAGACCGCGCTGGTGGACTTCAAGCTTTTCGACGGGGGTAAGCTTGCCGTTGACCCAGGCGGGGATCATCGTGGTCATGTGGCTGCCCCGTTCGGGTGGCGTTGTGGCGATGTCATATCCGGCTGCCCCGCTCCTTGGGGCCCGCTGGCCCCTCTGCGCTAGGCGGTCTTGTAGCGGGTCGGTTTTGGATTGTCAGCCGCTGGTTGCGAAATGAAGGACAAGAGCCGTTACGCAATACCGCCTGCGTTAAGGATGGTGGCGATGCGATCTGTGTCATAGCCAAGGTCGGCGAGGATATGGCGGGTATCGGTTTGACCGTCGGGCATCCGTGGCGGCGTGGTTTTATGGGTCGAATATCGCGGTGCTGGCGCAGGCTATAGCACGTTCCCTGCGGTGATGAATGTATCGCGTGCGGTGTTGTGAGGGTGGGAAGGTGCCTCTGCCAATGACAGAACGGGGGCATAGCAGGCATCGTGGCCGATCATGATCTCGTCCCATTCGGCGCGGGTCTTGGTTTCAATCAAGCGGGCAAGCTTATCGCGCATGGCGTCCCATTGGCTTTGGTCGTTCTGGATCTGCATGACGGGATCGTCTGACAGACCGCAAAGGTGCAGTAGTTGAACGTAGAATTGCGGCTCTATCGCGCCAATAGAGACGAATTTTCCATCCGCTGTTTTATAGACATCATAGAAATGCGCCCCTGTATCAAGCATGTTCACACCCCGGTCATCCTGCCACCAGCCTTGACCGTGAAACGCATAGATCATCGACATCAACAGGGCCGATCCATCGGTCATTGCAGCGTCGATCACGGTGCCTTTTCCACCGCGCTGTACGTCCAAAAGGGCAGAGACCATGCCAAATGCAAGCATCATGGCACCGCCCCCGAAATCGCCGACCATATTGGCGGGGGGCGTGCGGTGGTGCAGGCTCGCGTTAACCTGTCTGCGGCAGGGTGAGCCCTGATCACCATCTACCGAACAGGAGCCACCATATGACCGATACATCCCCCGTTCTCGCCCTTCCGTATATTCAACCGTCGCAAGCGCAAAAGCATGTGACCCATAACGAGGCGCTGCGGCTTTTGGATGCGATTGTGCAACTGTCGGTCCTGTCTTTCACCGAAGGCACGCCGCCCGCGACCTCAGCCGAGGGGGATCGGTATCTAGTGGCCTCAAACGCTGAGGGGGGTTGGGCGGGGCATGACCACGCGGTGGCAGTGTTCGTGGATGGGGCGTGGCAGTTTATCACGCCGATGCCGGGCTGGGTGGCATCTGTGGCCCCCGGCCAAACCCAAGTGGTTTACGACGGCGCGCGCTGGGCGGTGCCGGCGTTGCAAAATGTGCCTCGGCTTGGTGTCGGGGCGACGCCGGATGCGTATAACCGGTTGGTTGTGGCGTCGGATGCGGTGCTGTTCAACAATGCCGGGGCGGGGCATCAGGTGAAGATCAACAAGGCAGCCGAAGGGGACACGGCCAGTCTGCTGTTCCAGACCGCCTTCGAGGGGCGGGCCGAGATGGGGACCTCGGGAAGCGATGATTTCGCCATCAAGGTCAGCGCAGACGGCGCAAATTGGGCGGAAGCTTTGCGCATTGAAGCGGCGAGCGGGCGTGTGACCGCCCCAGTCTCGGGTTGGCGAGAGCGGCTGACTGCCGCTCGCGTTTACTACGTGGACCCCCTTCAGGGTGGCGATGGGCAAAGTGGGCGGGGCACGGGGGCGGCTGCCTTTGCGTCGCTAGGCCGTGCGATGGAGGAAGTCGTCCGTTTGGACAGCGCAGGCCACGCCGTGACGGTTCAGTTGGCGGATGGAAGCTATGATCTGGGCGCTTCGCCAGTCGCGGTAAGTGCGGCGTTGGGGGGAGGTCTGGTTGAGCTTGTCGGGAATACCGGCGACCCCGACGCGGTCACGATGACAGCGACAGGGTCGGTGATCGAGCTGGTTTCGGGGCGTCTGAGATTGCGGGGTATGCGGATAGAGACCACCGGTGCCGACCCGGCGATCCGGGTGTTGCCGGAAGCTGTGTTAGAGGTTGATGAGGTCGTCTTTGGCGCGGCGGGGGGACATCTGGATATTGTCGGCGGGCGCGTCGAGGGTGCGGGTTCGTACGTTATCGACGGCGATGCCGCGTATCATCTGCGTCTGTCGCAGGGGGCCGTACTGGCACGGGGGATGCAGACGGTGACGCTGGCGAATACGCCCGACTTTGCCACTGCGTTTGTGAGCTGCGAGATGGCCGGGCAGGCGGATTTCAGCGGGCATGGTTTCACCGGCACAGCCACGGGCAAACGTTTTGACGTGAGCAGCAACGCTGTGGTGCAAAGTGGCGGGACTGTGCTGCCGGGTGATATTGCGGGCACGACGCAAAGCGGTGGCCTATACCTCTGATCTGCGAAAACCTGACAATTGTATGAAAGGGCCACATTACCGCCTTAAAACCTGAAGCTGCCGTTAAGGATTTCGGCCCATCTTTATCCCCGGAACATGTAGGGGAATAAACCGATGGAGCTTGAGCATAAAACCACATTGTCGCCGCGGAAGGATATGGCGCTGACCGGGGTGACGGATATGGCGGTTGTCCAATCCTCTGGCGGGGCGGTGCTTTACACGACCTCGCGCTTTGGTGGCGGTGACTTGCTGGCCTATCGCATTGATGCGGAAGGGGGGCTTCGGTTTCTGGACAGTCGGGCCATCGCCGGGGACACGCGGGCCGGGGTCACCAGCAGGCTGGAGGTTGTAGACGGTGCGCTATTGCTCACGGGGGCGGATAACGCCGCGCTCACCCGCGTTGCGTTAACAGGTGATGGGCGCTTTGGTGACGTTTCTGCCGTGACCGGTGGTGCCGTGCCTGCCCAGTTACTGGCCGTCGAGACGCTGGATTTAGCCGCTCAGAGCCATCTATACGGGCTGGTGCGGGGGGCGGATAGCATCGGGTCATGGCGCATGGGCGACAATGGGGCGCTGACGCGCATATTGGGCGACAGTGGCGTCGCGTCAGAGGCAGGTCTGACCGGCCTGAGCGTCGGGTATGTCGGAAGCACGCCGTATCTACTGGCGTCTTCGGCGCGGGACGACGCATTTATTTCGTTCAAGTTGGATGGGAATGGTATCCCGCGAGAAGTCTCTCGTATCGCGGCGGAGGATGGCGTGGGGATCGGCAGGCCAAGCGCGACAGCCTTTGTAGACGTTGGGGGGCATGGATTTGCGATACTGGCCGCGGCGGGAAGCGCGAGTTTGAGCGTCGCGATGCTGGGGGCAAATGGCGCATTAACCTTAACGGATCACGTCCTCGACACGCGGGACACGCGCTTTGACGGGGTGCATGTGATCGAGACCGCAACACATCACGGCCGCGCCTATGTGGCGGCGGCGGGCGGAGATGACGGCGTTTCGGTCTTCGAACTGATGGACGATGGCCGGTTGATGCATCTGGTGTCGATCGAAGACACGGAGGGAAGCACGCTCGACGCGGTGTCGGCGCTTAACTTTTCGGTACAAGGAGATTTACTGCACCTCGCCGTCGCCTCAGGTGCCGAAGCGGGGCTGAGCATTTTTACAGTGGATATTTCTGACCGGGTTGCGGCGGCAACAGGGGATGATCAAGCTGACACGCTGACAGGCGGCACGGGGGGCGATTTGCTATCCGGCGGGGATGGCGCGGACCATATCTCCGGGCGCGCAGGGGATGATATCTTGCGAGACGGCGGCGGCCGTGATCTGTTGACCGGCGGTTCCGGCCGCGATCTTTTCGTCCTCTCCGCAGATGGGGAGGCCGATACGATTGCCGATTTCGACAGCGCGCAGGACAGCATTGATCTGTCGGCCTGGCCGTTCCTGAGGCATGGGTCTCAGTTGACCATATCTTCGACCAAAAATGGTGCGGTTCTGTCCTTTGGTGAGGAGCGGCTAGAGATAAAAACATCGAACGGACAGTCCCTTAGCGAGGATGATGTTCAAGCGCTCGATCTGATTGGGCAGTCGCGTTTCATGCCGGATTGGACCCTGCCAGAGGAAGCTGATACGCCATCCCTTCCCACCGCACCGACCCCTTTGGTTCTGGTCGGCACGCCACAGTCGGATGTGCTGGAAGGGGATGCGGCCGATGATCATATCAGCGGGCGCGCGGATGGTGACAAGCTGATCGGCGCAGGCGGCAATGATACGATTCTTGGCGAAGCTGGGGCCGATACGATCTATGGTAGCGGCGGAAGCGATCTGATTGACGGTGGGACCGAGGGGGATCAGATCTGGGGCGGTATCGGCTGGGACACGTTGCGCGCTGGTGATGGGGACGACGCCCTGTGGGGCGGCGACGGGTATGACGCGCTTGGCGGTGGCGACGGGAACGACACGTTAACCGGCAATAACGGCGCGGATCGACTCTATGGGGATAGGGACGATGACCATCTGATCGGCGGGTTAAATGCCGATAGCCTGTGGGGCGGTGCCGGCAAAGACCGTTTGGAGGGTAGCGCCGGTGCGGATCAACTGCTTGGCGGCAGCGGGAATGATCAGCTTTTCGGAAATGCGGGGGCAGATATTCTGCAGGGGGACAGCGGGAATGACCGTCTTGCCGGGGGGATCAACAACGATACGGTTAACGGTGGGTCCGGGAACGATACGCTGTCGGGCGACAATGGTGCCGACCAGCTGATCGGCGGCGACGGCGATGATTTGATCAAAGGCAATGCCGGTCACGATACGCTTGACGGCGGCGCGGGAAACGACGTGCTATCCGGTGGCATCGGGGCAGATCGGTTTATCTATGGTGCAGGCCAAGACACAATCCTGAGCTTTCAAAACGAAATTGATACTCTTTCGCTGGATTCTGCCCTTTGGGGTGGGGGAAGTTTATCGATGAGCCAACTTCAGTCGTTCGCACGCAAAGGGGCCGAGGGGCATATCGTGCTGGATTTTGGCAGCGGCAAAACACTGGATCTGCTGGGGGTCGAGAACCTATCCATCCTGAATGGCGACTTCGAAAGTTTTTAAAGCTCACATTGCCATGCTGGGATGGTTACCGTTCCAGAATGTCACGGTGATAGCGCCTTAATAACACAAGGCCAAAAAGGCCCAGTATTGCGGCAACGGCGTAGACATAGGCTGAGGAGACGTAGGGTACGTCGTAGTTATGATAAAAACCGGACCTGACGCGGCCCACCACGTGGATCAGCGGATTGAACCAAAGATAGCTGCGGTAGGGTACGGGTATCGTTTCGTATAAAAAGATGACGCCGGACAGTAGCAAAAGCGGCCGCGTGCAAATCCCGTAGACACGTTGCCAGACCTGAAACATCGACATCATGAAACAGTTGAATACCCCTACGCCGAGTGAAAGCGCAGCAGTCATAGTCAGAGCTGACACGATGTCTGATGCATTTATTGCGGCCCGCGTATCAAACAGAAAAATGATCCCACTCAGTACGATAAAGCCTACAAGAAGCTGAGTGAGAAAATTGAGGATGAACCGCCCCAAGATGGCGTCGACGAAAGTCACGCGCGGGTAGGCTAGTAGCTGTTTCGAATAGTTGATCGCCTGCGCGACCTTGTTGCTGAGATCGACGAACATCAAAAAGGGCAGCAAACCTGTAGCGTAAAAGATCGGAAAATTGTTTCCGAGCGGGGGCATACGAAACCCGATCGAGAATATTGCGGTCAACAGCGCGATCCCGAGAACGGGTTCAGCCAATGCCCAAATATACCCACCCGGGGACCGGCCATAGCTGGTCCCGATTTCGCGAAGTATCAGCGCGACGATAATGCGCGGCGTCGCAAAGACCATTGTTCTTCGTCGGCGTGCGACCCGACCTATCATCCTGGTACCCTCTGCGCGCTGTTGACCTGCCATCGTGCGGGCGTCGCTGCGCCAAAACGATTTAAAATGAAGTCATACTGTAGGGCAAAGGCCTCTCTAAAACTGTGTTTTAGGTGCTCTGGCAACATGGCGTGACGACCAGAATTACTGCGAAGATCAGCTTTGGGTGAAATCGGCGAAATACCTAAGAACGTGCAGATATCGCGCATGGTATGAGCGTGAAAAAGGTCTTCGTAAAATACATATTTAATTCGATGTGGAGGGATCACGGCTTCCAGCTCGCTCATCGTGCGCCGATAGTTCGCCCGCTCTAACTTAGGCAGCCGTTTACTGTCGATCAAATGCTGCGCGCGCGCCTCGCAAGCCGTTTGAAAGTCGGCTACCTGGGCGGCATCTGCGCTAACGGCCATTCTGATTTGGGACCACATACGATCAATCGGATCCCTCAAAATAAAAATGAAACAACTTTCGCCAAGGCTCCCCATTTCAGAAAAGTCCTTTGCGTCCAGTATCGCATAAGCCGGGGTGATGTCGCAAATCACAGGCTGGCCGCTAAATCCCTGAGTAAGATAGGAAAGATAAGCCTCGTGATGTTCAGGCGCATCCGTGTAGATAGACAAAAGGTCAGCCAATTCGCTGAGGACCCTAAGATTGCGCCGATTCTTGGGGCCGCGTTCTGACACCAGTTCCCTTGCCAAGGTTTTCGCCGTGTTCATACGTAGGTCAAAAACCTGGTCAGACTTACCCGCGATCACATTGAAATAATGAAGTTCCTTATTGCGCGAAAAATGAATCTGACTGCTGGTGCGCAAGGTTTCATAAAGCCAAGTCGTGCCGGCTTTCTGAGCCCCGATGCAATAGGCAAGCTTGGTGTTTTCCGGCAGAAGAGATGGAGTCATACGGTACGCCTTGGGATGAGCTGATCATTTCCCCATGTTGTATTCGTGATGTGCTATCGCATCGTTAATGTCGGCAAAATATTCTAGATTTCCGGACTCTAGAACAGCGCCTGCAGTGCATAGTTCTCGTAGCATGCCATTGGAGTGGCTTACAAATATTGCACCAGATCGGGACAGGCGGTCCATAAATATGGAACGACTTTTCTGTTTGAACCGCGCATCTCCGACAGCGGTGATTTCGTCAATCAAATAGGTGTCAAACTGCAGCCCCATGGAAACGCCGAAAGCCAGGCGCGACTTCATACCGGCGGAGTATGTTCGGAATGGAAGATGAAAGTGAACCCCAAGCTCTGAAAAATCGGCGACGTAGTCGACCAGTGCAGACGTGTCTGCACCATAAATCCGTGCAACGAAGCGCGTGTTTTGTGCCCCCGTCATGTCGGGGTGGAACGACCCAGCAAAGCCAACTGGGAAGGATACACTGCCATCAGAGATGACCTCGCCCGATGTAGGGTCAGTTGCCCCCGCAATGATCTTGAGCAGCGTAGATTTTCCAGCGCCGTTCCGCCCTAGCAGCCCGACAGAAATACCAGTTGGAAAAATAACGTTAATATTTGAAGCGACTGTCTTCCGTCGCCCCCGCACATGATAGGATTTGGTCAAATTTCGAAAGACAATCATCGGCGAGCCTAGCGCCGATCACGTAAGGAGTGCCAGACCAGCATAACGAGCGCCCACAGGGCGAAGCTAGATGCGAATGTGACGCCTAGAAGAAATGGGCGATTTGGATAAATCGAAGTCTCTGCAAGTGTCGGAGGGATATGCGCCGCCAAGTATTTTGATCTTCTTCGCCCCTCTGCAACCGCTGTATCAAAGGCGGCTTGGCTGGCGGTATAAGACTGTTCAGCAAATTCCAAATCGACCTTTAGGCTTTCAAACTGCCCGAAAAGGTCCGCGAAACCAATGGAGTGCATTGCACCCTGCTTGGCGTTCAATTTTTGATGCTCCTGCGAGATACGCGCTGCTATTATTTCGCGCCTTCGTTGCGCTTGCTTCAAGCGGGGATCGGTTGGCGTGCTGGTTTGTTGAAGCATGTCGATGCTAATCAACGTTTCCGTCATTTCTGCTTCTAAAGATGCCAATAACCCAGTTTGAATTTGAAGCGATGTATCGGGGCTCACCAATTGGTTCCTCATGCGGAATTGGGCCAGCGTAAGCCGCGTTTTCTTGAGGCGCTGCGCTGCGCGCGCCAAGTTTTCTTCAGCATGTTGGGTAGCATCCTCGCGCGCTATCGCGGAAAGTTCATGTATCAGTTGTGCGCTTTCAGCATAGATTTCTTGGACAATGGCCCGCGCGTCTTCGGGAGCAAATGCTTGCACCTTAACCTCGATCAGACCGGTGCTACTATCGCTATATACATTGACCATGCGACCCCAGTATTTGGTCAGATCCTCGATCGTACCAGGGGCGTGGTAGCCGAAGACCGGATCAGAGTTTGTTGCGGGGGGCGACCATATTTTTCGCAAATTCAGAGACTTATCGATTTTCTCTACTAAGTGCTGACTTTGAATGAATTGATACAGAACTTCTTCGTCCGCGGCACCGGACCCCGAGAGATTTGCAACCCCACCCAAGAGTTCGACCGGCGAGCTCATATCCTCGCTATGGACAGCAAATCCTGCGATAGAGGTATAGCGATCTGCAGCGCGCTCCCAAAGGTACCATGACACGAACAGGCTGGTTCCGAGAACGATGATGATAAAGCTGACAAACGAAAGCCGATGACGTAGGTGAAGGCGCGCTTGCGGCACAGGCGGGACGATCGCCGTGACTGGCAGTGTCAGAATGGTCGCTTGAGAGGCGGTTTCTCGTTTCTTTTCCCGCGCCGCAACGGCAAGCGCCCTATCATGCCGTTTTTTTTCGATGCGTCGCAAAGCTTCCTCACGCTCGCGCAGCTTTTGTTGTTTGCGCGCCGCATGCGTATGGTGCGTGGTCGTTGATTGGGCAGGATTATGGGTCATGATCTCAGTGCCTAATTCAATAGTCCTCACAGTTTATTAATTCGCGCGAAGTAGTTCAGAGAAAGTCGATTAAACTACGAAGGACTTTGGGATGGCGGAACCGCATGTTCACATTTTAATGGGGACGAAGAACGGTGGCATGTTTTTGGCAGATCAGCTGGCCTCAATCCGCGGGCAATCGCATCAGGATTGGAGCCTTTGGGCAAGCGATGACGGCTCGACCGATGGCACCTGGGAGGCGCTTGAAAATTTCAAAGCGGAAACACCGCACCATGATATTCACTTGCTCAAAGGGCCTCAGAGGGGCGTTGCCGCCAATTATTATAAATTGTTGAAAAACCAAGAGTTAGACGGGAGGTGGGTGGCGTTTTCCGATCAGGATGATATCTGGCTGCCTCACAAACTATCCCGTGCTGTCGCGCTCGTCGGGCGGCTGGGTGGTAGATGTGTTTACAGTAGTAGAAGTTACTATGTGGACCAAACGGGGGGGCGGTTGGGAACGTCCCCAATGCTGAACCGCCCTTATCGTTTTGGAAATGCAATCGTACAGAATGTTTTGCGCGGAAATACGATTGTGATTCCGCCTATCGTCACCAACTATCTGCGTAGCATTTTAAGTACTACCGACGTTGCGGAAACTCCTTTTCATGATTGGTGGATGTATCAAGCGATCACGGGCGCCGGGTTTGGTATTCTTCATGATCAGAAACCTGGGGTACTATACAGGCAACACGGTGAAAATCTTGTGGGCGCGCCTGTTCGCCATTTACGGCGCAGGGCTCGATGCATGGCGGATGGTACGTTGGTGAATTGGATCGATGCAAATGCGGCCGCGATGTACCGAATTGCTCCCGTTCTGACGGCGACCGCTCGCGAGCAATTACTGAGGTTTCTCGATTGGCGATCCCAAAGTCATACTAAGGGTCGCGCGGCACTGACTTCGCTCGGGATCTACCGGCAAACACGTGCGGGGGATCTAGCCCTGCGCGCGCTTGCACAACTCAAACGGTTCTGAAGCGGTGTTAAATTAACAAACCCTCGTCATTGAGGCGATCAAGCAGGGATATGTCAGCCTCAGCAAACGCAGCCAGTCTTTCCTGTGCCGGTTTATCGTTGATCAGAGTCATTAGATCTTGCCAACGGCTTGTCTGAACGCCTTTTGGCCCAACATTGATGCGCGTTTTCACAATCGAAGGACGACGCCCAGTCAGGTTATGAATGTCATTTTCAAGCAGATTTAAACTGCTTAAGCGATAAACCCTATCTAGTTTCCGCGCGCCGCCTATCGCTTGACCAACAAGCATATCTTTCGAGAAATGGCAGACCTCGGCCGCCCCGCGAACTTTCCCGGTGGCGAGATAGCTACAGTAAAAATTGTCGTAGTGATCCTTAATGAACTGTTGCCAAGCGGGACTTCCGCCAAAGAAATATGCGGCGGGGGAGCAATTTTTTACTTTGTACAACCCCATATGCCCAGGCGACGAGAGTAGGCTGTCCGTGAGGCGCGAGGCCTTATTTCTTAAATAAAAATAGAAAGAAGCGATCCTTTCAAATGGATCGCGAAGTACCGTGAACGCAAAGGCATCTGTCTGGGTCTCACGAAGGCGGCACCAATCTAGGTGACCCGAGTAAAGGTCATACCCGTTGGGGAATTGACCGTCTGAAGAAGCTTGGTGGTGAACGCGAACAGGAGAGGTTCGAGCGCTGCTATAAATTTTAGTGAGCTCCGAGTGAACAGATTGGCCCGCGGTTTTGGGTATGTGTAAAAATGCGACTTTTTTCACTGAATGGTTTCCGATCTCAGATCCAGCGTCGGGGGTGCGAAAGGCGCGACATCTTTGAGCATTGAGTTTATCCCTCTACAGAATTCCAGCACATCCGACGGATCAAGGTGGTCCATTTGCCACGGCGCAAACTGCCACCAGCGGCACTTTAACATGAGACTGATGAAGTTCGGCGGTAGGCGCATTCGTTTGAGAGTGGCCGGATTCCCCGCGACGACTGAATAAGGGGCAATGTCACGGGTCACGACCGAATGCGCACCGATTATTGCGCCGTCGCCAATGGTGACCCCGGCGGCGATATACGCCCCGTGCCCGATCCATACATCATTTCCAATTGTAGTGATTTTTACCTTGGTGGGAGGCTTGCTGTGAGCTGTCCTATAATTGTGGTAATGTTCGGCTGCCTCAAAACCGTCGCCAAGTTCGAATACCCGGTCCCCAAGATAGAAAGCGGGGCTTGTGGATACCCAGTCCAACGGGTGGTTTTGCCGACCTATTTGGACGGATTCGCCGAATGAACAATATCGGCCGATACGTGCGGCAAAACAGTATCCCGAGACTTGATACGAGAACGTTCCCATCTCTAACGAGTGTTCATACTGTGTCCATTTTAGGCTCCCCGGGGCTTCGAGCACGGTATGTCTGGGCAGGTTGATCGACGTAGCACCCCGGTTCAGTACTTCGATGCCATTGTTTCGCAAAAATTTTAGGGGAACTGAGATCTGGCTCATGAGGCCACCGCCCAGGTTTTGGTGATGTGGTTTTTAATGTGAGACAGCAGAATATCCGCCAAATCCTGTTGGGTTGAGTAGGGAATAGGGAAACCGTTTTCAGCTTTCGTAACCGCCTCGCCCTGAGCACCAATTGCGAACGCATGGGTGGGCAAACCGGATGTCAGAGCTTCGTGCGTGGTAAACGAGAATGTCTCCGGCCATACGGAAGGTATTAACCAATCTGTCACGCCGTATCGGGCGGCAATTTTTCCCAGATCTGATATGGTATATCTCCCATGGATAGGCACCGAGGGGGGGAGGGGAATGGCGGGATCGAAGTTCCCGACGATGACCATACCGACACCTTGCACATCTATCGCATCAGCGGCTCGGCTGATGATCTGTGCGCCTTTCTGAAGACCAATGTCGCCCAATACACCGATCACCGGGCGCTTTGGGCTGAGGGGCCGAGGGATACGGGGCACGGCGTCTGAAATTCTATGCGGTGTAACTTGAATTTTATCGGCGCAGTTGGGGAATGCTGCGCGCACAATTTCTTTGCTATTTTTAGAAAATACCACGATCTCTTGGGATGCAGTCATGAGTTTTCCCCACTCGCTTTGCCACCGAATCATGCTTATCGGTGCACCTGTGGTTGCTGGGGCATTTAGGTGAGGTGGGGGTAGGCCATCGTACACTCCGTGATCGTTCAGAAGAGTGTAGTTTGGCGAGATTGCGAAGTAGTCATGAAAGAGAAACTCTATCACCTGTTGGCCGGTTTGGCTCAATTCTAGAACTGCACTTGGAATAGTCAGCGGATCTTGATCCCCAACCGCGCAGGAATAGATTAATCGTCGCCGTTTTATGGGGTGTAGAAGTTGTTTGACGTAGTCGAGGTTGTTGGTCCCGCCGGAGATTATTCCGTCATGGCAATGCAATTCGATTTGCCATCGCATGGCACCGCCGACCCTGATTACAACAGCGGAACGGCCCAACGCGTGATGTTTTGATTTCACCCGATGTTGCAGATACGATTCAGCGCCGCCACCCATGCTGTGTGCAAGATATATCGAGACCGGATAGGTGTCTTGTGCCCCGAGCCAAGCCAATGCCAAAGCGAGCCGGGGCGATTTCAATGGGTCAGAGGCAATGAACTGCTGCACATCTCTATCGTATTCGGGATAACGTTTTGAAATAAGAGCGTTATTTTTCGCGATGAGACGCGTCTTCTCTTCCGATCCGAAACTTTGTCCACCGCGATGCTCTACGAAAAGGTTAACGGCGCAATAATGCTGTCCGCCCGCTGCTCTGATGCGCTGGCACCAATCGACCTCTTCGCCGTATCCCCGACCAAAACTGACATCCAATTGCGGTTCAGTTCTGAGATAGCTGGGATTTATCGCCATGCAAAATCCCACCCCGGTCGGCGTGGCCACGCGATAGCTTTGCGGGTTAAGCTGCGCGGCGGTCACATCTATAAGATCCCCCTGTCCGGCGGCAAGTTTTTGGGGCGCACATATGAGGGGGGCGGTAAAAATTTCCGCGTCGTTAGACATTGGAGTTACAGTGGCGGCGCGTGGATATTCAACGAGGGGGCGGATAAGGCGGCTCGCCCAGTTCGCCGGGACTAAGGCGTCAGAATTCAGTAAAATTACCGTGTCGGGCCAGCGTTGTGCATAGCGCAAGCCTTTGTTTACGCTTTTTACAAACCCAAGGTTTTGATCATTCTCAAGCAGTGTCGCACGGTCATTGTGTGCCAAAGACCACGCGCGCAGCAACGGTAGAATCCGTTTATCGGTTGAGCAATCTTCGATCAGAATAATGCGCCACTGAAGATCGGTATTGTCGACGACGCGCCGCAGCGCCTCTTTCAGTAGGTCATGCGCGTTGAATACCGGCAGTATTATCGTCACCGATGCCGTTGTGACGGGAGGCGCATTGGCGCGGAAAAGGTCAGGGTCAAGTTCGCGCGCATGGTGGATGGGGCATAGCCCCAGCCCGCGTTTGATCCGCGTGCGAAAAGCGGGGTCCCGTTTGACGCGCCAGCCGCCATAGGCAGGCAACTGCAGCATCAGCGCGATGACGAATTTGATTACCAATCGCGCTTGAATCCACCAAAGGTGAGGGAGTTTTAGACTTCGCGCAATTGTCCAGGTGCCATTGCGGACACGGTGAAATTCGACCCCAAACCGCCCGATTTCTTGCAAGCCTGTCGGGCCAAGCGGCGTGGTCAGGTCGAACCCGACCCGTCGCGGGCCACCATAGGCTTTGGTCACGTCGTCACGGATCAAGTCGGCTTTAGCGCTTACTTTTACGCCGTTCATATGCAGCACGATATCATCCGCGAACGTCCAGCCCGCCAGCCTCAAGTTCCCGTCATTTACGGCAAATACATCAACGGCACCCACCGTGGCACCGGACGGGTCCGTAATGTGCATTGGACGCCCCAAGGCCCTTAGGTGGGCGGCGATATAGCGGGCAAAGAGAGCTTTGAGCTGTTTATACAAAATCAATCATTTCGATTCTATGTTGCGTTGATAGAGCTCTAGATCAGCACGCTCACTCTTAAGGGGAGGTTAAGTTCACTCAGCATTACAACAGAATTTCTGTTCGGATTTTACGGGAGGTGACATAGGTGAGCAAAACGCAACTTGGCGTTTTGGTGACGGATAATGGTCAGAACAATCAGGTAGATATATCGCCAACAGCTACCTGCGCCGAAGGGGTGCGGATTAATATATACGGGCGCAATAACCACGTGGTGATCGGCGAGGGTACTGTGATCTCCGGTGGCTTGGTTGAGCTCAGGAATCACGAGAGCGCCGTCTATATTGGCGCAGATTGTCGTTTGGCGGGGTCATTTCGATGCCGCGCGCGTGATACGCATATTCGCATTGGCGATCGCACCACGATCATGATGGCGCATCTCAGTCTGCACGAAGCGGGCGCGATTACGATTGGCGAGGATTGCATGCTGTCCGGGGATATCACCATGGATGTCAGTGATATGCATTCGATCCTTGACGTAGAAACGGGGGAACGGGTCAACCCGCCCCAAGATATCGAAATCGGGGATCACGTCTGGTTGGCCCATGGTGTCAGGATCATGAAAGGCGCGCAGATAGGGCAGCATTCAGTGATCGGTAGCCGTTCCATGGTTCTTGGGGTTATCCCCGCACATAGCTTGGCTGTGGGCGCGCCGGCGCGTGTTGTGCGTGCCGGTATCACCTGGGATCGTCGAAGGCTAAGTCCGAAAGATCAATAAGTATTGGGTCCCTGTGCGGAGCCATTGGTGATTTACACTATCGGAAGAGGAGATACGTGATGACAATATCATGGGGATTGCGGATAGATTTTGCTTTGCTCATCCCACGCAAACTAGCTATGAGATGGCCTGAGTGGTCCCGTAGCTCAACTGGATAGAGCACCTGACTTCTAATCAGGATGTTGGGGGTTCGAGTCCTCCCGGGATCGCCAGACGCACCGAGTGTAGCTACAGCACAGTGATTGGTCCTTCGCCGTCGGTCAAATGCCCGATAATACAGGATTTTTTACCTTCGGCGGCCATGTCTCGGATCGCAATCTCTGCTTCGGCTGGGGGTAGAGCAGCCAGCAAGCCGCCTGCGGTTTGGGGGTCGTGCAAAAGCGGGTCGCTGCGTCCTCGCGTGGGGACGTTGTCTACGTTGGGGTGATACAGCGAGGAGTGCACGCCGCGATCTGATAGGTCTCGGGCACCGGAGTAGACAGGAATGGCGTCCGCCGAGATTTCCGCGCTCAGGCGCGATGGGCGGCAGATGGCGGCGATGTGACCCGCAAGGCCAAAGCCGGTGACATCTGTCATGGCATTGGCGCGACGCAGGTGGAAGGCTTGACGGTCCTGCGGTTCTGCCATCTCGTTTAGGGCCTGGGCGACGTCGGCTCCCCGTGCTGTGCCATCCATATGCGCAGCCATGATAATTCCTGATCCGATGGGCCGGGTCAGCACAAGGCAGTCGCCAGCTTGAGCGCCCGACAGGGTGATTGGTGGCGTTTCGCGCGTGCCGGTGACGGTGAATCCGATGGTCATTTCGGCACCCATCGATGTGTGCCCCCCGACAATCGTCGCGCCCGCGTGGTCGAATATCGCACGGGCTGCGTCGGTGATTTCTTGCAGTGTCCGGGACTGAAGCGCCTGAGACATATGGGGTAGTACGATGCTGGAAAGAGCCACTTGGGGCTGCGCTCCCATGGCCCAAATGTCGCCTAAGGCGTGCACTGCTGCGATGCGCGTCATCAAGGCGGGGTCGTGGATCAAAGCGCGCAAGTGATCGGCGCTGATGACCTGAAAACCGCCACCGGGTTGCTTTAGCACCGCAGCATCATCGCCGAGCACAGAAAGAATGGCCGCATCCGTCGGATCATGAAGCGACGATAGCCCGTCACGAAGCACTGTGTTTCCGACCTTAGCGCCACAGCCGCCACATAAGGGTTTCGCGGCCAGTATATCGCGGGCACCCTGCGCCAGCGTATCGGGCAAAGCTGGCGGTTGCATCGGCGGCAAATCGTCAAGTTTATCCATGAAGGCGCGGTCGATCCGGTCTTTCCAGCGCCATAACGCAGGCCCCGAGAATGCAAGATCGAATTTTTCCGCCAAAGCCGATTTTTCCCCAAGGGAGATAAGCTTTAGGTAACGTTTTTGTGGTTTGAAGGGCTTGCGGGGCCCATTGGTGAGGGCGGCACGAAGGTTGTGATACAGGATGGGTGCTGCGCGAACGGCAAACACGCCAGCCTTGGGGCGTGGGGCAAAGGGCATTGCTGCGCAGTCGCCGACGGCAAATACAGTTGGGTCACCGGGAAGTGACAGGTCGGGCGTGGTTTCGATGAACCCATCACGCAAGGGAAGGTCCGTTTGCGCCAGCCATTCATGCGGGAAAGCACCGGCAGCGCCGACCGTCAATTGAGAACGGATTTTGTCGCCGCTGCCAAGAACGACATGATCGGCGGCGATTTCCGTGACGCGTACGCCGGTGCGTAGGGTGACCTTGGCGCCGCGAAGCTTGGCCTCGACCGTGTGGCGCGCGCGGTTGCCAAGGCCCGAAAGCGTCGGGTCGGACTGTAGCAAGGTGACCCGAGGCTCGATCCCCGCGCTGCGCACGGCATGGGCCATCGCGAGGGACAGCTCGCAACCGGCGACACCGCCGCCGATCACGGCGATTTCGGGCTCTATGTCCCCGCTCGTCACCGCGGCAAGGAAATCGCGCCAGCGTTTGGCGTAGACATCAAGTGGCTTTGCACCGACAGCAAAGCCATCAAACCCCGGGATACCCATTTTAGCGGTGATCCCGATATCAAAGGAGGCAACATCATATGCAATAGGCGCGCGGTCTTCGACATGAACCAGATGCGCAGTGCGATCGATTCCTGTGGCGTGGGACAGGATCAGACGCGCGCCCGCAAAGCGGCACAGTTGCACGAGGTCAATCTCGAGTGTTTCACGTGAATAGTGGCCCGCGATATAGCCCGGCAGCATACCTGTATATGGGGCCGTGGGGCCGGGATTGATGACGGTTAACCGCGCGCCCGGTAGCGGGTTCATCCCCCATTTGCGTAGCACCAACGCATGGGCATGCCCGCCGCCGATCAGCACCAGGTCTTGGGTCAGCGGGATATCGTGTCGATGCATCGAATGACTTTCTATCAGGCGGGTGTGACAGTCTTAGCCCGCGGGATCAGCGGATCAAAGCCGCAAGACACAACTGCGGCCCGTTGCAACGGAATGTGAACTACGTGACAAAGACCGCAGCGTTTTCCGTGAACAAGGTGGCCTACGTCCGTGACCCTTCGTATTCTGCACACTGCCGATCTTCACCTCGATTCACCGCTTCGTAGTTTGGCGATGAAGGATGACCGTCTGGCCGCGCAGGTGCGCGGCGCCAGCCGGCAAGCGCTTGAGACAATGGTGCAATATTGCATCGACGAGAGGCTCAGCGCTTTTCTGATCTCGGGCGATCTTTATGACGGGCAAGAACGTAGCGCGAAAACCGCCGCGTATCTCGCCGCGCAGATGCATCGTTTGGCGCAGGCTGACGTGCGGGTGTTCTATATCAAGGGGAACCATGACGCGGAAAACCCAATCGCGGGGGAGATCGACCTGCCGCCGAACGTGCATGTGTTCGACGGGCGGGGGGAGAAGGTACAGTTGGCGGACCACCCCGTCTATATCCACGGTGTCAGCTTTCGCGACCGTCACGCGCCGGAAAGCCTGCTGCCGAAGTATACCGTGCCAGAGGCAGGGGCGGTTAATATTGCGATGATGCATACCTCTCTCGCGGGGGCGGAGGGGCATGATCTTTATGCGCCTGTGTCGGTCGGCGAACTGGCGGGGGCTGGGTTTGATTATTGGGCGTTGGGACATGTTCACAAACGCGCCGTGCACAGCGAAGACCCCTGGATCGTGATGCCGGGCATGCCGCAAGGGCGCGATATCGGGGAGGCGGGGCCAAAGTCCGCTAGCCTGCTGACGATCGAGGATGGCAAGATCTCGGTTTCGGAAGTGGCGACCTCGGTCGTGGAATTCCGCCGCTGTGATTGCGATGTGACGGGGGCGGAGACTGACGAAGATCTGCGCCGCAAACTGCGGTCGGTGTTTCAGGCACAGGCCGGGCGGGGCGCGGCGATCTTGCGGTTGCGGTTGACGGGGCAAACGGCGCTGGCGTGGCAGATACGCCAGTTGGCGGATGTTTGGCGCGCTCAAGCCGACGAAATCGCAGAAAGCATCGGTGATCTGTGGATCGAGAAGATGTCGGTGGATGTGACTGCTGTATCAGAGGATGCGGTGGATGGTGCTGTGGCCGAGGTACAGCAGTTGATGACGGACATCGCCACGGAACCCGCCACTCGGGACAGGTTGCAGCAAGAGTTGACCCAGATCCTTGGCCTATTGCCTGCTGATCAGCGCCGCGCCCTCGCACCGGATGCAGAAACGCAAGAGGCATTGTTGCGGCAACTGACCGATGAGGCGGTGTTGACCATGGCCGCGCAGATGCGAGGAGCGGGCGAATGATGCGGCTGGAGCAGCTTGCGCTGGACCGATTTGGTCACTTTACCGACCGCGTGCTGGATTTCGGCGCGCGCCCCGCAAGCGGATCGGACTTTCATATCGTCTTTGGCCGGAATGAAGCGGGCAAAACCACCCTGATGGAGGGGTATCTGCGGCTGCTTTACGGTTTTGCCGCGCGTGAACCCTATGCCTTCAAACACCCCCGCGCGAACCTGCGCGTCAGCGGTACCGTCGATATTGACGGGCAGATCCACCAGCTGTCCCGGTTGCCCAAGCGCTCGGGCAATCTTGTGGACGGGGCGGGCCAACCTGTGCCCGATGCTTTGCTGTCTGCGGCGCTGCGCGGTGTGTCGCAAAAGGAATACCAAAGCCTGCTGTGTCTAGACGATGAAACAATCGAAGCCGGCGGCGAAGAGATTACCAAAAGCGAGGGGGATATCGGGAAGCTGCTGTTCTCTGCCGCGGCGGGTATCAGCGATCTGTCGCAGGTCTTGGGGCGGGTGGCGCAGGGCAATCGTGACCTTTATCTAAAAGGCGGTACAAAATCAGAGTTCGCGGCGCTGAAGGCTGCACATGCGGAACTGGTCCAGCAGATCAAGGATCTTGACGTCAGCGCCGCCGCGTTTCGCGAGTTGCGTTTTGCGCGGGATGCCGCCCAAACCGAAGAGCAGCGTCTGCGCGCCGCCAAGTCCGAGCTTTCCGTTCAGAAAACGCGGCTGGAGGCTATACTTGATGCGCATCCATTGGCGACAGAATGGAAAACCCTAGAGGTGCAGCTTACCCCTATCGCGCATTATCCCATGACGCTGGAGTTCGACAGCGAAGACTTGATTAAAATGATGACGAAACGGATCGCACTTGTTGCCGAAAGGGAACGGTCCGTCGCCGAGGTGCACACATTGCGGGCCGCGCGAGACGAGGTCGCCGTCAACGCGGATGATTTGGCGCGAGGGGCTGATGTTGATGCGCTTGCCTTCAAGAAAAGTCAGGTAGAGGCGGGGCAATCCGACCTGCCCAAACGCGAAGCACAGTTGATGCAGGATACCGCTGATATGCGGGCGCGGCTTGATACTCTGGGGTTGCCCGCCGATGGCGCGCTTGCGCAATTCATTTTAAGCGATCCCGCCCTTGCGGCGCTTGAACAGGCGCGCGCCACTCTGGACGATGCGCGCAAGCATCTGCAAACCACTCAGGCGGAGGCAGAGGTGGCGCGCGACAAATACGATGACGCGGCACGGGCCCTGCGCGATACCGAAGAAGAGACCGCCGTCGACGCGGACGTGGAACGCCTGTTCATGCAGGCCGAAGCGGAGGATCTGGTCAGTCGGTATAATGATGCGCTGCGCCAGCTCGCGGCGGATCGTCAGGGGGTGGCCACTGCGTTGCGCGGGCTGGCGCGGCAAAATGTGGCGTTCGACGCGGTTCCGGCACTTCCGCTCAGCAGCCGGCGCGCGCAGGAATTGATGCAGGCCCATGGCGAAGCGCGGCTTGCCCTGCGTGCTGCCGTGCAGGCGGAAACCACAGCAGCCGATCGTTTGGCGGATGCCGAGACAAAACATGCGATGGCCGCGTCGGCCCCAGACTTGATCAGCGATGATGCCGCCGCCAAAGGGCGACAAACCCGAGACGAGTTATGGGCGCTGCATAAAGATGTGTTGGACATGGCCTCTGCGTCTGCGTTCGAGGCCGCCATGCGCGCGGATGACGCGCAGACCTTATTACGCGCAGGGCAAAGCCAATCGCTGGCGGAAATGCGGCAGGCGGAACGACAGTTGATCGAGGCGCGGCAGGATCATGACAGGGCGCAGAATAAACGTACCGCGACCGAGGTGGCGTTTGATAAGGTGACGGGTGAACTGCGGTCCCACCTCGACGCACTTGGCCTGCCCGAAACCCTTTCCGCCGAGGATTTTGTTGAATGGGTACGCGACGCAGAGGCGGCGCAAACTGCAGCCGAAACTTTAAAGACATCTGAACAGACCCACGCAGAGCTATTGCGCGCGGCTGAGCAGATGCGCGACGATCTGGCGGCACGGTTGGAGGCAGGGGATGCGCCTTTGCGGACCGTCGTGCTCATGGCCAAAACCCAGATCGCGGCGTCGCGCGAGCATCAGAATGCGCAAAAGCTCGCACAGGCCACAGTGCGTCAGGCCACGGCAGAGCGGGATCGCCGAGCAGCCGTAGCGGACAAGGCACGCACGGCCGTGACCGAGGCGCGTGACCAGTGGCGCGGTGCCGTCGCGACGCATCTTCCGGCGCTGCAGTCTGGCATAGACATGTGGAACGGGCTGACCGGCCTGCGCAGTATCCGAGAGGTCGACGCCCGCATGGCGGGTGTTCGACGTCAGATTGCGGGCATCAAACAGGATCGCGCCGGTTTCATCGCACAGTTGGATGCACTGGATGGCGTGGCAGACGCGCAGGAACAGCCCTTGGCGCGTTACGCCGCTTTGCAAACCGCGGTGGAGCGTGCCCGTCAGGCCCAAGCGCGTCGCAGCGATCTGGACGCCCGCCTTGCCGTTGCGGAGGACGCCGCGGCTGAGGCGCTGCGCGAGATTGCCGTGCTAGATGATCAGGTCCAACTTCTGGCCCGTGCGTTTGATGACCAGATAGACACCTCTACCCTCGATGCATTGCGTCAGGCGACGGCGACCGCGCAACAGGCAATTGCCCTGCGCCAGCAAAGTGCGGATTTGCGTACCCGTCTGCTTTCGATCCTGGGGGTTGATGCCTGGGAGCAGGCGCAGGAACGCCTCAGCGCCGCGCCCCTCGCACAGGCGCAAGTGGAGCTTGCCGAGCTCTGCGAAGACCTGTCGCGACTTGAAGCAGAACTCGACAGCGCGATTGCTGCGCGCGCTCGGGCGCAAGCGGCGCTGGATGCAGTTGGGGGGGATGGTGATATTGCGGCGCTCACCTCGCAAAAGCGCACGGTCGAAGAACAGATGCAGGCCGTGATGCTGCGCTATCTGACGGGGCGCTTTGGCCATACTTTGGCCGAGGATGCCATCCGCCGGTATCGCGACACCCACCGCAGCACGATGTTGGCCGCGACCGAACAGGCATTCAGCGACCTGACCCAAGGGGCATACACTACACTGACCACGCAGCCTGCCGCTCAGGGGGATGTGTTAATGGCCGTACGGGCAGAGGATGGGGTGTCTAAGGAAGCCGCCGCAATGTCCAAAGGGACGCGGTTCCAGCTTTACCTTGCCCTGCGCGCGGCGGCCTACGAGCAAATGGCGTCGACAGGAACCGTGCTGCCGTTCTTCTGTGACGATGTGTTTGAAACCTTCGACGAAGACCGCACCCGCGCGGCCTGTCGATTGATGCAACGGGTCGGAAAGCGCGGGCAGGCCATCTATCTCACCCACCACCAGCACGTGGTCGACCTTGCACAGGAGGCCTGCGGCACAGATGTGACCGTGCACCGGCTGTAACGCCCCATATGGATTCGCGATTATCCGGCCCGCGAGTCGGCGATTCCACCGCAATGACCTACCTGTGGTTGGGTCGAGGCACGAAAAGCTCCGTATAAGCGGAGAGAGATACCCAGAGGGGACTTGGTGCTACAAATTTCCGACGCTCAGAAAGTCAATAAAACAGGCGTTTGTGAAGGTTTTTTGACGAAAAGGATAAAATCCGAAAAAAGGGGTTGCGGGTATTTGGAACAAACCTTAGAACGCCCCTTACCGGAGACGCAGACATGCAGACACGGGGCGCTAGACGGGGACGACGGGCTACGGTTCGGGTCTTACGTAGCGGAGAAATTCTGAGGTAATTGAGGCGGGGCGCGCTGAGAAGTTTACGGCGCATCTTGGTTTCTTTTGTCTCGACGCTCTTTGAAATTGATAGATATCTGAAGAGATATGTGGGCGGTTTGGTTCATTCGATGGATCAACGTCTGTATATCGCGCCGATAGCGACGCACTTAGGTGCTTAGCGATTATTCGGTGTCAGCTTCACTGTTTGGACGGCTTGTTGTTACTTTTGTAACTTTAAGCACTTCAAACGGAGAAAACGCCTGTATCATTCAGTAAGTGATGCAGGTTTGATGTGCAGAGGTTCGACGTCAAGGATAC